>NZ_JAOTRW010000015.1:0-4031 GCF_030247495.1 Azospira sp. | reverse complement strand
AGCAGGCCCTGGCGGCCTGGGAGAAGGGCAGCAACACCGATCCGGAGCACAAGGGCGGCGCCAAGGAACAGCCGGACGAAGCCGGGCAGCAGCCCATCCTCGTCGCCAGCGCCGTGGCCGGGATCGGTCTCGCCACCCCCCAGTCCGCCACCTTTGCCACGGGGCAGAACTTCGACCAGGTCTCCGCCCGGGACACCAACCAGAGCACAGCCCGACGCTGGATCCACAACGTCGGCCAGTCCATCTCCCTCTTCGTCCAGGGCGTCAAGGACAAGACCGCCATCAAGCTCTATGCCGCCAGGGGGAAGGTGGAGATGCAGGCTCAGAGCGACAGCATCGAGATCACCGGCGACGACAGCCTGACGGTCATCTCCAGCGACGACCGCATCTTCGCCAACGCCAAGGAACACATCACCTTCGCCTGCGGCGGCGCCTACATCAAGATCGCCGGCGGCAACATTGACATCCACTGCCCGGCCACGGCCAGTTTCCAAGCGGGGGACTACAAGATCGAGGGACCGACGAGCATGAATGCGGCGCACCCGGATTTTCCTCAAGGAGCATTCAAGACCCCCCTAGTGCTTAATTTCGATCATGCTCCCATGGGCATGAAGAGCGCTTGGGCTGGCATGCCCTACAAGCTCTTTGCCGATGGTGCCCTCCTAAAAGAAGGCGTAATGGACGACAGCGGCCGCCTGCCGATCGATCATGCGGTAGTGACTAAAAAGTACAAGCTGGAACTGGCCAATGGGGTCAGTTACGACATTCCGGTTCCCAACGACTACACCAATCCGGACCAGGGCGACCTAGCCAATCAGGGGTTCCACCGTTATGCAGCCGGTGCCAGTCCGGAGACGGGGGCCACCGACCCGGCAGATGCAGCTCGTAGCGTCTATGCCTCCACCCTGACCAATTCCCTTCAGGAGGGAGATTGATCCATGAGCAGCCCGTGTATTGTCGTTCCCCTTGCCCAGAACCAGACCAACTCTGCAAGCATCACCCCGCCTTGGTTCGTCCAAAAGGCGGAATATCGCCCCTTGCCGGCATCATTGAAAATACTCGTCAATGGCGAAGCAGCCTTCGGCGAGATTCACCGTGCCATAGAGAGGGCCAAGCATTCTGTCTGCATCATTTGCTGGGGTTTTCAGCCATCCATGCATTTCATCCGGGACGGCGCCTCACCCGCCATCGGCAAGCTATTGGAGCGGGTCGGCAAGCGCGCCCAGGTGCGGGTGCTCAGTTATGTAGTCGATCCTCTCTGGCTGGGTATCAACGTTACGGGAGGCGTTGCCGGTGAAGCTAACGTACCCGGTCGCCGCGCGGTTGCCCTGAGCGACCAACCAGCCACGAGTACGGATGCCCAATATGCCTATGACCAGGAATGGTATCTGCGCTATGACACCGACCAGAAGGTCGCTGACTGGGCGGTCAAATCCGCCAAGGGGATGGATGACACCGCCCAGGCCAACATCCGTTTTGTCGGGCGGGGCTTCTCTGCCGCCGATCGCAAGGCTATTGCGGCCCGGGATCATGAAGACAAGGGCTTGAGTAAGAAGGCTAAAGCCACGCTTGCCTCCGCGCCCAGCCATCACCAGAAAATGGTCCTGGTCGATTACGAAGACCCCGAAAATGCCGTGGGTTTTCTCATGGGGCACAACATGCTCGACGAGTATTGGGACACCAGCGCCCACAGCTGCCACCCTTATGCCGCCAACCGGGGCCGCAACGGCAAACGGCCCCGTCAGGATTTCTCCAGCAAGCTTACCGGTCCGGCGGTAGGCGATCTGTTCCGCAACTTTTCCCAGGCCTGGGCCAAGGAAACCGGTGAAACCCTGGCGCCGCCGGCATTCGAAAAATACCCGGTGCGCTGCGAAGGCGGCGCCCCCTCGGTGTGCCAGGTGCTCCGCACCCAACCCCAGTATGGTCGGGAGGACATCAAGAAGGCTTACCTCCAGGCGGTGAACAACGCCACTCGCTACATCTATATTGAAAACCAGTATTTCCGCTGGCCCCCCCTGGCTGAAAAAATCCGCGCCGCTGCCCTGGCCCAGAGCCGGGGCGGGCGGGATCCGGGAACCCACGGCAGCCTGTACCTCTTCGTCATCACCAATGCCGATGACGAGGGGATGGGCTCGGGTGTGACCAACACCTACCGCATGCTCGACTCCCTGGGGCGGGCCGACACCATTCCCGCGGTAGCCCGGGCCGAGGAGGAAGACCTGCGGGAGCAGAACCTGGAACTGGCAAAGAAGCGCCAGGCAGGCCTGGAAGACAAGGTCAATGCCTCCGCCCGACGCCAGTGGGGGCATTTCGGCGATGACCACATGAAGTTGTTGCAAGAGGCCAATACCGCCCGGGACGCCACCGTGGCTGCCGAAAAGGAGCGAGATGCCACCAGGGAAGCGGTACGCCGCGCCAAGAAGAGCGGCAAGGAACGCACCGTCCTGCCCCAGGACCGCCCCGGGCTGAAGGTGCACGTCTGCACCCTGGTGGCCCCCGATACCCCCGATGGCAAGCCCTGGACCGACGTCTACATCCACGCCAAGCTGATGCTCATCGACGACACCTTCCTCACCCTGGGCAGCGCCAACATCAACACCCGCAGCATGGAGGTGGATAGCGAACTCAACCTGGTCCAGGACCGGCCGGAAATCACCCGTCCGCTGCGGCAGCAGTTATGGGGATTGCATACCAAAAAAACTGGAGCGGAAGAGATGAACCAACTGGATGCTGTGTTTAAGACATGGCAGAAAATTATGGAAAAAAACAAAGACAACCGCTCTAACCGCATTACCCCTTTAGCCTCTCTTACCGAATTCTACCGAGGCAGCCCAGACGTTTCCGACTTGGATTAACCATGCGTGCTCCCTTTTTCATCCTTATTCTCATCCTCGGCCTCACCGCCTGCGATGCCTTTGGAGACCGTTCCGTGCCCGACCTGCCCGCCATCCAGGCCAAACTGGCCTTCACCTGCACCCACGAGGCCGAGCGCCTGCCGCCCCTGCCGCCGGAGGCCGACAGCCTCTTCAACTACGCCCGCTGGCTGCAGCGGGAGAATCTGGTCAAGGAAGACCCGGTGGTGGAGCGGGAGGTGGGCCGCCTCTACCGTATCGCCGCCGCTCAGGGCCACCACAAGGCCCTGTTCAACCTGATCAACGGTATTTCCGGCGGCAAGTTCGACGGCACCGTGGAAGAAATGCTCGATTTCAACGACGCCCTCCTGAAAGCCGGGGTTCCCATGGCCTACTACAACCTGGGACATTTCCTGGAGAACGGCATGGGGGTCAAGGAAGACCCGGACCTGGCCTTGAAGTACTTCCGCAAGGCGGCGGACCTAGGGAATCCCCATGCCCAGTACTACGTGGCGGAGAAGCTGGCGCCCATTGATGCCGCCCCGGATATCGCCCGCCAGATGCGCCGCTGTGCGGCGGAGCAAGGGCATGGCAAGGCGGCTTTGGCCTTGGGCCTCAACCTACAAGGGAAGGGGAGCTACGCAGAGGCTGTCGAGGCATTCCAACTCGGCGTCAAGGCAGGAAATGACATAGCAGCTTTAGCTTTAGAAGATGGATTTAGAGCTCCCCCCCCCTCTGATAAATTGGATTACTTGGCACTACCCAAGGACGAAGAGCGTAGCCGCCGCTACCAGGAAATCGGCCATGTCCTGCATGCCTACTCGTACCTCAACCCGGTGGTTCCGGAACTGGACGAGATCGTTCCCCTGCCGCCGGCCAAGCTGCCACCCTGGGACGGCAAGCTGCAATGGCGCACCGAATTCCAGGCCAATGTGCCGCCCCCCAAGCCCACGGATGACCTGATCGTCCGCCTGGCTCGGGACAAAGGCCTGGACCCGGCCTCCGGTATGCCGATCCGCAAGCGCTGACTCCCCGTGGCACGCAACGTCCTCCTGTTCCTGCTCCTCGCCGGCCTCACCGCCTGCGATGCCTTTGGAGACCGTTCCGTGCCCGACCTGCCCGCCATCCAGGCCAAACTGGCCTTCACCTGCACCCACGAGGCCGAGCGCCTGCCGCCCC
>NZ_JAOTRW010000005.1:0-357708 GCF_030247495.1 Azospira sp. | reverse complement strand
CGGAAGGACAAGCCAAATTTCAGGAGATAGAGAAATGACCAAGAACCTCATCGCTGTTGCCCTCTTCGCTGCTTTCGGTACCGCTTTCGCCCAGGCTCCCGCCACGCCGGCCACCCCCGCTACTCCTGCGGCGCCTGCGGCGCCTGCTGCCGCACCGGCCAAGGCTGCGGTGGAAGCACCGAAGGCCGAAGTGAAGGCGGAAGTGAAGGCCGAGGCCAAGCCGGCCGTGAAGCACGGCCACAAGAAGGTGGAGAAGAAGGCCGAGCAGGCCGGCGAGAAGGCTGAAAAGGCCGAGGCCGCCAAGCCCGAAGTAAAGCCTGCCGAACCCGCCAAGAAGTAAGGTTTACGCGGCCAACCCGAAGGCCGCTGCAGCATGAAAAAAGGGCGCCGGATCTTGCGATCCGGCGCCCTTTTTTGCGGGACCGGAAAGCTCCGGTCCGTCGCGGCTTACTTGGACAGGCCGACCAGGTAATCCACCACCTTCTTGAAGTCGTCGTCGCTCAGGCTGGAACCGCCCTTGGGAGGCATGGCGCCCTTGCCGCCGATGGCGTTCTTGTACAGGGTGTCCTTGCCCGCGGCGATGCGGGGAGCCCAGGCAGCCTTGTCGCCGGCCTTGGGAGCGCCGGCAGCGCCGGAAGCGTGACAGGCGGCGCAGACGCCGTTGTAGGTGGCCTTGGGATCGACGGGGCCGGCGGGAGCGGCGGCGCTGGCCACCTGCAGGGCCACCTTGGCCACGGGAGCGATGCGGGCATCGGCGTCTTCGGCGCTGGCGCCGCCGGCGGTGCCCTTGCCCAGCTTGGACAGGGGAACGAGGGCCACCATGAGGACGATCGCAATCGCGATCGACCAGTACATGATGGACTTGCTGGAGTGGTTTTGTTGGTCAGCCATGGGGAAAATTCCTTTTATTTCATGCCGGGGGGAGGGTGCGAGGGGCGAATTATATCCGCAAAGTCAGAGTGATCCCAAGGGCGGGCATGGACGCCCGGGGAAAAACCGGGTATTCTTGCCGTCCCTTTTGCGCCCGTAGCTCAGCTGGATAGAGTACTGCCCTCCGAAGGCAGGGGTCGTGCGTTCGAATCGCGCCGGGCGCGCCAAGTTTCAGAAAATGGACACCTCCGGGTGTCCATTTTCATTTCCGCCGTCCCTTTTCCCTTCCGTCCTGTTTCCGCTCCCGGCATTTCCCGCGGCCGGCCCTATTGCCCGTCCTCCAGGCCGCTGGCGGCGAGGAAGCGCTGCCGGGCGGCTTCCAGCTGGCCCTGGGCCTGGGGCGGCACCAGCTGGCGGCATTCGGCGTAGAAGCGGGACCAGGCCTGGCCCAGGGCGGCCCGGTCCGCCGCCGGCGCCGCGGCGGCAGGGGTGCCGGCAACGGCGCCGTCGGCGGCCTGCAGCACCATGTAGCGGGGCACCACCCGGGTTTCGCCGCCTTCGCCGCGGGCCATCATGGGGCCGGTCTTGACGTAGGTCTGGCCTTCCAGGACGAAACGTCCGCCGAGGGGAATGTCGTTGATCTTCATGGTCGTTCTCCGGGTGCTGCCGGGCAGGTTGGGGAGCCGGCCGGGCGGCCGGGCAACGGGCCGCATTCTAGTCCGCCGGGCGGCCACCGCAAGGGCTGGTTTGGCCGCATCAAAGGCGTATGATGAACTAAGCCATAAGTAATAGGCCAAGCCATCATGACACTCTGCGAACCCCTCCCGTCCCTGGGGGAGCCCGTTGCCAGGCCGCCATTCGAGGAAGCCGGAGCCCGCTTCCGGCCCATCATGGACGCCATGACCGCCCATATCGCCCTGCTCGACGGAGCGGGCACCATCGTGGCGGTGAACGAGGCCTGGAAACGCTTCGCCGACAGCAACTGCGGCCGTTCCCCCGGCTACGGCCTGGGCCTCAACTACCTGCAACTGCTCGACGGCATGCAGGGCTGCCAGCCCTGTGCCCGGTGCAGTGCCGAAGAGATGGAACTGGCCCGCCGCATTGCCGGCGGCATCCGGGCCGTGCTCAAGGGGCGGTCGCCCAAGTTCCAGATCGAGTATCCCTGCCACTCGCCCACGGAGCGGCGCTGGTTCCTGCTCACCGTTTCCCCTTTCCCCGACGATGGCGGCCCGATCCGGGCCGTGGTGGCCCACGAGGATTTGACGCCCCTGCGCGCCGCCCAGGAAGCGGCCCTGCACCACAGCGCCCAGCTGGCGGCCTCCTTCAGCCGGACGGTGGATGCCATCGCCCTGGCCATCGAGAAGCGGGACGCCTACACCGCCGGCCACCAGAACCAGGTGGCGACCCTGTGCGAGGCCATCGCCCGCCGCCTGGAGCTTGATGAAGAGCAGCGCCAGGGGCTGCAGCTGGGCGCCCGTATCCACGACATCGGCAAGATATCCGTCCCCCTCGACATTCTCGGCAAGCCGGGGAAGCTGTCGCCGCCGGAACTGGAAATCATCCGCTACCACCCCCAGGTGGGTTACGAAATCCTGTGCGGCATCGATTTTCCCTGGCCAATCGCCGACATGGTGCACCAGCACCACGAACGGGTGGACGGCAGCGGCTATCCCCAGGGGCTGGCGGGCGAGGACATCTGCCTGGAAGCCCGCATCATCGCCGTGGCCGACGTCTTCGACGCCATCATTTCCCACCGCCCCTACCGGGCCGCCCGTTCCCGGGAAGAGGGGCTGCGGGAGCTGGCCCTGGGCCGCGGCAGCCGTTTCGATGCCCGGGTGGTGGATGCCCTGCTGGCCCACCTGGCGGAGGCGGAGGGCGCCTGACCACCGTGCTGCCATGACCCTCCCGCGCTGCGGCCGGCGTACAATGCCAAACGCCTAGAACCGGGAACAACCCGGCGGGATCAAGGGAGGTGGGATCGTGGTGGCAGGAGCGTACCCCGGCCGGGAGGTGCCCGGACATGTGCCCTGGTGGCAGCGCATTTCCGTGCGCATCGGCGTCGGCGCCATGCTGGTGCTGGTGGCGGCCCTGGTGGTGGTGGGTTGGCTGGTGACCCGGCAGGAGGAGCGCCTCTACGGCGAACAGCACACGGCCCACGCCCACAAGATTTCCAGCTTGGTGGCCGAGGGCCTGGTGCGGCGCATGCTGGCCGGCGGCGGTGCCGCGGCCTGGGACGGCGTCACCCGGGAAGCTTCCACCTACATCGAGACGGCCGGCGTCGGCCGCATTTCCGTGCTGGCCCGCAACGGCAGCGTCAAGGCCAGTACTGACCCGTCCCTGCGCGGCGGCAGCATCGAGGTGGCCGGCAACCCGGCCTGCCCCGGCTGCGACGGCATGGTGCCCGAACAGTTTCCCGTCACCCGGGCCGTGGTGGATGCGGCGGGCCAGCACTGGCTGCGGGTGGTCAGCGCTGTGCCGGCCCGGCCCGAATGCAAGGGCTGCCACCAGGACCCGGGGGAAAAGCTGCGGGGCCTGGTGCTGGTGGATTTCGACCTGACTCCCCTCAATCAGGCTGCCGCCGAGCGGCGCCGCGGCCTGCTGCTGATCGGCCTGGCCTGCGGCCTGGTGTCCCTGGTGCTGATCTACTGGTTATTCCGCCGCTCCGTGCTGGAGCCGGTGGAGGTGCTGGTGGATACGGCCGGGCGCCTGGCCGGCGGCGACCTGCAGGCCCGGGCGCCGGTGGCCGAACGGGGCGAACTGGGCCATCTGGCGGCCCATTTCAACCACATGGTGGACCGCATCGAGGACCAGGTGGCCCGTCTTGAATCCTCCAACCTGGAGTCGGGCCTGCTGTACACCCTGGTGGTGGAGGTCTCCCGCAACATGGAAATGTCGGCGGTGGCCTCCACCGTGGTGCGGGTCCTGGAACAGAAGCTGGCGCCGGCCTTCGTCGCCTTCTTCGCCGAATCGGCCGACGGCACCTGGGTCTGCGCCAGTGACCGCAGCGATGCCCTGTTCACCGGCGAAGGCGCCCTGGCGCCGGCCCTGCTGGGCCAGGAGCTCCTGGCCCGGGAGGCCCTGGACGGCTTTCCCCTGTCCATGGCCCAGGCGGCGGTGGCCAGCCTGGAACTGCAACTGGGCGTGGGCGGCGGCGCCCTGCATTTCGCCGTGCCCCTGGGCAGCGGCGGCCGCCTTTCCGGCCTCCTGGTGTGCAGTATGGAAGGGGCTTCCCGGGTCCAGGCCGACGAGGAACTGCTGGCCAACCTGGGCGGCCACCTGACCCTGGCGGTGGAAAACTCGCGCAACTACACCGGCGCCGTCACCGATCCCCTGACCCGCTGCCGCAACCGCCGCTACGGCCTGGCCCGGCTCGACGAGGCGGCCTACGCCTCGCGCCGCCACGAGATCGAACTGGCGGTGGCCATGCTCGACATCGACCACTTCAAGCGCATCAACGACAGCCACGGCCACCCGGCGGGGGACCAGGTGCTGCGGGAGACGGCGCGGCGCCTGATGGACACCATCCGCAAGGCCGACGTGCCGATCCGCTACGGCGGCGAGGAATTCCTGGTGATCCTGCCCCAGACCCGGGAGGAGGACCTGGCGGCCGTGGGCGAGCGCCTGCGGGCGGCCGTCGGCGCGGCGCCGGTGCGGGTGGTGCTGCCCGGCAACGTGGTGCTGGAGATTGCGGTCAGCGTCAGCGTCGGCCTGGCCAGCTATCGGGGCGAGGGGGACGAGGCCGATGCCCTCATCGCCCGGGCCGACCAGGCCCTGTACCGGGCCAAGGCGGGCGGCCGCAACCGGGTGGAGGTGGTGGGCGGCGGCGACGGGGGCCAAGCGTGAATTAGGTCACGATCGTGGCATGGAACCTGCTCTGATTCAGGCACAAGAAAAAGAGTTCGCGGGGGAGGCAGAAGAACTCTTCAGGAGCTGGTTATGACGGCAACAAAACTGGATCGGGATGCTGACCTGGAACTGGTCACCATCTATGAGATCAGCAAGATTCTCACCTCCTCGCTGGACTTCCAGAAGTCGGTGCGGGAGGCGCTCAACGTCATGCTGACCCACCTCCACATGAGGCATGCCATGGTCAGCATGGTGCAGGGCGAAGGAAAACTGCACGTACTTGGTGCAGCCGGGGTGCCTTTTGCCGTCCAGGAAGACATCATCCTCGACGCCGAAAGCGGCATCGTCGGCCAGGTGCTCAAGCACGGCAGCCCCATGGTGGTGCCCGACATCACCGCCGACCCGGTCTTCATCAACCGTACCGGCCGGGACCTGTCCCAGTGCGCCGGGGTGGCCCTCATCGCCGTGCCGGTGAAGATCGGCCGCGAGGTGGTGGGCGTGCTCAGCGTGGACCGGCCTCCCGGCGCCTCCAAGCCCGCCAGCTTCGACCGGGACGTGCGCCTGCTGTCCCTGGTGGCCAGCCTGGTGGGCCAGACCTTCAAGCTGCACCAGGCCATTGCCGCCGAGCGGGCCCAGCTGATGCTGGAGACCCACCGCCTGCAGAAGCAGTTGCAGGGCAAGTACGACGTGGAAAACGTCATCGGCCGCTCCAAGCGCATGAAGGAGGTGTTCGCCGACGTGCACCAGGCGGCACCGGGCAACTCCACCATCCTCCTGCGGGGCGAGTCGGGCACCGGCAAGGAGGCCATCGCCCACGCCATCCATTATCTGTCGCCCCGTTCCAAGGGCCCCTTCGTCAAGGTGAACTGTGCCGCCCTGCCGGAGACCCTGCTCGAATCCGAACTCTTCGGCCACGAGAAGGGCGCTTTCACCGGCGCCACTGCCGAGCGCAAGGGCCGCTTCGAGATGGCCGACGGCGGCACCCTGTTCCTGGACGAGATCGGCGACATTTCCTCCTCCTTCCAGGCCAAGCTGCTGCGCGTCCTGCAGGAGCACGAGTTCGAGCGGGTCGGCGGCAACAAGACCCACAAGGCCAACTTCCGCCTGGTGGCCGCCACCAACCGCAACCTGGAGGAAATGGTGCAGAAGGGCGACTTCCGCGCCGACCTCTATTTCCGCCTCAATGTGGTGGCCATCCTGCTGCCGCCCCTGCGGGAGCGCAAGGAGGATATCCCCCTGCTGGTGGACTTCTTCCTTTCCCGCTTCAACCGGGAGAACAACCGCAAGCTGACCATCACGCCCGGTGCGGTGGAGATCCTGCAGCACTGCAACTGGCCGGGCAACGTGCGGGAGCTGGAGAACTGCATCGAGCGGGCCGCCACCATGACCCGGGGCGCCCTCATCCGGGAGTCGGACATGCGCTGCCAGAAGGGCCAGTGCTTCTCCTCCGTGCTGCTCGAATCCTCCGCCTCCCGGGCCTGCCATCCGGTGATGGACATGCCGGGCACCCATCCCGGCGGCCACACCACCTTCCCGGCCCGGGAGCCGATCCAGCCCCAATCCCAGCCGGTTCACTTCCGCGACCCCATTCCGGTGGTGGCGGCGCCGGCCCGGCCGGCCATGCCTGCGGCGGCACCGCCCGACTACGGCGACGACGACCTGGCCGAAGGCAGCGACGCCTTCGTCTCGGAACGGGAACGGCTGATCGAGGCCATGGAACGTTGCGGCTGGGTCCAGGCCAAGGCGGCCCGGCTGCTCAACCTGACGCCGCGGCAGATCGGCTACGCCCTGAAGAAATTCAATATCGAGGTGAAGCGCCTGTAGCTTCCGGCGTACCCCGTCCATAGCGATCGGTGCGCCAGGTCGGCCGGGTGGTTCGCCACCCCGGGCCGGGTCGTTGGCGGAATTCGGGCGGGGCGCGGGGTAGGGTGCGGCTCATCCGGGAGATGCCCGGAGGGTCTTATGGGACGGCGATTCTAGGCCGTGGGCGGCGGACAGGGCCGGTGCTCTTCGCCCTTGGGGCAGCCCTCGCCGACATCCTTATCCCCTGCGCCTTCCAGGCCGATCCATTGGGCGATGGCCGTCGTATCGAAACCCACCCTTCGTTCATCCCCCACCTGCAACAGGGGGCGGCGGATCAGCAGGGGCTCGGCCAGCAGCAGGGCCAGGGCAGCATCCCGGCCCAGGGTTTCGGGCTGCACTTCACCATTCTTGAGGCGGGGAGCGGCCCGGTTGAACCACTCGCTCACCGGCAGGGGCTCGAGGAAGGCCAGCAAGGTGGCTGCCGTCCATGGCTCGCCCAGCAGGTCGCGCACCGTCAGGGTGTGGCCGGCGGCCTGGAGCAGGGCCCGCTGCCGGGCATTGCCGCCGCAGCCGGGCTTTTCGTAGAAGATGACGTGGGCCATGGCCGTTGCCGTCGGGAAGCGTCAAAAAGGGATACGCCACTCCCGGCCGGAAGGCCGGCCCTGGCTTGCACCCGTGGCTGGGAACGGCCGCCGGCGGGAGCGACGTAAGCAAAAGGTCCGCGCCCCGGGGGCAGGGTGCGGACCGAGGAGAGATCAGACGGGGCGGTTCTCGGCCACCTTCACCGGACCCATTTCGGCCAGGGCCTGGGCGTAGGGGATCACCGGCAGCTTGCCGTTGTACTTGGCCGCCGCATCCACCACCGCGTCCACCTTGGCTTCGGCGGAGGCCTTCTTCAGGTCGCTGCGTTCCAGGTAGAGCAGGTCCAGCAGTTCATTCCACACCGTGGCTTCGTCCAGGGGATACACGTTCCAGCTGACACCGCCCACTTCCACGGCGTACTTCTTGGAGAAGTCCACGTTGCCGGCGAAGAGGAAGTACTTCCCGGCGGGCACCAGGGAATCGCCCATCATGGCGACGATGTGGTCCAGGTGGGCGAGGGAGTCCACGTGGGCGGCGAAGAACACCAGCTGTTCGCCTTCGGCGGCCAGGATCACCTGGTCGGCCTTGGTGATGGGGGGACGGGCTTCGCCGGCGACGCTTTCCGGGAATTCCAGGCCCAGTTCGCCGCGGAAGCCGAAGCGCCCGGCCTTGCCCGTGGGGCCGCTGATGAGGGGGGAGAGCAGTTTGCCGGAGAGTTTGGAGAGTACGGCGTTTTGGGTCATGGCAGCCTCAAGGGATAAGTAGGTTGGATTGAATGACGCCACTACCAATGCGAGAACTGTGCCAGTGCTGGTCATGCCTTGGAGATGGCCTATCCATGCGGGTTTCGGCGGCACGACGAGGGGCGCTCGGTGGTCCGGACCATTGTCGGCTTCGATACAGGGGCGTCGTGTCCGCGACAAAGGGTAAAAGCCGACACCGGTTTCCCAAGTGACTGTTTACTAGCAATAAAAACGGAAATCCCGGACCTGGCACATGGGTTGCTCTAGGGGTGTTGCAGGGCCTGCAGTCAAGGGCCCCGAGACAACGAGCCCCAACCCCGACAGGAGCGGACCATGCAGAACCCGAGCGCCCAAACTGGCATGAGCGGCATGAGTGGAACGGCGGCAGGAGCCCCGGCTTCCCGCCGCATCATCCCCATCGCTTCCGCCCACAGCGGCGCCGCGTCCGCCGGTGGCTGCAGCTCCTCCAGCTGCGGCTCCGGCGAAGGTCCGGCCGACATGCCCGCCCACATCTGGGAGAAGGTGAAGGACCATCCCTGCTACAGCAGCGAGGCCCACCACCACTTCGCCCGCATGCACGTGGCCGTGGCCCCGGCCTGCAACATCCAGTGCAACTACTGCAACCGCAAGTACGACTGTGCCAACGAATCCCGCCCCGGCGTGGTGAGCGAGAAGCTGACCCCGGAAATGGCGGGCAAGAAGGTGCTGGCGGTGGCCGCCGAGATTCCCCAGCTTTCCGTGGTCGGCATCGCCGGCCCGGGCGACGCCCTGGCCAATCCGGCCAAGACCTTCAAGACCTTCGAACTGATCCAGCAGAGCGCGCCGGACATCAAGCTCTGTCTCTCCACCAACGGCCTGGCCCTGCCGGACCACGTGGAGACCATCAAGAAGTTCAACGTGGACCACGTCACCATCACCATCAACATGGTGGACCCGGAAGTGGGCCAGCACATCTACCCCTGGATCTTCCACAACCACAAGCGCTACCACGGCCTGGAAGCGGCGAAGATCCTGCACGAGCGGCAGATGCTGGGCCTGGAGATGCTCACCGCCGCCGGCATCCTGGTGAAGGTGAACTCGGTGCTGATCCCGGGCATCAACGACCATCACCTGAAGGAAGTGAACAAGGTGGTGAAGGCCAAGGGCGCCTTCCTGCACAACATCATGCCGCTCATTTCCGACCCGGCCCACGGCACCCACTTCGGCCTCACCGGCCAGCGCGGCCCCACCGCCGCCGAACTGAAGGCCCTGCAGGACGAGTGCGAGGGCGACATGAAGCTGATGCGCCACTGCCGCCAGTGCCGCGCCGACGCCGTCGGCATGCTGGGGGAGGACCGCAGCCAGGAATTCACCAGCGACAAGCTGGACGCCATCGGTACCACCTACGACCCCACCGCCCGCCAGGCCTACCGGGACTTCGTCGAGAAGGAGCGGGCCGATCAGCGTGCCGCCGAAGCGGAGAAGAAGGCCGGCCTGGCCGGCGCTTCGGAGAAGGCCCTGGTGGCCGTGGCCACCAAGGGCGGCGGCCGCATCAACCAGCACTTCGGCCACGCCAGCGAGTTCCAGGTGTACGAAGTCTCCGCCGCCGGCGCCAAGTTCGTCGGCCATCGCAAGGTGGAGCACTACTGCGCCGGCGGCTACGAGGAAGAGGAGGCCATGCCCTCCATCCTCGACGCCCTCCAGGACTGCGCCGCCGTGCTGGTGGCCAAGATCGGCCACTGCCCCATGAAGGAACTGCAGGCCGCGGGTATCGAGCCGGTGCAGGACTACGCCCACGAATACATCGAAGCCTCGGCCCTGGCCTGGTTCCAGCAGCGTCTGGAGCGGCGCCAGGGCGCCACCAGCCTGGTCGCCTGAGGCCATCCAACCCATCCGTCACCCCCTAAGACAAGGAGCCCATCATGGCCTACAAGATCAACGCCTCCGCCTGTACCGCCTGCGGTGCCTGCGAACAGGAATGTCCCAACGACGCCATCTACGAGAAGAACGGCCTCTTCGCCATCAAGGCCGACGGCTGCACCGAGTGCATTGGTCATTACGACGATCCCCAGTGCATCGCCGCCTGCCCGGCCGACTGCATCGTCGTGGACAAGAGCGTGCCGCGCTACCAGGCCTGAAGGCAGCCACAGAGGACACAGAGAACACAGAGGGAAAATCCCTGGGCGCTGTGCCCGAAGGTCAGGCCGGCAGCGCGGGAAGTTGTCGACGTTGCTCTGTGTTCTCTGTGCCCTCTGTGGCTAAACAAAAAAACCCCAACCCCCGGAGGTAAGGATATGTGCGTCAACATCACGCCCCGCGCCGCCAAGTACATGCGCCAGATGGTGCGTTTCGGCGAAGGCTCGGCGTCCGCCGGTTTCCGCCTCTCGGTCAAGCCCGGCGGCTGTTCCGGCTTCGATTCCAGCTTCACCGTGGCCGAGACGCCGACGCCCGGCGACACGGTGATCGAGCAGAACGGGGCCCTCCTGTTCCTCACCGCCGAGAGCTGCAGCCTGCTGCACGGCTACACCATCGACTTCAAGGAAAGCCCCTCGTCCTCCGGCCTCTCCTTCACCAACCCCAACGGCCCCCACGTCTGCGGCTGCGGGGCCGGTGACGGTGCCGCCGCGGGCGGCGTCGGCGTGGTCACCTTCATGAAGCGGGACCAGGCGCCCCAGGGTGCCATGGCTGGCTGCTCCAGCCACAAGGGCTGAGGCCGGGATCATGTCGGCCCGGGACAGCGATGTGGTGGAACTGGATGGCCCGCCCCAGTTCCATTTCGGCGAGAAAGTCGTCGCCCGGAAGTATGTGAAGAACGACGGCACCTATCCCCTCAGGGAAATCGGCGAGGTGCTGGTACACAAGGGGGACGTGGGCTACGTCACCAGTATCGGCACCTTTCTGCAGCAGTTTTACATCTACGGCGTGGACTTCGTGGACCGGGGCTGCCTGGTCGGCATGAAGGGACGCGAAATCGAATCTTTAGACCAAGTGGGAGAGGGCAACATGAAAATCACCTTGCGCAAGGACAAGAACGGCAACCTGTCGGTCTACGTCCCCAAGAAGGACCTGGAGCAGGACGTGGTGTTCACCGAGAAGGCCACCCTGTGGGGCGGCCAGATCACCCTGGGCAACGGCTGGAAGCTGCAGCTGCCGGAGATGGCGGTGGACACCCCCATGCCCATCACCATCGAAGCCGCCAAGCTGAGCGAGGAGTGAAGACCATGGGCGCCGACAGCACCGACGGTCTGCTCGCCACCGTTGCCGACGGTCTTGGCAGCGGCGCCCTGATTCCCTACCTGGGGGCCGAGGCGGTGCTGCTGGCACCGGCCAACGCCGCCCTGCCCCTGGCGCCGGAGGCTCTCGCCGCCTTCCTCTCCAAGCGGGCCACGGTGCCTTCGCGCATCCGCCGCAACCCCACGGCCACGGCCCAGTACATCGAGAACTTCCGCCATCGCAAGACCCTGCGCAAGCTGATGCTGGAGGCCTTCGCCACCCCGGCCGAAGTGCCCGCCTTCTACCGCCTGCTGGCCCGCCTGGCGCCGCCCATGGTGGTGGACACGGGCTATGACACGGCCCTCGCCGGCGCCTTCGCCGGCAACAGTGATTGGGCCCAGATCCAGGGTGTCAGCCGGGCCGAGGTGCGGGAAGGCTGGTATCTCTGCTACGACGCCGCCGGCGCCCCCCTCCCCGAGGCCGGGGCGGCGGCCTGCCGCACCCTGGTGTACAAGCCCCTGGGCGGGGTGCAGCCGGCGGGCAACTTCATCATCTCCGATTCCGACTTCGTCGAAGTGCTGACGGAGATCGACATCCAGACCCCCATCCCCGAGGCGGTGAAAAGCCGCCGCGCCAGCCGGGGCTTCGTCTTCTTCGGCTGCCGCTTCCGCGACCAGCTGACCCGCACCTACGCGCGCCAGGTGATGAAGCGCTCCGCCGGCCCCCACTTCGCCGTGCTGCCGGCGGCGGAGCTGACCCGCAACGAACTGCGCTTCATCGCCGAGCAGGGCATCACGGTCATCGACCGGCCCCTGGCCGAAGTGGCGGCGGCCCTGGAGGCCGCCCTGGACTGCGCGGTGGCCTGAGTCCCATGCTGCTGGTGCGCTACCGCCTCGGCGGCCGGCCCTCCCTGTGCGGCCTGACCCTGGCGGCGCCGCCGGAGGGGGAGGGCATCCTGGCCATCCTGCACGAACTGCCGGAGAACCCGGGCGTCTCCATTTCCGTCGCCATCGACCGGGTCATCGCCGCCGCCCTGACCCAGCATCCAGCCCTCCTGGCCGCCGCCCCCTTCCATCGCATCCGCTGGATCGAGCGCTACTACGGCATTGAGGACGGCATCCCGGAAATGCTGGCGGAGACCGTGGCCGACATCAGCCCCGGTCCCGACGGCTGGCAGGTGCGGCCGAAGGACTGCCTGCCCGTGGGCAGCCAGCTGCTGCGCCACATCCGGCGCGAACTGGCGCGCCTGGGCGACGACGCCGAGACGGCGGGCTGCTTCAACATCCATTGAAAAGAAAAGGGCCCCGCCGGGGCCCTGTGTTGTGGCGCTGCTAGCGCCCCTGGCGCAGGGGCTGGAGCAGATGGGAGAGGCCGTTGTGGTCGATCTCCTGCATCAGGGCCAGCAGCCGGCCGATCTCGCCGGGGGGAAAGCCCTCCCGTGCGAACCAGTTGAGGTAGTTGCCCGGCAGGTCGGCGATGAGCGTGCCCTTGTGCTTGCCGAAGGGCATCTCCCGGGTCACCAGCAGTTGCAGGTCCTCCGGCTTCACGCGCCGGCCCGCTTGAGCAGGTGCATGACGATGAAGCTCAGCACCGCCTCGCCGCGCTGATTGGCCGCCACGTACTTGAGGCGGGCGATGCCCCGGTCCGGCTTGGAGGAAGAGGGCTTTACCTCCAGCACCTCGATTTCCGTATGCAGGGTATCGCCGGGCCGCACCGGCGCCAGCCAGCGCAGCTCGTCGATGCCCGGGGAGCCGATGCTCGAGCGGCTGAAGATGCCGCTCTGGATGAACAGGCGGAAAGCCAGGGCCAGGCTCTGGAAACCGCTGGCGATGAGCCCGCCGTAGGGCGATTCCGCGGCGGCGTTCACATCCAGATGGAAGGGCTGGGGATCGTAGCGCCAGGCGAAGTCGATGATCTCCGCTTCGGTGAGAGTGATGCCTGGCGTGGTGAAGCGCTGGCCGGGGGCTAGGTCGTCGAGAAAGAGGGGCGACATGGACGGAGCGGACGGGATGGGGAAGGGCAAAGATACAAAAAAATCCTCCATTTGTCCTTCCTTCCGGCCATCGCCGGCCCAGTCGCCAGGGGACCGACGGGCCGCCCTCCGGCAGCTCTCCGGGCCGGCACGGGAGTGCCCGGGCGACCTCAGGGCGGCTCCGTCTTGTATGCTTGCGCCTGATCAGCATTTCGCCCCTCTTCTGGAAAGGACCCTTCCCTTGGAAGTTTGCATCACCGGCGGCTCCGGTTTCATCGGCAAACGCCTGACAGCAGCCCTGCTGGCCCGGGGTGACCAGGTTCGCTCCCTGACCCGCAAGAGCGTCGGGGTGACCGGCGCCCCCCAGGGCCTCAGCTTTCACGCCGGGGACCTGACCGATCCCCAGGTGGCGCTGGGTGGATTCCTGGCCGGGGCCCGGGTGCTGTTCCACTGCGCCGGCGAAATCAACGACACAGCCCGGATGCGGCCCCTCCATGTGGATGGCACGGCCCGTCTCCTGGCAGCCGCCAGGCAGCAGTTTGCCGCCGGCGGCCAGCCCCTGCACTGGGTGCAACTGAGCAGCGTCGGCGCCTACGGGCCCGACCGCCGGCCGGACCGGCATCAGCCCCGCATCGTGGACGAGGAAACGGCGCCGGCGCCGGTGGGCGAATACGAAGTCACCAAGACCGAGGCCGACCAGCTGGTGCTGGATGCCGCCCGGGAAGGCTACATCACCTGCACCCTGCTGCGTCCGGCCAACGTCTTCGGCGCCGACATGCCGAACCAGTCCCTCCGCTCCATGATCGCCTTCATCCGCAAGGGCCTGTTTTTCTACATCGGCCCGGACGACGTGGTGGCCACCTACATCCATGTGGATGACGTGGTGGAGACGCTGCTGGCCTGCGGCTGCGATCCCCGGGCCCGGGGCCATGTCTTCAATCTCTCCAACGATTGCGCCTACGGCGATCTGGTCAATGCCATCGCCGATGCCGCAGGGGTCCGCCGTCCCCGCCTGCGCCTCAATGAAACCCTGGTGCGGCGCATTGTCGCCCTGGCCAGCCCCTTCCTGCGCCTGCCCCTGACGCCGGAGCGCATCGACGCCATGCGGGTGCGCACCCGCTATCCCGTCACCAAGCTCCAGTCCGTCCTGGGCCTGGCACCCCGGCGGGAGGTGTGCGATGCCATCCGGGAACTGCTGTGAAAGCACCCATTTATCAGGAGTACTCGCCCCAGCGGTGGCGATATGAAAAAGGCTGCCCTCGGGCAGCCTTTTTTCTTGGGTCGGCCGGCGAATCATTCCCGGTCGGCATGGTGGAGCCTCCCCGTTCTAGAACCCCAGGCTCTCGAGGAAGTTGTCCACTTCCGACTGGGAGCCGAAGGCCTGTTTCTGGTTCTTGTCCGAATCCATGGCGGGGCCGTTGAGGAGGCCGTCCTTGGGCTGCTTGCCTTCGCCGGGGGCGGTGCGGGCGAGCAGGGTGAGGAGCTGGCTTTCCATGTCCTGGGCCAGGTCCACGATTTTCTTGATGACCTGGCCGGTGAGGTCCTGGAATTCCTGGGCCAGGATGATTTCGGTGAGCTGGGCCTTGTTGGCGGCGGCCTCGGCGTCGCTCTGCTGCAGGTAGGCCCGGGTGCGGGCCAGGGTTTCCTGGTAGTCCCGGGAATCCTTGCGCTTGTCGGCCACCCGCTCCCAGTCGGCGAGGAGCTGGCGGGCGCCTTCCTGGGCCCGGTCCTGGGTGGGACTGATGCTGTCCACGGCGTTGAGCACGCGGGAGACGGCCTGTTCGGTCATGGAGAGCACGTAGTTGAGCCGCTCCCGGGCGTCGGGAATGGCGTCCACGGTGCGTTCCAGGGCCTTGTCGTGGCCCAGGGCCTGCAGGGTTTCGTGCAGGTCCCGGGTCATCTTGCCGATTTGTTCGAAAACCTGGTGCTGATCGCTGGAGCCGGTGGTCATGGGAAATGCCCTTGGGGGTTGCGCCGTAAGAGACGTAACCATAGCGCATATGGCGCCGGCTGCCGACCCCCGGGAGGGGTGCCCGGGGAATGGCTCAGGGGGCGGCGCGGCGCTGGGACAGGGCCAGCAGGCCCGTTGCCTGGGCTTCCACGGCCATGCGGGCGTGCCGGTCCAGGCGCCGCAGCCAGCGGAAGGGAATGGCGGCTTCGCCGTAGTGGGCGCCGGCGAGCATGGCGGCCAGGGCGCCGTTGGTGTCCGCGTCGCCTCCCAGGTTCACCGTCTTCACCAGGCAGGCCTCGAAGCTGTCGGTGCTGAAGAAGGCGTGGCAGACGGTTTGCAGGGTATCCACTACATAGCCGGTGGCCCGCTTGGGGTAGGGATCGAAGCGGAAGTTGCGGTGGCCGGCCACCAGGGCGTCGGCCAGCTGCCGCGCCCGCTCCTTGCCTTCGCCCCGCAGCAGGGCCCGGGTCATGCAGCCCAGGGTCAGGGTGGCCACGTCGGAGAGGGGATGGTTGTGGGTCAGGTGGGCCTGTTCCAGGCTCCAGCGGGCGAAGGCGTCGTCGTCCCCCAGGGTGGCGATGACCACCGGCAGGTTGCGCATGACGGCGCCGTTGCCGGCGTCGCCGTCGCTGTAGGGGGATTCCAGGGTGCCCTTGTGCATGTAGCGGACGATGCCGCGGCGGCAGGTGTTGCCCACGTCGATGGGCTTGGTTTTCAGCCAGGCGAGGAAGTGTTCGGCGACGCAGGTGAGGTTCCATTCCGGGTGTTCCAGGATGGCGTCGCCCAGGGCCAGGCTCATCTGGGTGTCGTCGGTGATCTGGCCGGGTTTCAGGCGCAGCCAGCCGCCGCCGGTGATGTGTTCATGCACGCCGTACTGGGCGGCGATTTCGCCGGGGGTGAGGAATTCCACCGTGGCGCCGAGGGCGTCGCCGATGGCAAAGCCCAGGTAGGCGGCCCGCACCCGGTCGAGCAGGGAGCCGGGCGGGGCGGGGGGATGGCGGGGCTGGGTGAGGAACACGGCGCAGGCTCCTTCAGTAGTAGCTCATCTGCACCCGGTAATCGCCGCCGATCACCAGGTATTCGCCTTCGCCCTTGAGCACGGGGCCGGGCAGGAGGCCGTTGAAGAAGAGAATCTTCACCAGGGGCACCTGCACTTCCAGGATGGTGTCGCCGAACTGGTCGGCCACCTCCCGGTCGTCGGTGAAGGAGATCAGGTTGTTCTGCCGCACGATGGCCTCCCGCCGCGACAGGGTGCTGACCACGTGGTGTTCGGAGAGGTCGTTAACGCCCCGGTAGAGGGTCAGGTGGCGGCGGCTGGGAAAGATGTAGCGGGCCAGCATCCACTGGCAGTACTCGTAGAGCAGGTCCAGCTGCAGCTGGATGGAGTTGTTGTGGAAGCGGGCGCACATCTTCTCTTCCACATAGGTCATCCAGGCCCGGGAGGGATAGCGGCCAAGGGGCTCCTTGTGGAAGGTGGGCAACAGGCCGAAGCGGCTTTCCACCCAGCCCTTGAGCACCGCCCCTTCCGGGTTGTTGGCATCGAAACCCCAGCCCTGCAGCAGGCGCCGGTAGCTGGAGCGGAACAGGCGGGGGCCGGGCCGCGCTGTGCCGTCGTCCCGGGGCCGTCGCTCCGGCCCCTCGTTCACCCCGAACACGGCCGCCATGTATTTCTGGAAGGCGTCCATGGCCTCCTCGGCGCAGGTGGAATCCTCCAGCATGCGGAAGAGGGCCGGGCTGGTCTCCCGCACGCCGCTGATGTGCAGGCGCAGGGGGTGCTCGTTGAAGGCGGGGCTGGCGAGGAGGCCCGAGGGCACGCCCACCAGGTTGGTGCTGTGGCCGGGGGGCGGCGGGGCGAGGGGGACGGTGGGCAGGTCGGGCTTCATGCCCGGCACATAAGCAACATCTATTCCCCGTTCTGGCGCACCCGGCCGGCGAGGGCGGCGGCCTGGGCGATGCCCGGCCGGGGAGGCAGGAGGGACGGACCTCCCGGCCGTGGGGTGGCGGCGAGGTCCATCCGGCGCGCCTCCTGGCTCGGTCCGCTTTGGGGGCGTCGTCCGGGGCCGGGGAATGCGGTCTTTACGACAGGGGCGGGGGCCTTTGTCGTGTTCGCAACATGGCCGCGAGGGCCCGGTACAAAACACATTTTCCAGTCGTATCAAGGCATTGCGGCGCAAACGAGGACCTGGCACGGCCCTTGCCATAGTAGGTCAAGCCTGGCACCGCCGGGATTGATTTTGTGACTTCAACCATCGAGGGGAAATGAAATGAGTGCATTGCGTCAAATCGCCTTCTACGGCAAGGGTGGCATCGGCAAATCCACCACCTCCCAAAACACCCTGGCGGCCCTGGCTGAAATGGGCCAAAAGATCCTCATCGTCGGCTGCGACCCGAAGGCCGACTCCACCCGTCTGATCCTGCACGCCAAGGCCCAGGACACCGTGCTCTCCCTGGCTGCCGACGCCGGCTCCGTGGAAGACCTGGAACTGGAAGACGTGCTGAAGGTGGGTTACCGCGACATCCGCTGCGTTGAGTCCGGCGGTCCGGAACCCGGCGTCGGCTGCGCCGGCCGCGGCGTTATCACCGCCATCAACTTCCTCGAAGAGAACGGCGCCTACGACGGCGTGGACTACGTTTCCTACGACGTGCTGGGCGACGTGGTGTGTGGCGGCTTCGCCATGCCCATCCGCGAGAACAAGGCCCAGGAAATCTACATCGTCATGTCCGGCGAAATGATGGCCATGTACGCCGCCAACAACATCTCCAAGGGCATCCTGAAGTACGCCAATGCCGGCGGCGTGCGTCTGGGCGGTCTGATCTGCAACGAGCGTAAGACCGACAAGGAATACGAGCTGGCCGACGCCCTGGCCAAGAAGCTCGGCACCAAGCTGATCCACTTCGTCCCCCGCGACAACGTGGTGCAGCACGCCGAACTGCGCCGCATGACCGTGCTGGAGTACGACCCCGAGTCCAAGCAGGCCGGCGAATACCGCGCCCTGGCCCAGAAGGTCCATGCCAATGCCGGCAACGGCGTGATCCCCACCCCCATCTCCATGGACGAGCTGGAAGACCTGCTGCTCGAGTTCGGCATCATGAGCAAGGAAGACGAGTCCATCGTCGGCAAGTCCAAGTCCGCCGCTTGAAGACTACGAGCCACAGGGGGCGCAGAGGTCACGGAGCAACTGTGACGCCCGAAAAAACTCTGTGCTCTCTGTGATCTCTGTGGCTAACGCAATATTTAGGAGAATCACATGAGTGCGGTACTCGACGACAAAACGCGCAACCAGGCGCTGATCCAGGAGGTGCTCGAAGCCTACCCGGAGAAGGCCGCCAAGAAGCGCGCCAAGCACCTCAACGTGTACGAAGAGGGCAAGCCCGACTGCGGCGTGAAGTCCAACATCAAGTCCCTGCCCGGCGTCATGACCATCCGCGGTTGTGCCTATGCCGGCTCCAAGGGCGTGGTGTGGGGCCCGATCAAGGACATGGTGCACATCTCCCACGGTCCCGTGGGCTGCGGCCAGTACTCCTGGGGCACCCGTCGCAACTACGCCTCCGGCACCGTCGGCGTGGACAACTTCACCGTCCTGCAGGTCACCTCCGACTTCCAGGAGAAGGACATCGTCTTCGGCGGCGACAAGAAGCTGGACAAGGTGATCGACGAGATCACGGAAATCTTCCCCCTGGCCCGCGGCATCTCCATCCAGTCCGAATGTCCCATCGGCCTCATCGGTGACGACATCGAGGCCGTGGCCAAGAAGAAGACCAAGGAAATCTCCAAGACCATCGTGCCGGTGCGTTGCGAAGGCTTCCGCGGCGTCTCCCAGTCCCTGGGCCACCACATCGCCAACGACATGGTGCGCGACTGGGTCCTGGACAAGGCCGACAACAAGGGCTTCGAATCCACCCCCTACGACGTCACCATCATCGGCGACTACAACATCGGCGGCGACGCCTGGTCCTCCCGCATCCTGCTGGAAGAGATGGGCCTGCGCGTGATCGCCCAGTGGTCCGGCGACGGCACCCTGGCGGAAATGGAAAAGACCCCCAAGGCCAAGCTCAACCTGCTGCACTGCTACCGTTCCATGAACTACATCAGCCGGCACATGGAAGAGAAGTACGGCATTCCCTGGGTCGAGTACAACTTCTTCGGCCCCTCCAAGATCGCTGCCTCCCTGCGGGAAATCGCTTCCCACTTCGACGACACGATCAAGGAAAACGCCGAGAAGGTCATCGCCAAGTACCAGGCCATGGTGGACGGCATCATCGCCAAGTACAAGCCGCGCCTGACGGGCAAGAAGGTCATGCTGTACGTGGGCGGCCTGCGTCCCCGTCACGTGGTCGGCGCCTATGAGGACCTGGGCATGGAAGTGGTCGGTGCCGGTTACGAATTCGCCCACGGCGACGACTACCAGCGCACCACCCACTACGTCAAAGACGGCACCCTGATCTACGACGACGTGACCGGCTTCGAGTTCGAGAAGTTCGCCGAAAAGATCCGTCCCGACCTGGTGGGTTCCGGCGTCAAGGAAAAGTACATCTTCCAGAAGATGGGCATCCCCTTCCGCCAGATGCACTCCTGGGACTACTCCGGCCCGTATCACGGCTACGACGGCTTCGCCATCTTCGCCCGCGACATGGACATGGCCATCAACAGCCCGGTCTGGAGCATGACCAAGGCCCCCTGGAAGAAGTAAGCCCAGGCCGCCTGCAAGTACGAAGTCCGTCTCCCATGCCTGCTGCCGGTCGGCAGAGGGTTAGGGGAGCCGGAAACTTGAAGCGCTGTCGGTGCGGGGATGACCGCCCGGCGCGTAAAAAGGAGATTCAAAATGCCGCAATCCGCTGAGAAAGTGCTCGACCACAACGAGCTGTTCAAACAGCCCGAATACCAGGACCTGATGGCCCGCAAGAAGCAGTTCGAGGACTGCGCTTCCGCCGACAAGGTCAAGGAAGTCGAGGCCTTCACCAAGTCCTGGGAATACCGGGAAATCAACTTCAAGCGCGAAGCCCTGACCGTCAATCCGGCCAAGGCCTGCCAGCCCCTGGGCGCAGTCCTCTGCGCCTCCGGCTTCGAAGGCACCCTGCCCTATGTGCATGGTTCCCAAGGCTGCGTCGCCTACTTCCGTTCCCACCTGAACCGTCACTTCAAGGAGCCTTCCTCCTGCGTTTCCGACTCCATGACGGAAGACGCGGCCGTGTTCGGCGGCCTGAACAACATGATCGACGGCCTGGCAAACGCCCACGCGCTGTACAAGCCGAAGATGATCGCCGTCTCCACCACCTGCATGGCCGAGGTGATCGGCGACGACCTGGACGGCTTCATCAAGAACGCCAAGCAGAAGGGCTCCATTCCGGAAGACTTCCGCGTGCCCTTCGCCCACACCCCGTCCTTCGTCGGCAGCCACATCACCGGCTACGACAACATGCTCAAGGGCGTGCTGACCAACCTGTGGGCCGGCCAGGAACGCAAGGAAGGCGCCGCCATCAACGTGAACGGCGGCTTCGACGGCTACTGCGTCGGCAACAACCGGGAAATCAAGCGCCTGCTGGGCCTGATGGGTGTGGATTTCACCGTCCTCTCCGATCCCTCCGACGTCTTCGATACCCCGGCCGACGGCGAATTCCGTATGTACGACGGCGGCACCAAGATCGACGACGGCATTGCCGCCGTCAATGCCAAGGCCACCTTCCTGCTGCAGGGCTTCTCCACGGCCAAGACCGGCGAGTTCATCAAGGAAAAGGGCCAGGAAGTCGTCGCCTTCCACAACCCGGTGGGCGTCACCGCCACCGATGCCTTCCTCATGGAAGTCTCCCGCGTCACCGGCAAGGCCATCCCGGCCGAGCTGGAAAAGGAACGGGGCCGTCTGGTGGACGCCATCGCCGACTCCCAGGCCTATCTGCACGGCAAGAGCTTCTCCCTGTTCGGCGACCCCGACATGGTCTACGGCCTGGTCAGCTTCCTCCTGGAAGTCGGCGCCGAGCCCAAGCACATCGTGGTCACCAATTCCACCAAGGACTTCGAGACCAAGCTCGGCGCCCTGCTGGAAGCCAGCCCCTTCGGCAAGGAAGCCAAGATCTACGCCGGCAAGGACCTGTGGCACATGCGTTCCCTGCTCGCCACCGAGCCTTCCGACTTCCTCATCGGCTCCTCCTACGGCAAGTTCCTGGAGCGTGACACGGGCGTGCCCCTGATCCGGATCGGCTTCCCGATCTTCGACCGGCACCACCACCATCGCTTCCCCATCTGGGGTTACCAGGGCGGCCTCAACGTGCTCGTGAAGATCCTCGACAAGATCTTCGACGTGCTCGACAAGGATCCGAAGGGCACCAGTTTCGACGTCGTGCGGTGACGATCTGCCCGCCCGTCCATCAGGTCTTCGATGGCGGGCGGGATTTTTTTACAGGAGTGATTCAATGCCGAACGTGACGTTTTCCTCCCCCAAGCAGAAGAAGGACGTGACCGTGTATGCCGTGGCCGGCAACCGTTCCACCATCCTCGGCCTGGCCAAGGAACACAAGATCCCCGTGGATTTCGAGTGCCAGGACGGCAACTGCGGCTCCTGCGCCGTGGAAGTGCTGCACCTGGGCAACAAGCAGCCCATGGCCGCCCACCTGACGGAAAAGGAAAAGACCGCCCTGGTGCTGGCCGGCAAGGTCAAGCAGGCCGAGCTGGACGAACTGGTGGTGAAGGACCTGGCCCCGGGCTGGCGCCTGGCCTGCCAGTACATGCTGCTGGACGAGGACATCGCGGTCAAATTCTGAGCGCCGGTCTGCCGACTCTCCCGTGCGACGGGGAGCGAAGGCGGGTCGTGACAGCAAAGCTTGCACGGTTTCGTCGCACCGGTACGGGGGTGTAACTCTCCCAGCTTCCGTACCTCCCCAACAGAGAAACAATCAAAAGAGAAAACCGGCCCGGGGCGACCCGGAGCCGGTTTTTCATTGGTACGCCGCCGGCACCTGGCGGACCGGAAATATCAGGATTCCTGCAGCAGCCGGTCGATCGTCTCCGCCTCCGGCAGGCTGCCGCTGTGGACCACCCGGCCCTCGATGACCAGGGCCGGTGTCGCCATGACGCCGTAGCCGATGATGCGGGCCATGTCCTCGACCTTTTCCAGATTGATGGCGGTGCCGGTCCGCACGGCCGCCTGTTCCACCATGGCCGCCAGGGTCTTGCATTTGGCACAGCCCGTGCCCAGGACTTTCACTTCTTTCATCATGCTTCCTTATAGAACGGCGTTGAAGACGTAACCGACGAGGAGGATGCCCAGGGCCACCACGCCGGCGAAAGTGGCGATCAGGCGGGGCTTGAGGGCCTTGCGCAGAATGATCATCTCCGGCGCCGAAAGGGCGATGACGCTCATCATGAAGGCCAGGACCGTGCCCAGGGCCGCGCCCTTGCCGATGAGGGCCTCCACCACCGGGATGATGCCGGCCGCGTTGGTGTACATGGGCACGCCGAGCACGACTGCCGCCGGCACCGCCCACCACACGTCCTTGCCCATGAAGGAGGCCATGAAGTCCTCCGGCACGTAGCCGTGGATGCCCGCGCCCAGGGCGATGCCGGCCACCACGTAGGGCCACACCTTGGCGACGATGTCCCGCACATGGTCCAGGCCGGTGCGGCCCCGCTGCACCCAGCTCATGCCGCCGCCGGCAAAGCTGGCGGGGGCGCCCGCCTGGATCGCCCGCACCCAGTCTTCCAGGTGGGCCTCCATCTTCAGGTGGCCGATCACCAGTCCGGCCAGGATGGCGACCAGCAGCCCCAGTCCCAGGTAGAGCAGGGCCACCTGCCAGCCGAACATGCCGAAGAGCAGGGCCAGGGCCACCTCGTTGATCATGGGGGCGGCGATGAGGAACGAAAAGGTCACTCCCAGGGGCACGCCCGCCGAGAGGAAGCCGATGAAAAAGGGCACGGCGGAGCAGGAGCAGAAGGGCGTGACGATGCCCAGGCAGGCCGCCAGGACGTTGCCCACCCCGGTGCGCCTGCCGGAGAGCAGGGCGCGGGTGCGCTCCGGTGCGAAGAAGGTCTGGATCACGCCCATCAGGAAGACGATGCCGGTCAGCAGCAGCAGGACCTTGGGCGTGTCATAGACGAAGAAGTGCAGGGCTTCGCCCAGGGCCGTCTGACGGCTCTGTCCCAGGGCGGCAACGACGAAATCGGCCATGGCCGTCAGATTGCCGTAGAGCCAGAACCAAAGTCCGGCGGCTGCCGCCGTGCCGCATAGCCAGCGCCATCCCAGGCCCCTTGCCGGGGCCGCCGTGTTCATTTCCACATTCATCTTCACTCCTGTTCGCGAAAGGCGGTGTTGGCCCCGGCCGTGGCCGGCAACGGGGCATCTCGCACAGAAGACGAAGCAGGGGCAAAAAGGATGCAGCTAATCCCGGGGAAGGAGGGGCGGCCGGGGCACGAAGCAGCAGACCTGGCCTTCGCCGTCGAAACGCACCTGGCAGGCCTGCACCAGGCGGGCCCGCAGCCGGCGGCGGGCCCTTTGCACGCGGGACTTGGCCGCGGCCAGGGAGAGTCCCTGGCGCTGGGCGAACTCCTGCTGGCTCAGGCCTTCGATGTCGCACAGGCGGATGGCCTCCCGGTCGGCCTCCGCCAGTTCGCCGAGAACCCGGGGCAGGCAGTCGGCCAGCCTGTCCACCGGGGGGACTTCGGGGCTCTCGGCGGCGGGCCAGTCTTCGTCCAGGGGCAATTGCTGCCGCTGCAGGCGGAAGCGGTCGATCAGCAGGTTGCGGGCCACCTGGAACAGCCAGGCCCGGGGATTTTCCACTCCGCACAGGGCATCGGGTTGCCGCAGCGCCCGCAGGAAAACCTCCTGGAGCAGGTCCCGGGCCTCCTCCCGGTCGGGCAGGCGGGCGGCGATGAACCGCATCAGTTCCGCCTCATGGGCTTTCCAGGCTGCATCGACGCACTTCATGGGATTCATTCGGGGCATGGGGAGCGCATCAGCTTACACGTTTGCCCCGGCCCGGCTGCAGTCCGCCGGGCGCTCCCTGCCCCCTGTTTGACCGAAATCAAGGGGTTGCGCGGGGGCGGGGCTATACTCCCGGCTTCCCCGGATTCTCCATTTTTGCCATGTCGAACAATCCCTTGCCCGAACTGGTCTGCCCCGCCGGCAGCCTGCCGGCGCTCAAAGCCGCCGTCGATAACGGCGCCGACACCGTCTACCTGGGCTTCAAGAACGACACCAACGCCCGCAACTTCGCCGGCCTCAATTTCGACGAGAAGACCATGGCCGAAGGGCTGCATTACGCCCAGAGCCGCGGCAAGGAAGTGCTGCTGGCCCTCAACACCTATGCCCAGCCCGGCCGCGTGCAGGCCTGGCGGGAGGCGGTGGACGTGGCCGCCGGCCTCGGCGTGGACGCCCTGATCCTGGCCGACGTGGGCCTGCTGGCCTACGCCCGGGAGAAATACCCGGACCTCAACCTGCACCTCTCCGTGCAGGGTTCCGCCACCAATTACGAGGCGGTCAATTTCTGCCACAAGGAATTCGGCATCCGCCGCGCCGTGCTGCCCCGGGTGCTGACCCTGGCCCAGGTGGAGCACGTCATCAAGAACACCCCGGTGGAGATCGAGGTGTTCGGCTTCGGCAGCCTCTGCGTCATGAACGAGGGCCGCTGCTGGCTTTCTTCCTACGCCTGCGGCGAATCCCCCAACACCGTCGGCGCCTGTTCCCCGGCCAAGTACGTGCGCTGGGAAAAGAATCCGGGCCGCATGGACGCCCGCCTCAACGGCATCCTCATCGACAGCTACGGCGACCAGGAAAACGCCGGCTACCCGACCCTGTGCAAGGGCCGCTTCGAAGTCCAGGGCGAGACCTACTACGCCCTGGAGGAACCCACCTCCCTCAACGTCCTCTCGGTGCTGCCGGAGATCGTCAAGATCGGCGTCCGCGCCATCAAGGTCGAAGGCCGCCAGCGCAGCCCCGCCTACGTCACCCAGGTCACCCGCACCCTGCGTGCCGCCCTGGACAGCCTCAAGGACGGCAACGACCGCTACAGCGTCAAGCCTTCCTGGCAGGCCGAACTGACCAAGGTTTCCGAGGGCCACCAGGCCACCCTGGGCGCCTACAACCGGCCCTGGCGCTGAGAGAGGAAAGCACGAACATGACCATGAAACTCTCCCTCGGCCCCCTGCTGTGGTTCTGGCCCAAGCAGGAAGTGATGAATTTCTACGCCTCCATGCTGGAGACGCCCCTGGACCGCATCTACCTGGGCGAAGTGGTGTGCTCCCGCCGCCAGCAGCTGCGCACCAGCGACTGGATCGGCCTGGCCAGGGACCTGGCCGAATCGGGCAAGGAGGTGGTGATCTCGGCCCAGGCCCTGCTGGAATCGGAAAGCGACCTGAAGGCCCTGCGCCGTCTGGTGGAGGAGGGCAACTGCTCCCTCGAGGCCAACGACCTGGGCGCCGTCAGCCTGGCTCGGGAAAAGCAGCTGCCCTTCGTCTGCGGCCCCCACCTCAACATCTACAACGAATCGGCCCTGGCCTACTTCGCCGGCCTCGGCGCCAAGCGCTGGGTGCCGCCCCTGGAGGCGACCCGGGAACTGGTGCAGACCCTGCACCAGGCGCGTCCGGCAGGCATGGAGACGGAGGTCTTCGCCTTCGGCAAGATTCCCCTGGCCTTCTCCGCCCGCTGCTTCACCGCCCGGCACTACAACCTGAACAAGGACGACTGCCAGTTCAAGTGCCTGGACCACAGCGAGGGCCTGACCCTGCTGACCCGGGAAAAGCAGCCCTTCCTGGTCATCAACGGCATCCAGACCATGTCGGCCCAGACCTACAGCCTGCTGCACCTGATGCCCGAACTGTCGCAGATGGGCATCGACGCCGTGCGCATCAGCCCCCAACCGGCGCATACTGCCGCCATCGTCGCCGCCTTCGAGCGCGCCCGCCGCGGCGAAGAGGTGGCGGAACAGCCCCAGTGGGCCGAGCACGGCCTGTGCGACGGCTACTGGTTCGGCCGCGCCGGCATCGATCTGGCAGCGGCGGCCACCACCGAACTGCATGCAGGAGCCTGACATGAGCCACTTCACCATTCCCACCTTCAAGCTGCCCGAGTTCGTCGCCAAGATCGGTGCCCGCCTGCCCCAGTGGCCCCACGCCCTGGCCCTGGTCTCCGGCCTCAACACCGCGGCCAAGCTGAAGCTGTTGCCGGAAGACAGCCTGCAGAGCCTGGCGGGCAAGACCTTCCTGGTGGCGGTGAACGACACCGGCGGCGAAGCCCGCTTCACCTACGCCAACGGCTGGTTCCGTCCCGTCTTCGGCGCCGCCGGCGAGCCCGACCTGACCTTCCGCGCCGACCTCTCCGCCTACCTGCAGCTGGTCAGCCGCCAGGAGGACCCGGACACCCTGTTCTTCAATCGCCAGCTCTCCATCGAAGGCGACACCGAACTGGGCCTGGTGGTGAAGAACATGCTCGACGCCATCGAGTGGCCCCCCAGCGTCGGCCGCATTCCCGGCCTGGAGCGCCTCTCCGCCCTGGTTGCCGGCCTGCCCCGTCCCGGCCGCACGGCCTGAGTCCCCAGCACGCTCCGGGGTAAACCCGGGCTTGCCCCGCTTTCGGCGCGGTGGCATTTTTTCCCCTTGAGCCAGAGGGAGGAATGCCATGTCCAACGACTACCTGGAAATCATCCTGCACCTGGGCAGCGCCTGGGTCGCCGGCAGTCTGGTGGGACTGGAGCGCAGCTTCCACGGCCGGCCCGCCGGCTTCCGTACCCACGCCCTGGTGTGCCTGGCCTCGGCCCTGCTGATGGTGGTCACCACCTATCAGGGCCGCTGGATGACCGCCATGCCCCTGGAAGCCATCCGTACCGATCCCACCCGCATGGCCCAGGGCATCATGACCGGCATCGGCTTCCTCGGCGCCGGCGTCATCTTCAAGGAAGGCTTGACGGTGCGCGGCCTCACCACCGCCGCCTCCATCTGGATCACCGCCGCCCTGGGTATCCTCTACGGCATCGGCTTCTACTTTCCCGCCCTCATCTCCACCGCCGCCGTGCTGGGCACCCTGGCCCTGTTCCGCTGGATCGAGTACCGGGTGCCGAGCCAGGCCTATGCCCACTTGGTTCTGCGCTATCCGGGCAGCGGTGCCCCGGTGGAGGATACGGTGCGGCAGCTGCTACAGGGCTTCGGCTTCAGTATCGCCAACATGAGCTACCGCCTGTCCGAGTCCGGCGCCGTGTACGAGTACCGCATGATCATCAAGACCTACGGCAAGCACAATTTTGAGCGCCTGGCCGAACATCTGCGTCAGGGCAACGGCCTGCTGGAGTTCCGCATCTCCCCCACCGGCGACTGAGACGATGCCCGGCTGTCAGCCAATGGGGGCAAGGTTTTTCGGCTGCCATGCCCGCGGGCCCGCGTCCGTGCTGAACCATGGGGTAGGGGTCCTGAAGAGGCCCGTCCCTCTTTGCTGACAGACGGGCACTGCGCCCGTGATCATTACAAACGCATTTCATCGGCGTGACACATTGGGCCGTTAACCTGAAAAAAGTCACACTTTTTCGGACCGGACTCCATGAAAGCGCTATTCGCCCCCGCCGCCTGGCTGGTTGGCCGCCTCTCCTACCGCCAGAAGCTCCTGGCCACCGGCGCCCTGTTCGCCCTGCCCCTGATCCTCCTCGGCGGCCTGCTGCTGGCGGACCGCCAGAGCGCCCTGGCCGAGCTGGAGCAGGAGCGGGCCGGGCTGGCCCTGCAGCTGCCGGCCCTGGAACTGATGCTGGCGCTGCATGACCTGCACGGTGCCTTCCAGGGCGCTGCCGCCGGCGAGGCGGATTTCCAGCAGCGCCTGCCCCAGCGCCGGGCCGCCGTGGAACAGGCCCTGGCCCGGGTCGGCAAGCTGGCCCAGGAACAGGCCGGCGCCCTCGGTCCCGCCCCGGCCTGGGGCGAGCTGCAGGGCCGCTGGCAGGCGGTGGCCGCCCTGCGTCCGGAAGACGAGGCGGACGGCGGCCTCGATGCCTTCCTGGAATTGTCCCAGCTGAGCCGCCAGTGGCTCGGCCAGATCTCCGACGGCAGCCGCCTGCGCCGGGACGGTGACGTGGCCGCCGCCGCCCTGGTGGACACCCTCTCGGTGAAGCTGCCGCTGCTGGTGGAGAGCCTGGGCCTGGCCCGGGATGCGGGTCTTGGCGCGGTGGCGCGCAAGCGCCTCAAGTCGGGCCTGCGCAATCGGCTGACGGTGGTCCGCGGCGGCCTGGAACCCCTCATCGGCTGGACCCTGGAGAACGTGGACAAGGCCGCCCAGCTGCGGCCCGAGCTGAAGGCCGGCCTGGAGGGCCCGGCGGGCAACGTCGGCACCGCCTCCCTGGGCCTGCAGGAAGTGCTCACCACCAAGGTCATCGACACCACCGACTTCGACATCGGTGCCGCCGAATACGCCGCCCGGGGCGACGTGGCCATGGCCGCCGTGCTGGACCTGGCCCGGGCTCTGACCCCGGCCATCGATGGCCTCCTGGCGGAGCGCCAGGGCAGGCTGCTGCTGGTGCGCAACCTGGTGCTGGGGGGCCTCGCCCTGCTGCTGCTGGTGATCGTCTACGGCTTTACCGGGGCCTACATCTCCATCATGCGCGGCATCCACAGCCTGCGCGGCGCCGCCGCCGTGATGGCCGGCGGCGATCTGCGGGCCCGGGTGGAGCTGGTCTCCGGCGACGAGGTGGCCGAGGCCGGGCACAGCTTCAACCACATGGCGGAAACCTTCGCCGGCCTCATCCGCGGCAACGGCCAGGCGGCCCGCGCCGTGGTGGAGGCCAGCGACAACCTGGCTCGGGCCAGCCAGCAAGTGGAACATGCCTCCGGCCGCCAGAGCGAGGCCGCCGCCCGCACCGCGGCGGCAGTGCAGCAGATGAGCGTCAGCGTCGCCGAAGTGGCGGAACACGCCCGGGAGACGGCGCGCATGACCGAGGAGGCGGACACCGCCGCCGGCCGCGGCGCCGTCCAGGCCGAAGCCGCCGCCGCCGACATGGCCGGCGTGGTCAGCGGCGTGCGCGAGAGCGTGCAGCTGATCCAGAGCCTGGAGGAGCGCAGCCGGGAAATCGGCAAGGTGGTACAGACCATCCAGGAGATCGCCGACCAGACCAACCTGCTGGCCCTCAACGCCGCCATCGAGGCGGCCCGGGCCGGTGAGCACGGCCGCGGCTTTTCCGTGGTGGCCGACGAGGTGCGCAAGCTGGCCGACCGCACCGGCGTCTCGACCCGGGAGATCGGCAGCACCATCAGCGCCATCCAGCAGGACATCCACCAGGCAGTGGCCGGCATGGACGACAACAGCGCCCGGGTGGACGGCAGCACCCGCCGGGTGGAGGAGCTGTCCCGCAGCCTGGCGGAAATCCGCCACGCCGTGGGCCGTTCCGCCGAACACGTGCGCGACATCGTGGATGCCACCGCCGGCCAGCGCGACGCCAGCACCGAGATCGCCCGCAACATCCAGGAGATCGCCGACATGGCCGAGGAGAACCACGCCGCCATCCGCGCCTCGAGCCAGGCCGTGGCCGAGCTGGGCACCCTGGCCGTGGGCCTGACCGACTCGGTGGCCGGGCTGGTCACCGACTGAGGCTTGCGGCAACGGGTCGCGGGGAACCCCCGGCCCCTTTTGCTATTCTCAGGAACAGGTGCCGCCGGCCGGCGGCACCGTTTCTGCGGGAGGGCATCATGGGCATGTTGCATCGTCTGCCGGGCAGCCGGCGGGAAGCCTCGGGCTTCGAATGGACCCTGCTGCGCAAGCTGCCCCGCATCGCCCTCATCGGCACCCTGCTGCCGGCCCTGGCCGCCCTGGCCATGCGCCTGGTGCCCCTGGAAGGCTCCCTGGCCCAGGTGGGGAAGCAGTTGCAGACGGCCGACATCCTGGCCATCAGCGTCGTCGTCCTGCACTGGACCTTGGTGTTCACCCTGGCCATCGCCTGCATCATCGTGGTCCTGATGAAGGGCCACGGCTACGTGGCCGACGCCTACGAACTCAACGATGCCGAGCAGCCGGCCCGGGACTAGCCGCCCGGCGCCGTTTCCCTTTCACCTTCCCCTTGCAGCGGCACGGCGCCGGCCTCAGCCCGAGGCCAGGCGGTGGGCCTGACGCGTCGTTTCCGGCAGCCGGTAGCGGGGCGTGCAGGCCAGCACCAGCTCGATGGCGGTGGCCAGGCTGACCCGGTGGCCGATGGAGATGTACAGGGGCAGGCAGCCGCGGCGGCTGCGCAGCACGGCGCCGATCACTTCGCTGCCGCCCCGCCTGTCCCACAGGGGCACCCAGTCCCCCTTCTCCGGCCCCACGGCCTCGTGCCAGCCGGTGAGCCGGCTTTTGCCGACACCGATGCTGGGCACATCAAGCAGCACTCCCAGGTGGCTGGCGATGCCCAGCCGGCGCGGGTGGGCGATGCCCTGACCGTCGCACAGGAGGAGATCCGGCAGGGCCTCCAGCTGCTCCAGGGCCGCCAGCACCCCCGGCCCTTCGCGGAAGGAGAGCAGACCGGGCACATAGGGAAAGGTGGTGGGCACCCGGGCCACCGCCTGGGCCGCCGGCGTCAGGGCGGGGAAGTCGAGCACCGCCACGGCGGCCCGGGTGACGGCGCCGCCGTCCTCGAAGCCCACGTCCACCCCGGCCACCCGTCGCAGGGGGCCGAGCCGGTCCTGCCGTTCCACCCGGGTCGCCAGTTCCAGCTGCAGCGCCCGGGCCTGGGCCGGGCTCAGGTTCCACGCGTGCATGGGCGCAGCCTAGGGCCGGGCCACCAGCAGGGGCACCCGCATTTCCGCAGGGCTGAGGCCGCCATGGTGGCCGATCAGGGTGTAGGGCGCTTCCCCGGGCAGGGTGTCGTGGATGACCCAGTCGTCGGCCATGAGCAGGGCGTAGTCGCCGATGCGGGCCGCCAGTTCGGGGTGGCAGGGGCCGGGCCCGAACCAGCCTTCGGCCAGCAGCTGTTCCCGGGGCACGGCCCGGGCTGCATGGGCCAGGTGCTGGCGCACGTAGGCCTCGAACACGGGGGCCTTGCCCGGCTTCAGGTAGCACCAGGCGGCCCGCCGCTCGCCGCACAGGGGCAGGGCCAGGCATTCGGCCAGCAGGGGATGGTCGGCCAGGGCGATCTGCCGCTCCGGCGGGCAGTCGATGAAGCCGTGGTCGGCGGTGATCAGGACCAGGGTGTCGCTGCCCCGGATCTGCTCCAGCCAGGCGCAGAAGGCCGTGGCGAAGGCATCCATGGCGGCCAGGGCCTGGGGGCTGCGGCAGCCGTGTTCGTGGGCGGCGCTGTCGTAGTCGGGCCAGTAGCCGTAGACGAACTTGCGGCCGGCCTTGGCGGTGAGCTGCCCGAGGGCGGCGAAGAGGCCGTCGAGCCCGTGGTAGGGCTGCTTCACGGCGCCCCGGCTGTGGTAGCGGTTGAAGGGGCTGTCGGCGATGAAATGGGGTGACACCACGTAGCTGGTGCGGTCCATGGTCTGGTACAGGGTGTCGTGCCGGAACAGGCGTTGGGGCAGCTCGGCCCGGGGCGGCAGGGGCTCCGCCAGGGGCGCTCCGGGACGGGCGCTGAGGGGCAGGATGGCGAGCAGGGCGCCCACTTCCCGCAGCCACATGTGCCAGCCGGTGAGGCCGTGCCGGCTGGGAGGCAGGCCGGTCATGAAGGTGGGAATGGCGGCGGCGGTGGTGCTGGGAAAGACCGAGGTGAGATGGCCGCGCAGATAGGGCCGCAGTGGTCCGGGGCGTTCTGCCAGCAGATCGTAGCCGAGGCCGTCCACCACGATCAGCACCAGGTTGCTGACGGCGGCCAGGCGGGCCGGGGGCAGTTCGGCCAGGGGCGGGCAGGGGCTGGCCCAGCTGCCGCAGGCCCGGGCCAGGGAGGCCATGAGGTTGGCGATGCTGCCGCCATCGTAGTCGGGAAGGTACATGTGGGGTATTTCCATGCTGCCGTTTGCCTTCAGGCTAGCACGGTAGCGCCGGCCGTGCAGAAACCCGGCAGGAGGAATACCATGCTCCCAGGCTGTCGCTTTCTTTATAAAGGCAGCCGCAAAGAAGGGGCCCCCACGGATGAAGAAGCGCATCGCTGATGACACTTCGCTGCTGCAGGCGATTTACGACAGTTCCAGCGTCGGCATCTTCCTGCTCGACATGAGCGGCCGCATCGTCCATGCCAATCGCCGCATGGCCGACCTTTTCCACTACACCCTGGACGAGCTGGTGGGCAGCGAGTACGTGAGCCTGATCCATCCCCAGGAACGGGAGGCGGGGCGGCAGAACATGCTCAACACCATGGCCCGGGGTGTCGGCCATGTGGACGTGGAGCGCCTCTACCGGCGCCGGGACGGCAGCGAGTTCTGGGGCAACCTCACCGGCAAGGCCCTGGTGGACGCCAACGGCCGCACCACCGGCCTGGTCGGCAACATTGCCGACATCGACCAGCGCAAGCGCACCGAATGGGAGCTGGCCGCCAGCCAGGAGCGCTTCGAGCGCCTTGCCCGCACCGTCCCCTGCGTGCTCTACGACTACATCCTGCACGGCGACGGTGACAGCCGTTTCCTCTACCTCAATTCCCGCTGCGAGGAGATTTTCGAAGTGCCGGCCGAGGTGCTGATGGCCAACATGGAGTGCTTCTGGCAGCTGGTGCATCCGGAGGACCTGCCCCGCCTGCGCCAGGAGGAACAGGCCGCCAACCGCAGTGCCAGTCAGTTCAGCAGCGAGATCCGCATCCTCACTCCCTCGGGGCGGCAGAAGTGGCTGCGCCTCTCGTCTCGCCCCAACGTCATCGAACCGGGCCAGTCGGCGGTGTGGAGCGGCTTCATGCTGGACATCACCCAGGCCAAGCAGCTGGAGGACGAACTGCGCCAGCTGGCCACCACCGACGCCCTAACCGGGCTATGCAACCGGCAGAGCTTCCTGCGCCTGGCCGATCAGGAGATGGCGCGCTTCAACCGGGCCGGCAATCCGGCCTCGGTGCTGATGCTGGACCTGGACTACTTCAAGCACATCAACGACACCTACGGCCATGGTGTCGGCGATGCGGTGCTGCGGGACTTTTCCCGCCGCACCGGCATCCTGCTGCGCCAGGTGGACCTCTTCGGCCGCATCGGCGGCGAGGAATTCTGCATCCTTTCCCCCGATACCGACCAGGACGGCGGCCTCGCCCTGGGCCAGCGCCTGTGCCAGACCATCGCCGGCCAGCCGGCCCACTGCAACGGCCTCACCATCGCCTACACGGTCAGCATCGGTGTCACCGGCTTCCGGGCCGGCGATCCGAATTTCGATGCGGTGCTGGCCCGGGCCGACAGCGCCCTTTACCAGGCCAAGCGCCACGGCCGCAACCAGGTGGCCCAGATGTAGGCGGAGCCGGCCGGCACGCCGGCTGAAAAAAAAGGGCGCCGTCGGCGCCCTTTGCTTTTGCGGCCTGCCAGGATCAGGCCGATTCCTTCTTCTGGGTGTCGAGCCGGAACTTGACGTAGGAGCCGGGGGCCTCCTCGAGCACCTTGAGGCTGCCGGCGCCGGGCTTGCGCGCCGCCACCTTCTTGCCGCCGTCCAGGCCGGTGACCCATTCGTTCCAGTCGGTCCACCAGGAACCCGGATGCTGGGTGGAGCCGGCCAGGAAGTCGTCGGCGGTGGCGGGCAGCTTGGCGGCGTCGTTGATCCAGAAGCCGTACTTGTTGGCGGCCGGCGGATTGACGATGCCGGCGATGTGGCCGGAGCCGCCGAGAACGAAGCGCACCGGGCCGGAGAACAGCTTGGCCCCCAGGTAGGTGCTCTTCCACGGGGCGATGTGGTCTTCCACGGTGGAGATGAAGTAGGCGGGCACCTTGATCTTGGAAATGTCGATGGGCACCCCGGCGATGCTGATGCCGCCCGGCTCCTTCAGCTTGTTGGCCATGTACATATTGCGCAGGTAGAAGCTGTGCATGGCGTAGGGCATGCGGGTGGAGTCGCTGTTCCAGTAGAGCAGGTCGAAGGGGAAGGGGTCCTTGCCCAGCAGGTAGTTGTTCACCACGAAGGACCAGATCAGGTCGTTGGCCTTCAACAGGTTGAAGGTCATGGCCATCTCGCTGCCTTCCAGATAGCCCCGCTCGGCCATCTTGTGCTCCAGGCTGGAGACCTGCTGCTCGTCGATGAAGACGCCCAGCTCGCCCGGGTTGGAGAAGTCGATCATGGTGGTGAAGAAGGTGGCGGAGGCCACCCGGTTGTCCTTCTTCGCCGCCATGTAGGCCAGGGTGGTGGCCAGCAGGGTGCCGCCGATGCAGTAGGCTGCCACGTCGATCTGCTTCTCGCCGGTATCCTTTTCCACGGCGGCGATGGCCGCCAGGGTGCCCTCGGTGACGTAGTCCTCGAAGGTCTTCTGGGCCAGGTGGGCGTCCGGATTGACCCAGGAGATGATGTAGGTGGTGTGGCCCTGGTCGGTGGCCCATTTCACCAGGGAGTTTTTCTCGCGCAGGTCCAGGATGTAGAACTTGTTGATCCAGGGCGGCACGATCAGCAGGGGCTTCTTGTACTGCTCCTTGGTGGTGGGCTCGTACTGCACCAGCTGGAACAGGTCGTTCTGGAAGACGACCTTGCCCGGGGTGGTGGCCACGTTCTTGCCCAGCTCGAAGGCGCTGGTGTCGGTCATGCGGATGCGCAGCTGGCCGTCGCCGGCTTCGATGTCCTGCAGCAGGTTGTTGAGGCCCTTGACCAGGTTCTGGCCGTGGCTCTTCACCGTCTCGCGGAACACTTCCGGATTGGTGAAGGCGAAGTTGGAGGGGGACAGGGCGTCCACATACTGGCGGGTGTAGAAGGCCACCTTCTTCTGGGCTTCGTCCGGCAGGCCCTCGACGCAGCACACGGTGTCGTGGATGTGGCGGGAGGCGATCAGGTAGGACTGCTTGATGTAGTCAAAGAGGAAATGCTGTTCCCAGTCCTCGTCGTGGAAGCGCTTGTCGCCCTTGGCCGGTGCGGCGATGGGCTGGATCGGCATACCCATCATCTTGAGCATGGAGCCCTGCCACAGGGAGAAGTAGTCCCACATCATGTTCATCTGGGTCTGGGCCAGCTTGTAGGGATTGGCCAGGAGGCGCGAGGACAGGTCCATGAAGGCCTTGGCGATGCCCATCTCGTCACTGGGCGGATTGATGCCCTCGGCGGCCTTCTTTTCCATGAAATGGGTCAGCAGGCGGGAGGCGCGCTGGGCCACTTCGGCGTAGGACTTGGCCAGCTCGGCCGGGTTGGGGAGGTTGTGGTCTTCCTGTTGGGTCTGCTGCGACATCGTGAATCCCCTTCTTGGTCAATGCGTGGTTTGTTTCCGGACATACCGGAGAATGCCGTCCGCGCCCTGCTGGCAGGTGAGGCGGCCGGATTGCTCCAGGTAATTCAGGTGGGCGATGGCCTCGCCCATGGCGAACATGGTCTGGTGGGTGTCGAGGGCCCGCGGGAACAGGGCGGCGAGCAACTCGGCGGCGCTACGGGGTTCGCTGCAGTTCTCCTCCAGCACGGCCAGGCGTTCATCGTGATGCCCGTGCAGGTCGTCCACCCGTTGGCGGATGCCCTTGAAGGGCAGGCCGTGGGAGGGCAGCACCAGGGATTCGTCGGAGCATTCCCGGGCGAAGCGGGTCAGGGAATCCAGGTAATGCTCCAGGGCGTTGTCCCGGGGGGTGACCGCATAAACGCTGATGTTGGTGGAAATTTTCGGCAACAGCATGTCACCTGAAATTAACACGTTGGAATCAGCACAGTAAAGGGACATGTGCTCGGGCGAATGGCCGTGGCCGACGATGATCTGCCAGCGCCGGCTGCCGATCTCCAGGGTGTCGCCGTCGAACAGGCGATGGTAGGTCTGGGGCATGGCCGGCACCCCCTTGCGATAGCCGTTGCCCCGTTGCTCCAGGGCGCTGCAGCGTTCCGCGTCGAGGCCGTGCAGGCGGAACTGGGCCAGCATGGGGGCAGTGCCGTGGCCGCCGATTTCGTGCCAAACGGCGTGGCCGGTCAGGTATTCGCCGGCGGTCATGTACAGCGGGGCGCCGGAGCGCTCCTGCAGCCAGGTGGCCAGGCCCAGGTGGTCCGGGTGGAAATGGGTGACGACGATGCCGGCGATGGTGCCGTCGAGGCCGGCCAGGACCGTTTCCCAGATGGCCTGGATGTCGGGCAGGCCGAAGCCGGTGTCCACCACCACCCAGCCGTCGCCGTCCCGCAGCAGCCACAGGTTGATGTGGTTGAGGACGAAGGGCAGGGGCATGCGTAGCCAGAGGATGCCGGGCGCCACTTCCAGGGTGGTGCCGGGGGCCGGGGGCTCGGAAAAGGGCAGGTGCAGCGATGGTTTCATGGACAGGAGTGGGGTGGCAGGGGCGTTATTGGAGTTTTTAACTATACCCCGGGACAAGGGCCATTGAAGCCCAGTTCCCTTACGCCAACATGACAGACGGCTGGTCCCGGGGCGATCCCGGCCGGCCTTTGGCGGCGGCGGGTATCCGTCGTATCGATTGAAAAATGGCGGGGCATCTGTTTAACTCTCCCGTCACTTTTCCCAACCCGCCCCACTTTCTCCGGAGATGCGCCGACGTGAGCACCGTTAGCGAAGCGGCCGAGCCTGCTGCCGCCACCCCGACCTTCACCATTTCGGACCTGGCCCGGGAGTTCAATATCACGCCCCGCACCATCCGTTTCTGGGAGGACCAGGGCCTGCTCGCGCCCAACCGGGAAGGGCGCAACCGGGTCTACACCAAGCGCGACCGCACCCGCCTCAAGCTGGCCCTGCGGGGCAAGCGCCTGGGCCTGTCTCTGGCCGAGATCCGGGACCTGATCGACATGTACGACGTGGCCCGGGACGAGACCGACCAGCTGACCCGCCTGCTCGATGTGCTGTCGGAACGGCGGGCCGCCCTGGAGCAGCAGCGGGAGGACATCGAGGCCGTTCTGGCCGAGATCGAGACCATCGAAGCCGTCTGCCGCGAGCATCTGGTGGAGGCCGAAGCCCTGGAAAAGGCCGGCCGCAGCCAGGGAGCGGCCAGCGCCGGCAAGGCGGCCGGCTGAAGGTTTTCAGCGGTAGTTGACGTTTACGTCAACGTAACATTCAATAGCATCCCAGAGAGCGCAACAATGCGCCGGAGGAGACGACATGCACCACCCCAGCGATCCGGATTTCGCCGCCCGCGTGCGGGACAGCTTCCACCGCCAGCAGGCCATGGCCCTGATCGGGGCCACCATGCCGGTGGTGGAGGCGGGCTACACGGAGATCCACCTGCCCTACAAGCCGGAGGTGACCCAGCAGCACGGCTTCATCCACGGCGGCGTGGTCGGCATGATTGCCGATTCCGCCGCCGGCTATGCCGCCAACACCCTGACGCCCGCCGACGCCAGCGTGCTGACGGTGGAATACAAGATGAACCTGCTGGCCCCGGCCGACGGGGAACTGCTCATCGCCCAGGGTACGGTGCTGAAATACGGCCGCACCCTGACCGTGACCCGGGGCGAGGTGTTTGCGGTGAAAGACGGCAAGAAGACTCTGTGCGCGGTCATGCAGCAGACCATCATGACCATGCACGGTAAAAAAGAAAAACATGAGACAAGCCACAAGGAATAAGCCGTAACAAGCGGCATCACAAAACAATTCCTTTTCCAGGCCGCTCGTGGCGCGAAGCCAAGCCGAAGACAGTGCGAACAGCACGGCGAGGCGAAGGCGACAAAGCCACGGGTGGTCTGGGAAAGGAAAAAATCCAAAGGAGCGAGACAAATGCACATTCCCAGCCTGGACTTCGGTCACGGTGAAACCATCGAGATGCTGCGCGACACCGTGCGCGCCTTCGCAGCCAAGGAAATCGCCCCCCGGGCGGCCCAGATCGACAGGGACAACGAGTTCCCCGCCGACCTGTGGCAGAAATTCGGCGACCTGGGCCTGCTCGGCATGACCGCCGAGGAGGAATACGGCGGCACTGCCATGGGCTACCTGGCCCACATCGTGGCCATGGAGGAAATCTCCCGGGCCTCCGCCTCCGTGGGCCTCTCCTACGGCGCCCATTCCAACCTCTGCGTGAACCAGATCCGCCGCAACGGCACTGCGGCCCAGAAGGCCAAGTACCTGCCCGGCCTGATCTCCGGCACGCAGGTCGGGGCCCTCGCCATGTCCGAGCCCAATGCCGGTTCCGACGTGGTCTCCATGAAGCTCAAGGCGGAGAAGAAGGGCGACCGCTACGTCCTCAACGGTTCCAAGATGTGGATCACCAACGGCGGCGATGCCGACACCCTGGTGGTGTACGCCAAGACCGACCTCAACGCCGGCGCCAAGGGCATGACCGCCTTCATCGTGGAAAAGGGCTTCAAGGGCTTCAGCCACGGCACCCACCTGGACAAGCTGGGCATGCGCGGCTCCAACACCTTCCCCCTGTTCTTCGACGACTGCGAGGTGCCGGAGGAGAACGTTCTCGGCGGCGTCGGCAACGGCGCCAAGGTGCTGATGAGCGGCCTCGACTACGAGCGGGCCGTGCTCTGCGGCGGCCCCCTGGGCATCATGGCGGCCTGCATGGACGTGGTGCTGCCCTACTTGCACGAACGGGAACAGTTCGGCACTGCCATCGGCGAATTCCAGCTGATGCAGGGCAAGCTGGCCGACATGTATTCCACCTGGCAGGCCACCCGGGCCTACGTCTATGCCGTGGGCCAGGCCTGCGACCGGGCCGACCATGCCCGCAGCCTGCGCAAGGACGCCGCCGGCGCCATCCTCTATTCCGCCGAAAAGGCCACCTGGATGGCCGGCGACGCCATCCAGACCCTGGGCGGCGTCGGTTACACCAACGAATACCCCACCGGCCGCCTGTGGCGCGACGCCAAGCTCTACGAGATCGGCGCCGGCACCAGCGAAATCCGCCGTATGCTGATCGGCCGGGAGCTATTTGCCGAAACGGCATGAAACTGAATCCGGCCGTCGGCCTGGCGGTGCCAGGCGGGCGGTCGGAGATTCTTTAACCTAGGAGAGCACTATGTCTGACCCCATCGTCATCGTTTCCGTTGCCCGCACCCCCATGGGTGGCTTCCAGGGCGACTTCAACAGCCTGACCGCACCCCAGCTCGGCGCCACGGCCATCAAGGCCGCCGTCGAACGGGCCGGCATCAAGCCGGAACAGGTGGAAGAGGTGGTGTTCGGCAACGTGCTGCAAGCCGGCGTCGGCCAGGCCCCGGCCCGCCAGGCCGCCCTGGGCGCCGGTCTGCCCCTCTCCGCCGGCTGCACCACCATCCACAAGGTGTGCGGCTCCGCCCTCAAGTCCGTGATGATGGTGCACGACAGCCTGCTGGCCGGCTCCTACGAGATCGGCGTCGCCGGCGGCCAGGAATCCATGTCCAACGCCCCCTACCTGCTGCCCAAGGCCCGCGGCGGCTATCGCCTGGGCCACGGCCAGCTGCTGGACCACATGTTCTTCGACGGCCTCGAGGATGCCTACCAGAAGGGCCGCCTGATGGGCACCTTCGCCGAGGAATGCGCCGAGTCCTACGGCTTCACCCGCGAAGCCCAGGACGAGTGGGCCATCCAGTCCACCGTGCGCGCCCAGAAGGCCATCAAGGAAGGTCTGTTCAAGTGGGAAATCGCTCCCGTCACCATCGCCGGCAAGAAGGGCGATGTGGTGGTGGACCAGGACGAGCAGCCCCTGAAGGCCCAGATCGAAAAGATCCCCGCCCTGAAGCCCGCCTTCAAGAAGGATGGCACCGTCACCGCCGCCAACTCCTCCTCCATCTCCGACGGCGCCGCCGCCCTGGTGCTGATGAAGGAATCCAAGGCCAAGGTCCTGGGCCTTGCCCCCATCGCCAAGATCGTCGGTCACACCACCCACGCCCAGGAACCCAACCTGTTCACCACCGCCCCCGTCTTCGCCATGGAAAAGCTGATGCAGAAGACCGGCTGGAACGTGGCCGACGTGGACCTGTGGGAAATCAACGAAGCCTTCGCCGTGGTCACCATGGCCGCCATCAAGGACCTCAAGCTGGACCCGGCCAAGGTGAACGTGCACGGCGGCGCCTGCGCCCTGGGCCACCCCATCGGTGCTTCCGGCGCCCGCATCCTGGTGACCCTGATCGGCGCCCTGAAGCAGTACGGCAAGAAGAAGGGCGTCGCCTCCCTGTGCATCGGCGGCGGCGAAGCCGTGGCCGTTGGCGTGGAAATGTTCTGAGACGGGCCCAGCCTGTCCCATTGATGCAAACCGCGGCGCCCCGGACGGGCGCCGCGCCGAAAACGACAAGACGGAGTAGTAGCAAATGATTCTGACGCAGGAACAGGAAATGATCCGCGACTCCATGCGCGCCTTCGCGCAGGAGCGTCTGGCCCCCTTCGCCGCCGAATGGGACAAGAACCACACCTTCCCCGCCGAAGCCCTGAAGGAACTGGGCGAGCTGGGTGCCATGGGCATGTGCGTGCCCGAAGAGTGGGGCGGTGCCGGCATGGACTACATGAGCCTGGTGCTGACCCTGGAAGAAATCGCCGCCGGCGACGGCGCCACCTCCACCATCGTCTCGGTGCAGAACTCCCTGGCCTGCGGTATCACCCAGAAGTACGGCACCGACCAGCAGAAGGAAGAATGGCTCAAGCCCCTGGCCCGGGGCGAGAAGCTGGGCTGCTTCTGCCTGACCGAACCCCACACCGGCTCCGATGCGGCCGCCATCACCACCCGGGCCGACCGGGACGGCGACCATTTCGTGCTGAACGGCGTCAAGCAGTTCATCACCACCGGCAAGCACGCCCACATGGCCATCGTTTTCGCCGTCACCGACAAGGCCGCCGGCAAGAAGGGCATCTCCTGCTTCCTGGTGCCCACCGACACCAAGGGCTTCATCGTCGGCCGCACCGAGGAGAAGATGGGCCAGCATGCCTCCGACACCGTGCAGATCATTTTCGAGGATTGCCGTGTGCCCGCCTCCGCCCTGCTGGGCAAGGAAGGCGAGGGCTACAAGATCGCCCTCTCCAACCTGGAAGCCGGCCGCATCGGCATCGCCGCCCAGTCCATCGGCATGGCCCGGGCCGCCTTCGAGGCCGCCGTGCGCTACGCCAAGGAGCGGGTCACCTTCGGCCAGCCCATCATCGAGCACCAGGCCGTCAATTTCCGCCTGGCCGACATGAACACCCTGCTCGACGCCGCCCGCCTCATGGTGTGGCGCGCCGCCGCGTTGAAGGATGCGGGCAAGCCCTGCCTCAAGGAAGCCTCCATGGCCAAGATGTTCGCCTCCGAGGCTGCCGAGAAGATCGCTTCCGACGCCATCCAGATCCACGGCGGCGTCGGCTACACCAGCGACTTCCCGGTGGAGCGCATCTACCGCGACGTGCGCATCAGCCAGATCTACGAAGGCGCCAATGACATCCAGCGTCTGGTGATCGGCCGCAGCATCGCCCAGGAGTAAGCAGTACCGGCAACACCGGGGCGCCAGCCTACAATAACGACGGCGCCCCGCACCCCAACCCCGCGGAGCAACAACAGGAGCATGGCCATGGCCGAGCCTTTGGAGTTCTACTTCGACTTCTCCTCTCCCTACGCCTACCTGGCCAGCGAGCAGATCGACGCTCTCGCTGCCCGGTACGGGCGCCAGGTCAAATGGCGGCCCATTCTGCTCGGTGTGGTCTTCAGGGCCACCGGCAGCGCCCCCCTGACCGAGATTCCCCTCAAGGGCGACTATTCCCGGCGGGACTTCGACCGCTCGGCCCGCTACCTCGGCCTGCCTTTCCGCTTTCCCAGCAAGTTCCCCCTGCCTACCCAGGCTGCGGCGCGGGCCTACTACTGGTTGCACCAGCAGGACTGCGCCCAGGCCCGGGCCTTTGCCCATGCCGTCTTCCGCGCCCTCTTCGTGCACGACCGGGACATCTCCGATACGGCCGTGGTGACCGAGCTGGCCGTGCAGGCCGGCGCCGATCCGGCGGCCCTGGCTGCCGCCATCCAGAGCGAGGAAATGAAGGCCCGGCTGCGCCAGGAGTGCGATGCCGCCATCGCCCGCGGCGTCTTCGGCGCCCCCTTCATCTTCATCGACGGCGAGCCCTTCTGGGGCGCCGACCGTCTGCCCCAGATCGAACGCTGGCTGGCCCACGGCACCTTCTGAGTGTTTGTCGTGTCCGTCATGACTTTCCACCCCCGGGCAACTGCATCCGCCATGGCCCCTCCCTGCCGCCTCGCGCTATGCTTGTCCGCTTTGGCTTCATCCAAGGTGGAAAGTACATGAAACGAATTTGCGTCTTTTGCGGTTCCAGCTTCGGCAACCGTCCCGAATACCGCCAGGCCGCCGAAGGCCTTGGCACCCTGCTGGCCCGGGAGGGTATTGAACTGGTCTACGGCGGCGGCAACGTGGGTCTCATGGGGGCCGTGGCCGATGCCTGCATGGCTGCCGGCGGCAGCGTCACCGGCGTCATTCCCCAGTCCCTGATGGACAAGGAGGTCGGCCATCCGGGGCTGACGCGCCTGGAGGTGGTGGATTCCATGCACACCCGCAAGGCCCGCATGGCCGAGCTGGCCGATGGCTTCATCGCCCTGCCCGGCGGCTTCGGCACTTTCGAGGAGTTGTGGGAAATCCTCACCTGGGCCCAGCTCGGCTTCCACGGCAAGCCCGCCGCCATCCTCGACGTTGTGGGCTATTACGCGCCGCTGCTGGCCCTGTGCGACCGGGCCCGGGACGAGGGTTTCGTGCGGGAAGTGCATCGCAACCTGCTGCTGGCCGATATCGATCCCGCCGCCCTGCTCAAGCGCATGGCCGCCTATGAACCCCCCAGCGTCATCAAGTGGGTGGAAAAGGAAGGTCAGCTCTAGCCATGAGCCTGCCCCGCACCCTTTCCCTGCCGGCCGCCTTGTCGGGGCCGTGCCGAAATGGAGCGGAGGCTGTCTCCTGGCCGGGGCTGCAACTTGTCCGCATCCACCCCGAACTATAAGAAGCGAGGAGACATGACCATACTAAAAACCCAACTCAATCCCCGGTCCGAGGACTTCCAGCACAACGCCGATGCCATGGCGGGGCTGGTGGCGGATCTGCGCCAGCAGATGGCCCGCATCGCCCTGGGCGGGCCGGAGGCGGCGCGGCAGAAGCACATCGCCCGGGGCAAGCTGCTGCCCCGGGAGCGGGTCAGCGCCCTGCTGGACCCGGGCACTCCCTTCCTGGAGATCGGCCAGCTGGCGGCCCACGGCATGTACGGCGGCGACGTGCCGGCTGCCTCGGTGATCGCCGGCATCGGCCGGGTCAATGGCGTGGAGTGCATGATCGTCGCCAACGACGCCACGGTGAAGGGCGGCACCTACTACCCCATGACCGTGAAGAAGCACCTGCGGGCCCAGGAGATCGCCCTGGAGAACCGCCTGCCCTGCATCTACCTGGTGGATTCGGGCGGCGCCTTCCTGCCCATGCAGGACGAGGTCTTCCCGGACAAGGAGCACTTCGGCCGCATCTTCTTCAACCAGGCCAATCTCTCGGCCCAGGGCATTCCCCAGATCGCCGCCGTGATGGGCTCCTGCACCGCCGGCGGCGCCTACGTGCCGGCCATGTCCGACGAGTCCATCATCGTCAAGGAGCAGGGCACCATCTTCCTCGGCGGTCCGCCCCTGGTGAAGGCCGCCACCGGCGAGGTGGTGACGGCGGAGGACCTGGGCGGGGCCGACGTGCATACCCGCGTCTCCGGCGTCGCCGACCATTACGCCGAGAACGACCAGCACGCCCTGGCCATCGCCCGGCGCATCGTCAAGAACCTCAACTGGCAGAAGCAGCCCTCGGTCAGCCTCAGCGAGCCGGTGGAGCCCCTCTACGCCGCCGAGGAGCTGTACGGCGTCATCCCCACCGACACCAAGAAGCCCTTCGATGTGCGCGAGATCATCGCCCGCATCGTGGACGGTTCCGACTTCGACGAATTCAAGGCCCGCTACGGCACCACCATCGTCTGCGGCTTCGCCCGCATCTGGGGCTACCCGGTGGGCATCGTCGCCAACAACGGCATCCTCTTTTCCGAATCGGCCCTCAAGGCCGCCCACTTCATCGAGCTGTGCGCCCAGCGCAACATCCCCCTGGTGTTCCTGCAGAACATCACCGGCTTCATGGTGGGGCGCAAGTACGAAAACGGCGGCATCGCCCGGGACGGGGCCAAGATGGTGACCGCCGTGGCCACTGCCAAGGTGCCCAAGTTCACCGTGGTCATCGGCGGCTCCTTCGGTGCCGGCAACTACGGCATGTGCGGCCGGGCCTACTCGCCCCGCTTCCTCTGGATGTGGCCCAACGCCCGCATCTCGGTGATGGGCGGCGAGCAGGCTTCCAGCGTGCTGGCCACGGTGAAGCGGGACGGTCTGGAAGCGGCGGGCAAGCAGTGGAGCGCGGAGGAGGAGGAGGAATTCCGCCGCCCCATCCGGGAGCAGTACGAAACCCAGGGCCACCCCTACTACGCCAGCGCCCGCCTGTGGGATGATGGAATCATCGATCCGGCGGACACCCGTCGGGTGCTGGGCCTGGGGCTCTCGGCGGCCATGAATGCGCCGGCGGAAGAGACCCGGTTCGGCGTATTCCGCATGTAACGCACAGGGAGAACAAGACCATGACCTTCAGCTCCATCCTCATCGAAGTGGACGGCCCCGTCGGCATCCTCACCCTCAACAAGCCGGACCGCCACAACGCCTTCGACGAGACCCTGATGGCGGAAATCACCGCCGGCTTGAAGCAGCTGGAAGCCGACCCGGCGGTGCGGGTGGTGGTGCTCTCCGCCACCGGCAAGAGCTTCTGCGCTGGGGCCGACCTCAACTGGATGAAGCGGGCCGCCGGCTACACCCCGGAGCAGAACCTGGCCGACGCCGGCAACCTGGCGGAATTGCTGCGCACCCTCAACACCCTGGCCAAGCCCACCGTGGCCCGGGTCCAGGGCCCCGCCTACGGCGGCGGGGTCGGCCTGGTGGCCGCCTGCGACGTGGCGGTGGCCAGCTACGACGCCATGTTCGCCCTGACGGAAGTGAAGCTGGGCCTCATTCCCGCCGTCATCAGCCCCTACGTCATCGCCGCCCTGGGCGAGCGCCAGTGCCGCCGCTACTTCCTCACCGCCGAGCGTTTTTCCGCCGCCGAAGGCTACCGCCTGGGGCTGCTGCACGAGATCGTGCCGAGCGAGGAGCAGCTGGACGAGGCCGTGGGCGAGATCGTGGACAAGCTGCTGAAGAACGGCCCCGCTGCCCAGGCCGCGAGCAAGGAGCTGATCCGGGCCGTGGCCAACCAGCCCATCGACGATGCCGTGATCGCCGACACCGCCCGGCGCATCACCGCCATGCGGGCCTCGGCGGAAGGCCGGGAAGGCATCGCCGCCTTCCTGGAGAAGCGCAAGCCCCACTGGATCACCGACTGAAGCCGCACCCCACCCCAACATGCCCAAGCCCCCGCGCCTAGACGGGGGCCCGGAGGAGACAAGATGTTCAGCAAGATCCTGATTGCCAACCGCGGCGAGATCGCTTGCCGCGTCATCAAGACCGCCCGCCGTCTGGGCATCCGCACCGTGGCCGTCTACTCCGAGGCCGATGCCAACGCCCGCCATGTGCGCCTGGCCGACGAGGCGGTGCTGCTGGGCCCGGCCGCGGCGCGGGAATCCTACCTGGTGGCCGAGAAGATTCTCGACGCCGCCCGGCGCACCGGCGCCCAGGCCATCCACCCGGGCTACGGCTTCCTCTCCGAGAACGCCGATTTTGCCGAGGCCTGCGCCGCCGCCGGCGTCGTCTTCATCGGCCCGCCCGCCTCCGCCATCCGCGCCATGGGCTCCAAGAGCGCCGCCAAGGCCCTCATGGAAAAAGCCGCCGTGCCCCTCACCCCGGGCTACCACGGCGACAACCAGGAGCCGGAATTCCTCAAGCAGCAGGCCGACGCCATCGGCTACCCGGTGCTGATCAAGGCCGCTGCCGGCGGTGGCGGCAAGGGCATGCGCCTGGTGGACAAGGGCGAGGACTTCATCGCCGCCCTGGCCTCCTGCCAGCGGGAGGCCCGTTCCTCCTTCGGCAACGACCAGGTGCTGGTGGAGAAGTACATCACCCGGCCGCGCCACATCGAAATCCAGGTCTTCGGCGACAGCCAGGGCAACTGCGTCTATCTCTTCGAGCGGGACTGCTCGGTGCAGCGCCGCCACCAGAAGGTGCTGGAAGAGGCCCCGGCGCCGGGCATGACGCCGGAGCGCCGTCGCCAGATGGGCGAGGCCGCCGTGGCCGCTGCCAAGGCCGTCGGCTACGTCGGTGCCGGCACCGTGGAATTCATCGCCAACCAGGACGGCTCCTTCTACTTCATGGAGATGAACACCCGCCTGCAGGTGGAGCACCCCGTCACCGAAATGATCACCGGCCAGGACCTGGTGGAATGGCAGCTGCGGGTCGCTGCCGGCGAAGCCCTGCCGCTGCGCCAGGAGCAGCTGCAGATCCGCGGCCATGCCCTGGAGGCCCGCATCTACGCCGAGGACGCGGGCAAGGGCTTCCTTCCCTCCACCGGTCGCCTGCTGCACCTGGTGCCGCCGGCCGAGGGCCTCAATGTGCGGGTGGACACCGGCGTCGAGGAGGGCGACGAGATCACGCCCCACTACGACCCCATGATCGCCAAGCTGATCGTCTGGGACGAGGACCGGGAGGCCGCCCTGGCCCGCATGCGCCAGGCCCTGGCCGACTACCGGGTGGTGGGCGTCACCACCAACATCGACTTCCTCTCCCGTCTGGTGTCCTGCCCCGCCTTCGCCGGCGCCGACCTGGACACGGGCCTGATCGAGCGGCAGCAGGACTTCCTCTTTCCCGAGAGCCCGGAAGTGCCGCGGGACGTCATCCTCACCGCCACCGTGGCCGAGCTGCTGCGGGAGCGGGATCTGGCGGCCCAGCAGGGCCGGCGCAGCGGCGATCCCTGGTCGCCGTGGAACCGGCGCGACGGCTGGCGCATGAACATTGCCGCCCGCCGCACCGTCAGCTTCCGGGTCGGCGAGACCCAGGTGGACGTGGGCGTGGCCTATGCCGGCGAGGACTGGCAGCTGACCCTGCGCAACGACACCCTGCTGGTCCGGGGCCGCCTGCTGGCCCACGACCGGCTGGCGGTGGAGCTGGAAGACCGGCGCTTGATGGCCAGCGTGGTGGCCGTGGCTGAGAAACGCCACGTCTTCCTCAACAGCGGCACCTACGTCATCGAGCGCCACGATCCCCTGCACCTGGTGGAAGCCGGCGGCGCCCAGGGCGGCGGCCTCACCGCCCCCATGCCGGGCAAGGTGGTGGCCCTGCTGGCCCAGCCGGGGCCGGTGGCAAAGGGAACGCCCCTGCTGATCCTGGAGGCCATGAAAATGGAGCACACCATCACGGCGCCGAAGCAGGGCAATCTCAAGGGCTTCCGCTATGCCGTTGGCGAGCAGGTTGCCGACGGGGCCGAGCTGGTGGATTTCGCGCCGGAAGCGGCGGCCTGAACGGAGCATACCCCGGAGATCGGCGACAGTAGCCATTCTCCGGGGATAGTGCCGCAACAATAAGGCTTGGCGCGCGTCCCGGGGCTGCTATGATGGCGGATAGTCTTCGCCGGTTTTGCACCCCAGGAACGGGGCCCTGGTCCGCCCGCCCCTTGAGCCGTTCAGGTTTCCTCAGGTATGCCGCCACCATGCTGAAAAAACTTGCCAGACTGTTCCTCCTCCACGAGCCGGAAGCGCCCGAACTGGGCGAGCCGGTGTGGCGACAGAGCGCGCTGCGCATCATCCTCATCTCCGGCATCTGCCTCGAGTTCCTGGTGGCGGCCCACAGTTCCTGGCAGGCCATCGGCCTCGGGCTGTACCACATCCCCGTCATCGTCACCGGCTTCTACCTGCTGCTGGCCGCGGCCATCTATGCCGCCCTGCGCAACGTGCGCCTGGGTGCCGGCTTCCTGCTGCTCACCATCTACGCCGCCAGCCTGCACATCCTCTTCTTCGTCGACGTCTTCGAGATAGCCAAGCTCGGCATCATCTTCGCCTACAGCGCGCCCCTGGTGGCCCGCCTGTTCTTCGGCATGCGCTCGGCCGTGCTCATGATGCTGCTCAACACCCTGCTCTTCGCGGTGCTGCTGCGCAACCAGCCCCTGCTCAATCCCCTGGGACCCCAGTACTCCATCACCCTGCCCGAGAGCCACGCCTACATCCAGACCCTGGTCTTCCTCTTCTTTAACCTGTGCGTGCCCCTGGCCGTCTTCCGCGCCCTCCAGGCCCTGGAATTCCGCGGCGTGCAGCTGGCGGTGAGCAATCAGCGGCTGTCCCGCAGCAACAGCGTCTTCCGCGACATGTTCGACCACTCCGGCATGGCCCTGCTCATCTGCGGCCGCGGCGGCCACATCATCAAGGCCAACACCCAGGCGGCCCAGCTCCTGGGGGTGAGCAGCGAGCAGCTGGAAGAGGGGCAGAACATGCAGCGCTACCTGGGCATCTGGGGCCGCAAGCCGGAGGAGCTGGGGGGCGAGCGCCAGGTGCGGCGCCCCGACGGCCAGCTGCGCTGGGTCACGGTGCAGCCCCGGCGTCTGGAGCACGACGGCAATTTCCTGGTCATCCTGCGGGACGACACCCCCCTGCGGGAAGCCAAGCTGGCCCTGGCCCGCAGCGCCGCCAACGCCTCCTACCTGGAACTGCACGACACCCTCACCGGCCTGCCCAACCGGCAATACCTGCGCCAGCGTTTCGAGGAACTGGGCCAGGCGGGGGAGGAGCGGGCCTGGGCCCTGCTCAACCTGCGCCTGACCAATCTGCGGGCGGTGAACGACCGCCTCGGTCCGGCCATCGGCGACGCCCTGCTGCGGGCCTACGGCCAGGCCCTGGCGGAGCACCTGCCGGCCGACGCCTTCCTGGCCCGCACCGCCGGGGTGACCTTCGCCCTGCTGCTGCCCCTGGAGCCGGGGGAGGCGCCCGAAGCCCGGGCCCGGGGCCTGCTGCAGCAACTGCCCCGGGAGCTGGCCCTGCCCGACAGCGGCCTGGCGGTGCCGGTGCCGGTGGCCGTGGGCGTCACCGCGGCGCGGCTGGATGAGGGCGCGGACGAGGCCCTGCAGCGGGTGCAGACGGCCCTGGAGCTGGCGCGCAACCTGCCCGAAGGCAGCGTCGCGGTGCTGGATCAGGAAATGGAGCAGCGCCACCACCGCCAGCTGGATCTGGAACTGGCCCTGCGGGAACTGGACGACAGCGGCCTGGAGCTGGTGTACCAGCCCAAGTGCCTGGCCGACGGCAAGGTGCTGGGCTTCGAGGCCCTGCTGCGCTGGCAGCACCCGCGCCTGGGGGCGGTGAGCCCGGCGGAGTTCATTCCCCTGGCGGAGCGCACCGGCCTCATGCACCGCCTCACCGATTTCGTCCTGGAGCAGGTGTGCCGCCAGCTCCAGCGCTGGCAGGGCGAAGGCTGCCGCCTGCTGCCGGTGGCCATCAACCTGTCGGCCCTGGACATCGTCCGTCCCGACATCGTGCACCGCCTGGGGGAGACCCTGGCCCGGCACCACATTCCGCCGGCCCTGGTGGAGATCGAGATCACCGAGACCGGCCTCATCCGCGACGAACGGCTGGCGGTGGAGAATGCCCAGGCCCTGCGGGAGCGGGGCTTCGCCCTGCTCATCGACGACTTCGGTACCGGCTATTCCTCCCTCTCCAAGCTCAACGAATTCCCCGTCTCCGCCATCAAGATCGACCGCTCCTTCATCGCCGACCTGCCCGGCCAGGAGAAGAAGGCCCTGATCGTCAAATCCATCCTGTCCCTGTCCCGGGTGCTGGGCTGCGCCACCGTGGCCGAAGGGGTGGAGACCCGGGAGCAGCTCGACTTCCTCACCGCCCTGGGCTGTACCGCCTACCAGGGCTATTACTTCCACCGTCCCCTGCCGGCCACCACCGCCGGCGGCCTGCTGGAGCGGCAGCCGGGGCCCGCCCCCGGCGAGGCCCTCATGTCGCCCCTGCCGGCCTGACCCTAGCGGAGACTGACCATGCCCCTACCCACCCACGTCAAGATCGTCGAGGTCGGCCCCCGGGACGGCCTGCAGAATGAAAAGCAGGTGGTGCCCACGGCGGTGAAGATCGAACTGATCGAACGCCTGGCCGCCGCCGGCCTGCCGGCGGTGGAGGCCACCTCCTTCGTCTCCCCCAAGTGGGTGCCCCAGATGGGGGACAACAGCGAGGTGCTGCGCGGCATCCGCCAGCAGCCCGGGGTCGCCTACCCGGTGCTGACGCCCAACCTGAAGGGCTTCGACTCGGCGGTGGAGGCCGGAGCCACCGAGGTGGCCATCTTCGGTGCCGCCTCCGAGGCCTTTTCCCAGAAGAACATCAACTGCTCCATCGCCGAAAGCCTGAAGCGCTTCGAGCCCATCGTGTCCGCCGCCTCGGCCCTGGAGATCAAGGTGCGGGGCTACGTCTCCTGCGTTGTCGGCTGTCCCTACGAGGGCGCCGTGGCGCCGGAGAAGGCCGCCGAAGTGGCGAAGATCCTCTACGACATGGGCTGCTACGAAGTCTCCCTGGGCGACACCATCGGCGTCGGCAATCCGGCCAGCGTTTCCCGCCTGCTGGAGGCCTGCGCCCGCCACGTGCCCATGGCCAAGCTCGCCGGCCACTACCACGACACCTACGGCATGGCCGTGGCCAATATCTACGCTTCCCTGCAGCTGGGCCTGGCGGTGTTCGACGCCTCCGTCGCCGGCCTGGGCGGCTGCCCCTACGCCAAGGGCGCCTCGGGGAACGTGGCCACGGAAGACGTGGTCTATCTGCTTGAGGGCCTGGGCATCAGCACCGGCATCGACCTGCAGCGGCTGGTGGAAGCCGGCGCCTTCATTTCCGCCCACCTGGGGCGGGAGTCCGCCTCCAAGGCCGCCCGGGCCCTGCTGGCCAAGTGCGCCGGCTGAAACGGAACCCCCCGTAGCGGGCCGGGTCTACCCCGGCCCCTTTTTTGTCGGACGAGACTGTCATGGCCGTTGCCTCACCCTGCATCAACATCTGCCAGATGGATGCCGCCTCCGGCCTGTGCCGGGGCTGCCTGCGCACCCTGGAGGAAATCGCCGCCTGGGCCGGCGCTGCGGACGAAGCGCGCCTGGCCGTGCTGGCCGCGGTGGAAGAGCGCCGGCAGGCTCAGGAATCCCCCTGCTGCTGCCGTCGGCAGCGGCCATCAGTGAGTCTGCCATGAGCGAACAGGACAACCCCTGCATCGGTATCTGCACCATGGAGGACGGCTACTGCATCGGCTGCGGCCGCAGCGAGGCCGAGATTTTCGGCGACGGGGAGCCGCTGCCGGTCCCCCAGCCGTTGCCGTCGGCTGAGCCGGAGGCGCCCCTGCCGGCCAATGTGCAGGCCGAACTCGGCCCAGGCAGCGACTGATGGCATCCTCCCGATCCGTGGCGCCGCCGCCCCGGCTGCCCGCTTCCCTGCTGGTGCTGGAGCGGGGCTGGCTCTCCTCCAACAACGTTCTCTGTATCGAGGATGAAGAAGCGGCCCTGGTGGACAGCGGCTACGTCACCCACGCCGCCCAGACCCTGGCCCTGGTGGAAAAGGCCCTGGACGGCCGCCGCCTGACCCGCCTCATCAACACCCACTCCCACTCCGACCACATCGGCGGCAATGCCGCCTTGAAGCACGCCACCGGCTGCCGGGTGCTGGTGCCCGCCGGCATGGCGGCGACCATCGCCGAGTGGGACGAGGAGGCCCTGCTGCTCTCGCCCCTGGGGCAGCAGGCGGCCCGCTTCCAGCACGACGCCACCCTGGCCGCCGGCGACCGGCTGACCCTGGGCGGCCTGGAATGGCAGTCCCTGGCCGTGCCCGGCCACGACATGGACGCCCTGGCCTACTTCAATGCCGACCAGGGCATCCTCATCTCCGGCGACGCCCTGTGGCAGGACGGCTTCGGCGTCATCTTCGCCGAACTGCTGGGAGGCGACGGCCTGCGCACCACCCGCCAGACCCTGGACATGCTGGCCGCCCTGCCCATCCGGGCGGTCATTCCCGGCCACGGAGCCCCTTTTGCCGACATCGGCGAAAGCTTCGAGCGGGCCTATTCCCGCCTGGCCGGCTTCGAGAGTTCCATCGAACGCCTGGCCCGTCACGCCCTCAAGGTGATGCTGGTCTTCTACCTGCTGGAAAAGCGCCGGGTGCAGCGCCGCGAACTGCCGGGTCTCATCGCCAGCCTCAGCTTCCCCCGCTCCGTGGCCGCCCGCTACCTGGCCATGGACGAGGAGGAAACGGCGGAATGGCTCACCGCCGACCTGCTGCGGGCCGGCGTGCTGCAGGAAGAAGAGGGCTGGCTGGTGGCGCGTTAACCTAGCTTTACGTTTCTGGCATGACTTCTGCATGGAAGTCGGGCATGAGCCACCCGCGGCAGACTTTGCCGCGCCGCCAGGAGACGATTGATGAGCACCACCTCTGCCCTTGCCGCAGTCAGCGGCTATGCCAGTATTAGCCGCATTTCCGCCGCAGCCCTGGGCCGCCAGCGGGATGTCGCAGAGGCTGGCGCCACCCCGGCGGCAGCGGCGGCCAGTGCCAGCGTCACCATTTCCAGCGCCGCCCGGGAGGCGGCAAGAAATGACACCAGCCAGGGCCTGAAGCTGCCGGATGCGGAGTACTGGATGAGCCGGGACTTTCCCGAGGACATCATGGCCGAAGCCCGGGCCCGGCTGGAGCAGCGCCAGCCGGCCCCCGGCGGCGGTTATCTGCCGGACAGCGTCGCCAACCTGCCCCTGCTGCCGGAGAACGAGGCCCTGTTGCAGCAGTTCCGCCAGGAGATGAAGGAAATCGGGCACAACAATCCGGACCCGGAAAAGCAGGCCCGCTTCAACCGCCTGCTCAATCTGTCGATGAAGGTCCAGATCGATGGCTGGAAGGCGCCCATGACCGAAGCCGACGCCCAGCGCGAACTGGACATTTCCCAGGCCATGGGTGTCTTGATGGCGGATCAGCCGCAAGCGGAGCCGGCGGCCGGGGACGACACGCCCCGGGTCTGGGACCCCATGGCTGGCTGGAAGACCCGCTGGCAGCAGGAAGGACTGGAAATGCCCGAAGTGACGGAGGCGGTGACGCCACAGCGTTCCCTGTGGCTGCAACTGGCCGAGGGGGCCGGCGTCGCTCAGGATGAGTTTGTCGCCCGGGCCCGGGAACTGGCATCCGGCCTGTCCGGCAATGATCTGACCCGGGCCCTCGAACAGTTCATCAGCGAACGTTACGTGGCCTTCCGCGCCGGCCAGGCAGGGACAGCGGCCTAGACCGGCTTGAGGGCGGTCTCGGCCAGGCTGACCCAGTAGGAAATACCCACCGCCAGGGCCTCGTCGTTGAAGTCGTAGTGGGGGTTGTGCAGGGTGCAGCCGCCGGTGCCCGGGCCGTTGCCCAGCCAGACGTAGCAGCCGGGCTTTTCCCGCAGCATGTAGGCGAAGTCCTCGGCGCCCATGGAGGGCAGGGCGTCGGTGATGACCCGCTCGTGGCCCAGCACGGCCCGGGCGGCGTGGCGGCAGACTTCGGTTTCGGGGCCGGAATTGACCGTGGGCGGATAGCGGTGGTCGAAGGTGACGCCGATCTGGGCCCCGGTGGCGGCGGCGACGCCGCTGACCAGACGCTCGATGGCCCGCTCCACCGTTTCCTGCACTTCCGGCTTGAAGGTGCGGATGGTGCCGCGCAGGACGGCGTCGTCGGGAATGATGTTCCAGGCCGAGCCGGCGTGGAACTGGGTGACCGAGACCACCGCCGATTCGCAGGGATGCAGGGTGCGGCTGACCACGGTCTGCAGGGCCTGCACCAGCTGGCTGCCGGCGACGATGGGGTCCACCCCCTGGTGGGGCATGGCGGCGTGGCAGCCGTGGCCGCGGATGGCGATCTCGAAGGCGCAGGTGCCGGCCATCACCGGGCCGGGCATGATGGCCATCTCCCCCAGGGGGATGCCGGGCCAGTTGTGCAGGCCGTACACCGCGTCCACCGGGAATTTCTCGAACAGGCCGTCCTCGATCATGACGGCGGCGCCGCCTTCCGATTCCTCGGCGGGCTGGAAGATGAAGACCACGGTGCCGTCGAAGTTGCGCTGCTCCGCCAGCCAGCGGGCCGCCCCCAGCAGCAGGGCGGTGTGGCCGTCGTGGCCGCAGGCGTGCATCTTTCCTTCGTGACGGGAGCGGTGGGGGAATTCGTTCTTTTCCTCCAGGGGCAGGGCGTCCATGTCGGCGCGCAGGCCGATGGCGCGCTTGGAACTGCCATTCCTGAGGACGCCGACCACACCGGTTTTGGCGATGCCCCGGTGCACCTCGATGCCGTAGCGTTCCAGCTCCCGGGCCACGATGTCGGCGGTGCGGCTCTCGTCGAAAGCCAGTTCCGGATGGGCGTGGATGTCCCGGCGCAGGGCGGTCAGTTCGGGCAGGAAGGGAATGCTGAGCAGGTGCATGGCGATGAACTTGCGTGACGGTCGGTGATCGAACCGGGGCCCAACAGTGTATGCCGCCCCGGCTTGATCGCGAAAGCCCCCGCCGCTATGCTCCGGGGACCGGGCGCCCGCGCCGGCCCGCCCTTTATCCATCCGCCTTCCGACTGCTCTCCACCCCATGCATCTGGTCCTCATCTCCGGCCTCTCCGGCTCCGGCAAGTCCATCGCCCTCAACGTCCTCGAAGACGGCGGCTACTACTGCGTGGACAACCTGCCCTCGGAGCTGCTGCCCCAGCTCATCGACTCCCTTTCCGCCCAGGGCTACAGCAAGGTCGGGGTGGCCATGGACGTGCGCGGCGGCGCCGGCATCCGGGAGCTGCCGCGGCTGCTGGATAGCCTCAAGGCCAAGGTGGAGCTGCGCTTCCTCTTCCTCGACGCCAAGGACGAGACCCTGCTCAAGCGCTTCTCCGAGACCCGCCGCCGCCATCCCCTGGCCACCGAGTCCCGCACCCTGGTGGAGGCCATCCGGGAGGAGCGGGAGCTGCTGGAAGAGATCGCCCTGCTCGGCCACCACATCGACACCAGCGACCTCAAGGCCGCCACCCTGCGCGACTGGGTGCGCCAGTTCATCGCCGCCGACGCCAGCCACGGCCTGACCCTGCTGTTCCAGTCCTTCGGCTTCAAGCACGGCATTCCCCTGGACGCGGACCTGGTCTTCGACGTGCGCTGCCTGCCCAATCCCCATTACGACCCGGACCTGCGCCCCCTCACCGGCCGCGACCAGCCGGTGATCGACTACCTGGAAGCCCAGGAGGACGTGGGCCGCATGGCGGCGGACATTTTCCATTTCGTTTCCCAGTGGCTGCCCAGCTATGTGCGCGACAGCCGCAGCTATCTGACGGTGGCCGTGGGCTGCACCGGTGGCCAGCACCGCTCCGTGTACCTGGCCGAGTGGCTGGCCCGCCAGTTCCGCGACGGCGAAGACGAGGGCGGCAACGATGGCCTGCGGGTGTTGCTGCGTCACCGGCAGTTGTCCGATGCCGCCAAGTGAGCCGGCGGCGGCGGCCGCTCCCTCCCTGGGCCAGCGCTGGCAGGAATGGCGCCACCTGCTGCGTCCCGGCGACTGGCTGACCCTGGGCCTGGGGGCCGTGCTCTGCGCCGGCCTCTTTCCCCTGGCCTGGCAGGGCGGGGCGGCGGAAAAGGCGGTGGTGCGCAGCGGCGGCCAGGTCTTTGCCGAAGTGGATTTGAAACAGCGCCGCACCCTGGAAGTGCCCGGCCCCCTGGGCCGCACCGTCATTGCCGTGGAGCCCGGCCGGGCCCGCATCGCCGCCGACCCCGGGCCGCGCCAGTACTGCGTGCGCCAGGGCTGGCTGGCCCGTCCCGGCGAGATCGCCATCTGCGCCCCCAACCACGTCAGCCTGCAGATCGCCGGCCGCACCTCCGCCTATGACTCCCTCAGCTACTGACGCGGACTGCCGCCGGGTGCTGCGCATTCCCCTCAGCGCCGAGGACCACCGCATCGCCCGCCTGGCGGCGGCGGCCATCGGCCTCTCCCTCATCGACGCCGCCATTCCCACGCCCCTGCCCGGGGTCAAGCCGGGGCTGGCCAACATCGTCACCCTCATCGTCCTGGCCCGCTGCGGCTGGCGGGCTGCTGCCTGGGTGACGGGCCTGCGGGTGCTGGCCGGCAGCCTGCTGCTGGGCCAGTTCCTGGCTCCCGGCTTCTTCCTTTCCGCCACCGGCGCCCTGTTCAGCCTGCTGGCCCTGGGGGCGGCGCGGCACCTGCCGGGGCGCTGGTTCGGCCCGGTCAGCCTGTCGGTGATTGCCGCCTTCGCCCACATGGCCGGGCAGATCCTCCTGGCCCGGGCCTGGCTCATCCCCCATGACGGGGTCTTTCTCCTGGCGCCCCTGTTCGCCTGCGCCGCGCTTTTCTTCGGCACGGTGAACGGCCTCATCGCCGCCCGTTTCCTCTCCACCCCCCTGGCGGCCGAAGCGGCCGCCGCGGAGCCCGCCCATGTCTAAGACCGTCTGCCTCGCCTTCACCGGCGCCTCCGGCCTGCCCTACGGGGTGCGCCTGCTGGAATGCCTGCTTGCCGCCGGCTGCCGCGTCCAGCTGCTTTACTCCCAGGCTGCCCAGATCGTCGCCAAACAGGAGATGGACCTGGAGCTGCCCTCCCGGCCCCAGGAGGTGGCGGCCTATTTCCGCCAGCGCCATGCCGACCTGCCGGGGCGCCTGGAGGTGTACGGGCGGGAGGAATGGTTTGCCCCGGTGGCCTCCGGTTCCAATCCGCCGGATGCCATGGTGGTCTGCCCCTGTTCCATGGGCACCCTGGCGGCCATCGCCCAGGGCCTCTCGGACAACCTCATCGAGCGGGCCGCCGACGTGGTGCTGAAGGAGCGCCGCCTCCTGGTGCTGGTACCCCGGGAGACGCCCTTTTCCTCCATCCACCTGGAGAACATGCTGCGCCTGTCCCAGGCCGGGGCGGTGATCCTGCCGCCCAATCCGGGCTTCTACCATCACCCGCAGAGCGTGCAGGAGATCGTGGATTTCGTCGTCGCCCGCATCCTCGACCAGCTGGCGGTGCCGCACCGGCTCATGGCCCGCTGGGGCGAAGCCGGGGAGGAGGGCTGATGGGCTGGCTGGAACGACTGCTGGGCAAGGAACCCGCCGGCCAGGCGACGCCCGAGGTGCTGGAAATCCCCCTCTTTCCCCTGCACACGGTGCTGTTTCCCGGCGGCGTGCTACCCCTCAAGGTGTTCGAGCAGCGCTACCTGGACATGGCCAGCGACTGCATGAAGAACAAGCGGCCCTTCGGCGTCTGCCTCATCGCCGAGGGCAAGGAAGTGGGGGCCCCGGCGGCGCCCCACGGGGTCGGCACCCTGGCCTTCATCCGCCAGTGGGACATGCCCCAGCTGGGCATCCTGCATCTCACCGTGGCCGGCGACCACCGCTTCCGCATCCTGGAACGCGAAACCCAGGCCGACGGCCTGCTGCGGGCCCGGGTGGAAGTGCTGGAGGAGGCGCCCTTCACTCCGGTGCCGGAAGGGCTGGCGCCCCTGGTGCCCCTGCTGGAACAGATCGCCGCCGACCTGGGGCCGGAGCGCCTGCCGCCGCCCCACGCCTTCGACGACGCCAGCTGGGTCGGCTACCGCCTGTCCGAGGTCATGCCGGTGCAGCCCCTGGCCCAGCAGAAGCTGCTGGAACTGGAAGACCCGCTGTCCCGCCTGGAAATCCTCTACAAGTATCTGGCGCCCAAGGGCCTGGTGTCCTAGGGCGCCCCCGTCGTCGCCGTGACCGTTCCTGCCGCTTTCCCCTGGCGTCTGGTGCTGCTCTGCTGCGGTGCCGAGATACTCACCATGCTGGGTTTCGCCCTGGTGCCGACCCTGCTGCCCACCTTCACCGCCGAATGGGGGCTCTCCGCCACCGAGGGCGGCTGGCTCGGCGGCGTCTTCTTCCTCGGCTACATCACCGCCGTGCCCCTGCTGGTGAGCCTCACCGACCGCTACGACGCCCGCCGCATCTACCTCCTGGCGGCCAGCCTCTCCGCCCTGGCCCTGGCCGCCTTCGCCCTTTTCGCCCGGGGCTTCGTGCCCGGCCTGCTGTGCTGGCTGGTGGCCGGCTTCGGCCTGGCCGGCACCTACATGCCGGGCCTGCGGGCCCTTACCGACCGCCTGCCGGTGGCTTTCCAGTCCCGGGGCACGGCCTTCTACACCGCTTCCTTCGGTACCGGCGCCGGCCTTTCCTACCTGCTGCTGGAAGGCCTGGGCCGCCTGCTGCCCTGGCCCCTGCTGTTTGCCCTGGCGGCGGCTGCGGTGGCTGCCGCCGTGGCCCTGATCGCCTTCGCCCTGCCGCCCAAGCTGCCTGCCACTGCCGCCGGCAGCGGCGACGGCGGCTGGCGCAGCGTGCTGCGGGACCGGCGCATCCTGGCCTTCTGCGGCGCCTACTGCGGCCACAACTGGGAGCTGTTCGGCTTCCGCTCCTGGCTGGTGGCCTACCTCACCTGGTCCCACCTGCAGACGCCCTCGGCTTTGACGGCGGCTCCGGGCATCGTCGCCGCCCTGGCCACCTTCCTCGCCGTGCCGGCCAGCATCCTGGGCAACGAGGGCGCCCATCGCTGGGGCCGCACCGTCTGGTTGCGCCGGGTGATGAACCTGTCCGCCGCCATGGCCCTGCTGGTGGCGCTGATGGGCAATGTGGGCGGCCACGGCTGGTGGGCCATGGTGCTGCTGCTGGCCTACGCCGCCACCATGAACCTGGATTCGGCCGCCATGACCGCCGGCCTGCTCACCGAAACGCCGCCGGACCGGCGCGGCAAGGCCCTGGCCCTCTACGCCTGCATCGGCTTCGCCGGCGGCTTCGTCGGCCCGGTGGCCTTCGGCATGGCCCTGGACGCCTTCGGCCGGCACGGGGTCGGCGGCTGGAGCGCCGGCTTCGTCACCCTGGCCCTGGGCATCGGCCTGGCCCGGCTCAGCATCGGCCTGGTGGATAAAAAGGGGCCGGCGGCGACCTGAGCCTGAAGAAAGGCACGCCCCAATGCAAAAGGCCTGACGCAAGGTCAGGCCCGATGGGGTGGGGACGGCGTGGCCTCAGCCGCGGCCGAGGCGGCGGTTGGCCGCATCCTCAAGGCGCTGCTTCTCGGAGAGGACCTTGGTGGCGTAGGTCTGGTCCTCGTCCCGGGTGGCGCCGGCAAACTGCTGCAGGCCTTCCATGAGGCCGCCGTTGCGGCGGATGGCCTCTTCCAGGGCCAGGGAACCGACCCGCACATTGGTCACCGGGTCCAGCAGGGGCGCCTTGCCGGCGTTGGCCGGCAGCTTGTCCTTGTGGAAGCGGGGGATCACCTGCATCAGGCCCTGGGCACCCATGACACTCTGGGAGAAGGGATTGAAACGGGATTCGACGCCGATGACGGCGACGATCAGCAGGGGGTCCAGGCTCAGTTCCTGGCTGGTGCTCTGCACGGCGTGGAAAATGGGACGCAGGGCATCGGCGGAAACCCGGTAGCGCTGGGCCACATAGCCCAGGGCCGCCCGCATGCGGGGGCTGAGGGGCTCGTCGGCAGCGGGGTCGGGAGCGACGGCGGCCAGGGCCGGGGCCTGAATCACTTCGGCGGCGGCAACGCCGGCCTCGGTTTCGGCTTCGGCCGTGTTTTCGGCGCCGTTCAGTGCGTTTTCGGCGAACAAGGGGCTGGCCGTCACCAGCAGGGCCAGGACGGCCACCACCAGACAGACCTGCAGCAGGTTGAAGGCGCAACTGACGCGCCGGGACATGTACTTGAGCGAGAAGGTGGAAGACATGCGCTCTCTCTCCTTTCCTGTGGCCACCGCGTCGACAACCTCGGGACGCGAATACGGTGACAGTGGGGTTCAAGAAATCGGGAGGCGGCAGAAGCGCCTCCGCAGTCGGCCCGGTTGGAGGGAAGGGCAGTCGCCTCAGCAGAGGGGAGGCGGGTAAGGGACCGACTGAAAAAAATAACGCCGCGAAGCGGCGATGTGCGCACTATATTGATTCTATTGGGATTTGTCAAGAATGGCCGGCATCCCGCACCAATGCAGGCCTTGCCGGCGGGGCCGTTGCAGGCGCCGCCGGTTGGCCGCCGTTCCCGGGACCGATACAAAAAAGCCCGGCCGGAGCCGGGCTTGGTCGGGAGCCCAGACATGCCTCAGAGGCTGAAGCGCTGGGTGTCCCGTTGCAGATTGTCGGCGGCCGCCACCAGCTTGGCGGCCCGTTCCAGATTGGCCTGGGCGGCGTAGCCGGTCTCTTCGGCCATGCTGGCCACCTGCTCGATTTCCCGGGCGATGCTTTGGGCGGCACCGGACTGTTCCCGGGTGGCGCCGGCAATGTCCTGGATGGCGTTGCTGACCTGGGCCGAGCGCTGGGAAACCCGGGTCAGGGCCTCCTCCAGCTGGCGGGAGGCCTGGACCGAGTCGGCAGCCCGGGTCACGGCCTGGGCGATGGTGTCCTGCACCGTGTTCACGCCCACGCCCACCTGGGAGAGGATGCTGGAGATTTCCTGGGCGGTATGGCCGGACTGCTCCGCCAGCTTGCGCACCTCGTCGGCCACCACGGCGAAGCCGCGGCCCGCCTCGCCGGCCCGGGCCGCCTCGATGGCGGCGTTGAGGGCCAGCAGGTTGGTCTGTTCGGCGATGCCCTTGATGGCGGAGAGGGCGTGCTCGATTTCCTGGGAACGGCGCCCCAACTCGCCCACCTGCTCTGCCGAATGCCGCACGGCATCGGCGGTCTGGCCCATGGCGCTGATCGCCTGGCTGACCGTGCCCAGGCTGGAGTCGGCCACCTGGCGTGCCTCTTCGGTGAGGGCCAGGGCCGCCTGGGCGCTTTCGGCCACCAGGTGGATGCTGGCGGAAAGCTCCTCGGCGGAAGCCGACATGGAGGCGGCCGCTTCGCTCTGGCTGGCGGTGGCGCCGTTGAGTTCGCCCGAGGCGTCGGAGATTTCGGCGGCGGTGCCGTTCAGGGTCTGGCTGGTGCTCTGCAGATTGGCGATCAGGCCACGGATGGCGGTGATCGCCTGGCCCAGGGCACGGGACAGCACATCCACCTCGTTGCGGCTGGCCTCGGCGCCCCGGAGCTGCACCGACAGGTCGCCGTCGCCCAGGCGGTTGGCGGCCTCCACCACGGCGGTCACCGGCTTCAGGCGCTGCTGGGCGAGGAGGGCGATGGCCAGCATGAGGGCGATGCCGAGTACCAGGGCCAGGGCCAGCACCTGGTTGCGCAGGGCCAGGGTGTCTTCGGTGAATTCGTCGGTCCAGGAGCCGATGGCGGCGATCCAGTGCAGCTCGGGCAGTTCCTTGACCACCACGATCTTGTCCCGCTCCCGGCCCTCCTTGTCCTTCCACTTGTATTCCACCACCCCGTTGCGCTTGGCGTTGAGCAGGTCGGTGACGTGCTTGGCCATGGGGCCGGCTTCGCCGGTCTTCTTGCCTTCCAGGGTGGGGTGGATGATGTAGACGCTCTCCGTCTGGTCGCCGTAGGGCTGGGAAATGATGTAGGGGTAGCCGCTCTTGCCCACCGTCAGGCCCAAGAGCTTCTTCTTCAGCAGGGCAATGTTGTCCTCCGCGTCCAGGCGCAGGGTGATGCCCCCCAGGACCTTGCCGCTGTCGTCCTTGATCGGCATGGCGGCCAGGGCGTACATCTTGCCGTTGCGCTGGATGGTGCCGGCGTAGGGCTCGCCCCGGTTGAGATAGGCCACATATTCCTCCTTGTCGGAGAGGGCCTCGCCGTTGCGGGATTCGCCGGCCGCGTTCTTGAGCAGGGTGGCACCCCGGTAGTAGCGCTCGCCGCTGCGGATGACGAAGGACGGCTCCCGGCCCGGGTTGGCCTTGCGGTAGGCCTCCAGCAGGGGGGTGTTGCCGTTGATGGGCGTATTGCCCAGCAGCAGTTCCGGCAGCTGTTCCTTGCCGGTGGCGATGCTGCGGCCGCTGGCCCGGATGTGTCCGTCCAGGGAGCGCTCGAATACCCGCAGGTTGTCCAGGGCCCGCAGTTTCAGGGTCTCCTGGGCGAATTCCAGGGTGGTGACGATGAGGGCAGTCTGCTCCTGCAGGGACTGCTCGGTCTGCTTGATGGCGGCCTCGCGGGCCAGGTAGGTGACGACGCTGCTCAATACGGCAACCATCACGGCCACGGCAATGGCGGCTGCCACCAGGATCTGCCTGGATAACGGGAAATTTTTCATGAAAGGCTCGGCGATGCTTCTTGTTTGTTATTGGAAAGCCTCGCGGATGAACACCTCCCTGCACCGCGAAGCCGGGCGCTTTTTAACACGCCCCCAGGCCCCGCCGGTATGCACTAGTTAATAGATTGAACTGACGAAAGCTGACCGGGAGCTGGCCGGGAAGCGGCGCCCAGACTAGAACAGCGGTGCTTGCAGCAGCTTGCGCAGGGGCGTCGGCAGGGCCGCCGTGGCCATGTCCTGCCAGGGCAGCCATTCCCAGCCCGGCTCCCCAGCCGTGGCTACCGGTGCCACCTGGCACAGCAGGGGCGTCAGTTCCAGGCGGAAGTGGGTGAAGGTGTGGCGGATCGGCGGCAGGGCCTGCTCCGCCTGCAGTCGCAGGCCCAGGCCGAGGGCCAGGCTGGCCGCGCTTTCCCCCGGTGCCAGCTCGGGCAGGGCCAGCAGGCCGCCCCAGATGCCGCTGGGGGGGCGGCGCTGCAGCAGCAGGCGCGGGCCGTCGCTGAAGATCACCGCCGTCACCCGGCGCTCCGGGATGACCTTGCCCGGCCGGGCCTCCGGCAGTTCCTCCTGGCGCCCCTCGCGGCGGGCGACGCAGATTTCCTGCATGGGGCAGATGGCGCAGGTGGGCTTGCCCCGGCTGCACAGGCTGGCTCCCAGGTCCATGATGCCCTGGGTGTAGATCTCGATTTCCCCCGGACCGTGGGGCAGCAGGGATTCGGCCAGCTGCCACAGGCCCTTCTCCACCTTGGGGATGCCGGGAAAGCCGCTGACGCCGAAACAGCGGCACAGCACCCGCTTGACGTTGCCGTCCAGGATGGCGCCCCGTACCCCGTAGGCGAAGGCGGCGATGGCCGCCGCCGTGGAGCGGCCGATGCCCGGCAGTTCGGCGATGCGCTCCGGCTCCCGGGGGAAGCGGCCGCCGTGTTCCGCCATCACCCGCACGGCGCAGGCGTGCAGGTTGCGCGCCCGGGCGTAGTAGCCCAGGCCGGCCCACAGCTCCAGCACCCGCTCCACGGGCGCCGCCGCCAGGTCCGCCAGGGTCGGGAACTCGGCCAGGAAGCGGGCGTAGTAGGGCATCACCGTGGTCACCTGGGTCTGCTGCAGCATGATTTCCGAGAGCCAGATGGGATAGGCGTCCCGGGTCTGCTGCCAGGGCAGGTCGTGACGGCCGTGGCGCTTCTGCCAGGCGATCAGGCGGGGGGCGAATTCGGCGACGGGATCGGGGGCGGTCTTGGGCACGGGCTGCTCGGGACTGATGGGAAAGCGTTCAAGGGCGCCATTCTACCGCCCGCCGCCGGATTGCCCGGGGCCATGCCGGCGGGCTACACTGCGGCCCATTCCAACGACATGAACGCTGCCGCCTCCATGCAGACCATCCAGACCCTCATCGACAACGTGGAACAAGTGATCATCGGCAAGCGCCCGGTGATCGAACTGGCCGTGGTCGCCCTGCTCTGCCGCGGCCACCTGCTGCTGGAGGACGTACCGGGCACCGGCAAGACCATGCTGGCCCGGGCCCTGGCCAAGTCCGTGGCCCTCGACTGCAAGCGCCTGCAATGCACGCCGGACCTGCTGCCCTCCGATGTCACCGGGGTGCCGGTGTTCAACCAGAAGACCACGGAATTCGAGTTCCGCCCCGGCCCGGTGTTCACCAACATCCTCCTGGCCGACGAAATCAACCGGGCCACGCCCCGGGCCCAGTCGGCCCTGCTGGAGTGCATGGAGGAATTCCACGTCAGCGTGGACGGCCACACCTACCCCCTGCCGCCGGTTTTCATGGTCCTGGCCACCCAGAACCCCATCGAGATGGCCGGCACCTACGTGCTGCCCGAGGCCCAGCTGGACCGCTTCTTCATGCGCCTGTCCACCGGCTATCCCAGTGCGGCGGAGGAAGCCCGCATCCTGCGCGCCCAGGCCCACGGCCATCCCATCGAGCGGCTGCAGGCCGTGCTCGGCGAGGCGGAACTGCTGGCGGCACGCCAGGCGGTGAGCGAGGTGCATGTGGAAGATTCCCTGGCCGACTACGTGGCCCGCCTGGTGGCGGCCACCCGGGTCCATCCGGACCTGCGCCTGGGCGCCAGTCCCCGGGGCACCCTGGCCCTATGCCGGGCGGCCCAGGGTCTGGCCCTGTTGCAGGGTCGCGACTATGTCAGCCCGGAGCTGGTGAAGACAGTGGCTCGGCCGGTGCTGGCCCACCGCCTCATCCTGCGGCCCCAGGCCGCCGCCCAGGGACGCCATGCGGAAGCGGTGCTGGCGGACATCCTGAACCAGGTGCCGGCCCCCGTATGAGCGACTCCCGGGCGCCGGAGACGCCCCTGCCCCTGGCGTTCGACGGCCGGCCCCTGGCCGGCTGGCTGGGGCGGCACCGGCGCGCCCTGATCCTGGCCGGTCTCACCCTGGTGGCCTACACGGCCGCCCTCAACCGGGTGCAGGCCCTGCTGTGGGCGGTGGCCGCCCTGTTCCTCGCCACCCTGGCGGCCGGCGTGGTCTGGCCCCACTGGCTGGTGCGCCGTCTGGCGGCGGAGCGCGGCGGCCCGGTGCGGGCCGCCGAGGGCGAGCCGCTGCAACTGACGGTGACGGTGCACAACCGGGGCCTGCTGCCCCGCTTCATGGTGGAACTGGTGGACCGCCTGCCCTTCGTCGGCGCGGCGGCTGGCGCGCCTCTGGCCGAGGTGGTGCTGGGCCAGGTGGCCTGGGTGCCGGGGGGCGGCACGCGCCAGTTCAGCGTCACCCTGCAGGCGGAAAAGCGGGGCCTCTACCAGCTCGGCCCGGTGGGTCTGGCCTCCAGCTTTCCCCTGGGGCTGGCCGAGGCCCGCCAGGGGCGCAACGCTGGGCTCACCTCCCTGGTCATCTATCCCCGGATCTTCCCCATCGTCGCCCTGCCCCTGCGCGGCACGCCCACCCTGATCCACCGGGGCGCCCTGCAGTTGCCGGAGGGGGCCGGCAGCAGCGAGTTCTGCGGCCTGCGGGAATACCGCCGGGGCGACAACCCGCGCCACATCCACTGGCCCAGCAGCGCCCGCAATGCCGAACTGATGGTGCGGGAGTTCGAGCCCCTGGCCTCCGCCAGCCTGTGTCTGGTGCTGGATTGCCAGGCCGCCTCGGAGCTGGGCCGGGGCCGGGATTCCAGCTTCGAGGTGGCGGTGCGCATCGCTGCCTCCCTGGCCCGCTACGCCACCGGCAACGGCCTGCCGGTGCGGCTCCTGGGCGCCGGCCGGCAGCCCCTGGAGATCGGCGCCGGCTGCGGCGAACTGCACTTCCAGGAAATGCTGGATGCCCTCGCCGTGGTGGCGGCGGACGGCGACACGCCCTACGCCCAGGTGCTGGAGCAGGCCGCCGCAGCCCTGACGCCGGGGGAGACCGTGATCAGCTTCCACAACGAGCCGGCCGTGCCCGGGGGCGGCCAGGCGACGTTGGGGGCCCTGGCCCAGCTGCGGCAGCGGGGCGCCCATCTGCTGGCCCTGCGCTTCATCCCCGAAAGCTTCACCGGCGCCACCGCCTGGGGCAGCGACGGCCTGACCGGCGGCCTCATGGAACTGGGCGCCCGGGTGCTGCCGGTGCGCCGGGGCGACGATCTGCTGGCCCTGTTCAATCCATGACCCGCCCTGCCGCCGCCCCCGCGCCCCTCACCTACGGCCCCGCCTACCTGGGGCTGTACGCCTGCCTGACCCTGGGGGTCATGTGCAACTGCTTCCTCGACATCCAGTACGGCCATTTCGGCTTTGAGGTGACGCTGTGGGCCCTGCTGTTCGGCCTGACCCTGTTCCTCGGCTGGCGCCAGCAGGGCGTGGCCAGCGAGCTGGGGCGGGGCTGGCAGAAGGCGGTGCTGGTCATGGCCGGCGTGCTCTTCTTCCTCATTCTCCTGCCCGTCTGGGGCATGCCCCGGGGCGGCCTCTACCTGCTGTGCGGCATGCAGGCGGCGCAGAACTGCATCAGCATCAGCCGCCGCCATTTCTACATGGGCCTGCTGGTGTCGGCGGTGCTGGTGCTGTTCGCCGCCGCCCACTACCGGGCCGACTGGACCATGCTCTTCTATCTGCTGCCCTATGTGCTGGCGGTGGTGCTGAGCCTGGTGGCGGAGCAGGTGGATCGCCGCTCCCGCCAGGTCCAGGCCCAGGCCCTGGGCGACGGCCGCGTTGCCGGCCAGGGCCTGGCAGCGGTGACCGCCGCCCTGGTGATCCTGGGGCTGGCGGGCCTGTTCTATGCCATCACGCCCCAGGTCTCCTGGGCCGATCTCTCCTGGAAGCACGGCCTGCCCGGCGGGGTGCAGTTGGGCGAGAGTCCGGCCGGCGGCGCTGGTGGCGGCAGCGGTGGCCATGGGGCAGCCGGCGGCAGTGGCGGGGGCGGCGCCGGGGAGGCCGGTCCGCTCCGTTCCGCCTGGCCCGGTCCCGGGGAAATGCGCCTGGCCGCCCGCCGGCCCGGCATGCCCGAGTGGCAGGCCAGCGCCATCAACCATCTGGCGGATTGGCTGGAGCAGCTGACGCAGGCCACGGCCCCGGCCTGCGAGGCGGTGGAAGACTGGTGGGAGCGCTTCAAGCAATGGATGCAGGAGCATCTGCAGGAAGTGGTCCAGACCCTGCTGGCGCTGCTGCTGTTGGCCCTGGTGCTGGCCTATTGGCTGCTGGCACGGGAGACGGGGCCGCTGGCCTGGCTGCGCACCCGCCTCGATTATCTGCGCCTGGGCCTGGGCGGGCGCCACGGGGCAGGGGGGCGCGGCATCCGCCAGTACTTCCATGCCGCCGAACGGCTCTTCGCCTACTACGGCGAACCCCGGGCCGCCGCCCAGGGCCCCCGGGAATACGGGCGCCAGCTGCACCGCCGCTACCCGGATCTGGCCGAGGAGCTGCATGTGCTGACGGGCTATTTCGACATCGTCAGCTACAGCGGCCGGGAGCCCCGGCCCCAGGCCCTGGCAGCCATGCGCCAGGCCTACCGGCGCATCTTCCAGGCGCTGACGGACTGACTGGCGCCGGGAGTCGCCGGCTCCGATTCGCCCGGATGGAGATGGGCGGCCAGGAATTCCAGCAACCGGGGCATCTGCTCCTCCACCTCGCCGTAGCTGTCGTGGCTGCCGGGCACCACCAGCAGCTCGGCTGCGGTGTCGCCCCGGGCGGCGAGGATGGCCCGGGCTTCGGCCAGGGGCACGGTGTCGTCGGCGTCGCCATGGACCAGCAGCACCGGGCAGCGGGCCCGGGCGATGCTGCGGATGGGGGCAATGGCGTCGAAGTGGTGGCCGATGGTCCGCTCCACATAACGCAGGATGTACCAGCCCAGGGGCAGGTAGGGGATGTGCAGGGCCCGCAGCCAGCGCCGCATCATGGCCGCCGGGTGGGCGAAGGCGGCGACGCTGACGGCGGCGGCCAGATCGTCGCGGCGGGAAGCCACCAGCAGGGCGGCGCCGGCACCGACGGAATGGCCGAGCACTGCCAGGCGCCGGCCGTCCGCCTCCGGCTGGCCGGGCAGCCAGTCCAGGGCCGCTTCCAGGTCTTCGGCGAAGCGGGGCAGGGAGGCGAAAGTGTCGGCCTCGCTGCGGCCGTGGCTGCGGGCGTCGAGCAGCAGCACGGCGTAGCCGGCCCGGTGCAGGGGCGCCGCCAGGGGCAGCATCATTTCCGCGTTGCCGCCCCAGCCGTGCAGCACCGCCACCGTGGGGGCGGCGACAGTGGCGGCGGGAATCATCCAGGCGAAGAGGCGCTTGCCCCGGGGCCCGGCGATGGCGCACTCACGAAAGGGCAGGCCCAGATCGCCCGGGCTGCCTTGTTCCGGGACCATGGGGGCCTGCAGGCCGCGCCGGATGGCCCAGTGCAGGCCGGCACGGCCAAGAAGAAGGGCCAGTGCGGCCCCCAGGGTAGGGAGCAGCCACTGGCCCGTATCCATTGCGTTACGGCCCGCTTATTTCTTGGCTGCGGGCTTGCCGGAAACCGGCGTCACCCGGCTGGCGGCCAGGCTGGCCCGCTGCCGGGCCTGTTCGATGCTGCCGCCGGTGGCCAGGGCCACGCCCATGCGGCGCTTCTTGAAGCTCTCGGGCTTGCCGAACAGGCGCAGGTCGGCGGTGGGCACCTGCAGGGCCTCGGCCACGCCTTCGTAGGCCACGCCCTGTTCCTCCAGGCCGCCGTAGATGACGGCGGAGGCGCCGGGCGTGCGCAGGCTGGCATCCACCGGCAGGCCCAGGATGGCCCGGGCGTGCAGTTCGAATTCGGAGAGGCGCTGGCTGGTCAGGGTCACCAGGCCCGTGTCGTGGGGGCGCGGGCTGACTTCAGAGAACCACACCTGGTCGCCCTTGATGAACAGCTCGACGCCGAAGATGCCGCGGCCGCCCAGGTTGCTGGTGACCTTCTCGGCGATCTCCCGGGACTTCTCCCGGGCCGCCTCGCTCATGGGCTGGGGCTGCCAGGATTCCACGTAGTCGCCGTCCACCTGGATGTGGCCGATGGGTTCGCAGAAGAAGGTTTCCACCTGGCCCGAGCTGCCCACAGCGCGCACGGTGAGCTGGGTGATCTCGTAGTCGAACTTGACGAAGCCCTCGACGATGACCCGGGACTGCTGCACCCGGCCGCCGGCCTGGGCATGGTTCCAGGCCTTCTCCACGTCGGCGGGGCCCTTCAGCAGGGACTGGCCCTTGCCGGAGGAGGACATCACCGGCTTGACCACGCAGGGGTAGCCGATGCCCTTCTCCTCCCCCGTGCCGTCGATGGCGGCCTGCAGCTCGGCCAGGGAATCGGCGAAGCGGTAGGGCGAGGTGGGCAGGCCCAGTTCCTCTGCGGCCAGGCGGCGGATGCCTTCCCGGTTCATGGTCAGCTTGGCAGCCCGGGCCGTGGGAATGACCTGGGCCAGGCCCTCGGCCTCGATCTCCACCAGGGTGTCGGTGGCGATGGCCTCGATCTCCGGCACCACCAGATGGGGCTTCTCCAGCTCGATGAGGCGGCGCAGGGCGGCCCCGTCGGTCATGGAAATGACGTGGGAACGGTGGGCCACCTGCATGCCCGGCGCATCGGCGTAGCGGTCCACGGCGATGACCTCGACACCCAGGCGCTGCAAGGCGATAATCACCTCCTTGCCCAGTTCTCCCGCCCCCAGCAGCATCACCTTGGTGGCCGAAGGGGAGAGGGGCGTTCCGATTCTCATAGCATCACTTCCTTGAAAATAAGGGCATTGCAGGGGCAGACCGCCACAGCGGCGCCACCCCGGACGGCAAAAAGTCCGCGCATGTTAGCACGCAGCCCGCCTCCGACGACTTCATGACTTCCAGCCAAAACTCCGCCCTCGACCTGCCCTGCAACACCTGCGACAGCGACGCCGCCGCCACCCCGGCCCCCTTCGACTGCCGCGCCTTCCGCAACGCCCTGGGCGGCTTCGCCACCGGCGTCACCGTGGTCACCGCCATGGCCGCCGACGGCACCCCGGTGGGCCTCACCGTCAGCTCCTTCAATTCCGTCTCCCTGGAGCCGCCCCTGGTGCTGTGGAGCCTCTCCGCCAACTCCCCCAGCCTGGGCATTTTCGAGAGCGCCTCCCACTTTGCCGTGAACGTGCTGGCAGCGAACCAGGAAGAAGTCTCCAACCGCTTCGCCTCCCGCCTCGAAGACAAGTTCGACGGCATCGCCTGGCAGCCCGGCCTGGGCGGCGCCCCGGTGCTGGCCGGCACCTGCGCCAGCTTCGAATGCGCCAACGTCGCCCGCCATGCCGGCGGCGATCACCTCATCTTCATCGGCCAGGTCGAGCGCTTCGCCCAGGACCCGGCCCGGCCCCCCCTCGTCTTCCAGGGCGGCCGCTACCGCCGCCTGGCCGACTGAGTTTCGTACCCCGCCGGTTGCCCCTGCGGCAGGCGGCGGCGTAGAATGCCACCTCGGTTCTGCCTCTGGAGCCGCCAAATCAGCCCGAGCGGGCGTCGTATAATGGTAATACCCTAGCTTCCCAAGCTAGAGCCGTGGGTTCGATTCCCATCGCCCGCTCCACTGCATCATTCTGCGGACTTCCGCAGAAGTCCAAGAGAGTCTGCAAGTCGTTGCCACACAAGGACTTTTCCTCTCTTTGACGTTCTGCCGCGGTCCACTGCGATCCATCTACAGCCGGGACTTTTAAGTCCACAAACAAGTCCATTTTTGCGGGCGCGGCTGATTCCGGATTGTTGATGGAGGGGCGAGGTCGACGTGACCAGCATCTGGTTCCTGACTCATGTTCAGGAGCAAGAGCATGGCACTCTCAGACCTGGCCGTTCGACAGGCCAAGGCAACTGGCAAGGCATACACCCTCCCTGACTTGGATGGCCTCTCCCTGGCCGTCACGGCTGCAGGGGGCAGGACTTGGCACTTCCGCTACTACTGGGCGGGCAAGCAGAAGCGGATGTCGCTCGGCACCTACCCGGAGGTGACGCTTCGCGAGGCCCGCAGCCTGCGCGACGAAGCGCGCGCCCTGCTGGCCAAAGGCACCAATCCTCGCGTTCACCGCAAGCAGAAGCGCACCGCTGTCCGGCTCGCCGACGAAAACACCTTCGAGGCGGTGTATCGCAAGTGGCTCAAGCATCGCGGGCTCAGCCTCAAGGAAGGCCGGCAGACGACCCTCTCGATACTTCCGCGCATCTTCGACAAAGATGTGCTGCCCGCCCTGGGCAAGCGGTCGATCTATGAGATCAAGCGTCCCGACCTCTTGGAGGTGATCGCCAAGATCGAGAAGCGCAGGGCGCTCTCCGTCGCCGAGAAAGTCAGGACGTGGTTCAACCAACTGTTCCGCTACGCGCTGGTGATCGTGCCGGGCCTGGAGCAGAACCCCGCCTCCGATCTCGATGTGGTGGCGCTGCCGCTGCCACCCGTCAACCACAACCCGTTCCTGCGCATGGCCGAGCTGCCGAAGCTGTTGCAGCGGCTGCGCAGCTATCGCGGCAGGCGGCAGACCCAGCTCGGGCTGCGGCTATTGCTGCTGACCGGCGTGCGAACCGGCGAGCTGCGACAGGCGATGCCGGATCAATTCGATCTGGACCGTGGGTTGTGGATCATCCCGCCCGACGTCGTGAAGCAACTCCAGTTGGATATGCGCAAGAAGCGGCAGCAGGCGAAGGACATCCCGCCCTACATCGTGCCGCTGTCGATTCAGGCCATGGAGATCGTCCGGCACCTGCTCGATGAGTTCAAGCCGGCCCAGCGCCACCTGTTCCGGCACGACAGCGACTTGAAGAAGCGCATCAGCGAGAACACCCTCAATGGTGCCCTCAAGCGCATGGGCTATCAGGAACGCCTGACCGGACACGGCATCCGCGGCACGATGTCCACTGCGCTCAACGAGATCGGCTACCCGAAAGTCTGGGTGGATGCACAGCTCTCGCACGTCGATCCCAACAAGGTCAGCGCGACCTACAACCATGCCGAGTACGTGGAGCAGCGTCGCCGCATGATGCAGGACTGGGCCGATCGGCTCGACCTCTTCGAGCAGAACCAGGTCGAGGCGGCCAGCATGCCCCTCACCGTGCATCTGGAAGGCGTGCCCGCATTCCCGAGTGAGCAAACCGCAAACGCCCCCTCTACGCCGGTTGCTGCTTCGCCAATCCTGCTCGTGACAAAGCCGGGTGACGCCATGCCGTTGGTTTCTGCCGCCGCACATCGGCTGCCGGCGGTTCCGCCCCCTCGATCGGCCGCGCCGCTGGTGCCTTCGGACATTCAGCGCGAGCGGATGGAGCTGTTCGATGTCTTCGAAGCGCCGCACAACCTTCCCGTCGCTGCGTTTGCCAAGATGGCAGGCAAATCCCGCAGGTGGATCAGCTACGAGATCAAGGCGGGCAACTTGCTGGCTTTGAACGTAGGCAACCGCGGCCAGCGCGTGCCGGACTGGCACCTCGACCCGCTCAAGCACGAGCTGATCCAGTCCGTCCTGAAGCTGACCAGGGATGCGGACCCTTGGCAGATCTACCATGCACTGCTGCAACCGCGCTCGATGCTGCGGGGGCGTTCGGCACTGGAGGGCGTGACTGCCAGCAATCTCGACAAGCTCGCCATGGCAGTGAGCACGGCCGTGAAGGAAAGCGAATGGACCCCGCCGCGAGTCGGGGTCGCCTAGCAGGGGAAGCCACAGAATTTGGGAAAAATCGTACGCTAAACGCCAGCGCTGGCCTCGTCTCGGGTGCTGACGGTATGGCAAGAACAATTCACGAGCCCTTGAAGAATGCCGCACGCCTCGACGGGTCGTGCGCCGGCGCACTTTTCACGCAAGGCCGTCAAATGCAGCCTTAGCTGCAACAACGCCTCGACCCGCGCCTCCACCTGCCGGATATGGTCATCCAGCAGGGCATTCACTTTTCCGCAATCCTGGGTGGGGCTGTCCCACAGGTTCAGTAAGGTCCGAATCTCGCCCAGCGACATGTCCAGCGAACGGCAGTGGCGAATGAACTGCATGCGCTTGACTTGCTCCTCGCCGTACAGCCGATAGTTCCCGCTGCTTCGCGCCGGCTCAGGCAATAGCCCTTCCTTTTCGTAGTAACGAATGGTCACGACCTCGCATCCCGTGCGCTGCGCCAGTTCGCCGATCCTGATTTCCATGCTGGTCCTCCAATGCTTGACCCTATAGCCACTATAGGGATTTTAATGCATTTGAACGAATGACGACGCCGAGGAATTGCTATGAGTTGCGGATCAAGCGGGTACGGTTGTGCTGATGCTCCCGTTCTCAAATCAGAAACACAGACCAGCGCCACTACCGGGGTGGCGGTTGCCGTCTATCACATCGAGAACATGGACTGCCCCACGGAAGAAGCGCTGATCCGGGGCAAGCTGGGCGGCGTGCCCGGCGTGGTGGAGCTCGATTTCAACCTGATGCGGCGCACCTTGACCGTGCGGCACACCCTGGCGTCGTTGGCCCCCGTGGAACAAGCCTTGGCGGCTGTCGATATGCAGGCGGTGCGACAGGACGACCGCTCGGCGGTGCAGACCACCCGCCTTGCCATCGCCAAGATGGATTGTCCGTCCGAGGAGGCGCTGATCCGCAGCAATCTCGCCACGCTGGCCGGTGTGATCGATCTCGACTTCAACCTGATGCAACGCACGCTCACCGTGCGCCATGCCCCAGCCGTGCTGCCTGACGTGCTGGGTGCTCTGCAATCGCTCGGCTTCGAGGCCCAAGTGCTCGAAGAAGCCAACCGCACGCCTGCGTCATCAGCACCGGGGCAGACCACGACCCATTGGTGGCCGCTCGGCATCTCGCTAGTCGCCGCTGTTGCGGCGGAGGCCGTGTACTGGCTCCAAGGCGGCAATCATTGGTCGGTGATGGTTCTGGCTCTGGTCGCCATCCTCACCGGTGGCCTGTCCACCTACAAGAAAGGATGGATTGCCCTCAAGAACCGCAACCTCAACATGAACGCCCTGATGTCGATTGCCGTCACCGGGGCCATGTTGATCGGGCACTGGCCGGAGGCGGCGATGGTGATGGTGTTGTTCGCTTTGGCCGAGGTCATCGAGGCCAAGTCGCTGGACCGCGCCCGCAACGCCATCGCGGGGCTGCTCGATCTGGCCCCGGAGCGAGCCACGGTGCAACAGCCTGATGGCTCATGGCGCGAGGTGGATGCCAAGCAGGTTGCGATCGGCAGCCGGGTGCGAGTGCGGCCTGGCGAACGCATCGCCCTCGATGGGGAGGTCGTAGAAGGCCGCTCGACCGTGAACCAAGCGCCGATCACCGGGGAGAGTCTGCCCGTCGACAAGGGCCTAGGCGATCCCGTCTTTGCGGGTTCCCTCAACGAGTCAGGCTCGTTCGAGTACCGTGTCACGGCGCTGGCGAACAACTCCACGCTGGCCCGCATCATTCATGCGGTGGAGGCCGCACAAGGCAGCCGCGCGCCGACCCAGCGCTTCGTGGATCAGTTCGCGCGCTGGTACACGCCCGCCGTATTCGCCTTGGCCGTGGTCGTCGCACTGGTGCCGCCGCTCTTTGTGGGAGCGGCATGGCTGGATTGGATCTATCGGGCGCTGGTTTTGCTGGTGATCGCCTGCCCGTGCGCGCTGGTGATTTCGACACCCGTCAGCATCGTCAGCGGGTTGGCCGCAGCGGCACGCCACGGCATTCTCATCAAGGGCGGCGTGTATTTGGAAGAGGGCCGCAAGCTGCGCTGGCTGGCCTTGGACAAGACCGGCACCATCACCCACGGCAAGCCCGCGCAGACCGACTTCGTTGCCTTGGGTAACGCTTCGCCCCAGCACGCCCGTAGTCTCGCGGCCAGCCTGGCCAGCCGCTCCGACCATCCGGTGTCCAAGGCAATCGCGCAAGCCGCCCTTGCCGACGGCGTGGCGCTGCGCGAAGTCGCGGAATTCGCCGCATTGCCCGGCCGAGGCGTGCGCGGCGTGATCGACGGAGTGGCCTATCACCTCGGCAACCATCGGATGCTCGACGAGCTGGGACATTGCTCCCCCGCAATGGAACAACGCATCACCGCACTGGAAGCCGAGGGTAAGACGGCGGTGATGCTGGTGGAGCCCGAGGGCGTGCAGGCGCTCATGGCAGTGGCCGACACCATCAAGGACAGCAGCCGGAGCGCCGTGGCCGAACTGCACGCGCTGGGCATCCAGACCATGATGCTGACCGGCGACAACCCACACACCGCCAAGGCGATTGCCACACAGGCCGGGATCGACCGCGCACAAGGCAACCTGCTCCCCGATGACAAACTGCGCGAGATCGAAGCGCTTGCCCAGTCCGGCGGGGTCGGCATGGTCGGTGATGGAATCAACGACGCTCCGGCGTTGGCTCGTGCCGACATTGGCTTCGCGATGGGCGCGGCGGGCACCGACACGGCCATCGAGACGGCCGACGTGGCGCTGATGGACGATGACCTGCGCAAGATTCCGACCTTCGTGCGGCTGTCCCGCACCACGGCACAGGTGCTCACACAGAACATCGCGCTTGCGCTGGGCATCAAGGCCGTGTTCCTGGTGCTCACCTTCACCGGCCACGCGACCATGTGGATGGCGGTGTTCGCCGACATGGGAGCTAGCCTGCTGGTGGTGGGCAATGGCTTGAGGCTGCTGCGCCGATGAGTTGGAAATTCGTGCTGTATGACTGGGCCGGTCTGAATCTCGCGCTATTTCAAGCGATCAATGCTGGGACGCCCGCAGTGCTGTGGCCGCTGGCGTCGCTCTTCAGCCTAATCGGCAGCTACTGGACCGCGCCCCTAACCGTACTGGGCCTATGGGCATGGTCAAAGGCATCTTCCGATCCGGCCCGCGTTCGGCTAGTGCGGAGCCGTTTGTTGCACTTCGGCGTCGCGTTCTTGCTGGCCTTGGCGGCGGCGTCGGCCTTGAAGTGGTGGCTCGACTTTCCGCGCCCGCATGCGGTGCTGGGCGCAGCGGTGCATGTCATCGGCGCTGTGGAGCTGCATTACAGCCTGCCCAGCGGGCACGCGACCTACGCGGCGCTGGTGGCCGCTGCGTTGTGGCCGCTGCTGGCCTGGCGCGGTCGCGGTTGCCTGTTGATGTATGCCGCCCTGGTTGGCTGGTCACGCATGGCGGCAGGTATGCACTTCCCGGGCGACGTGCTGGCAGGCTGGGGGCTGGGCTTGGGCTGCACCGTGCTCTCGCGGTGGCTGATCTCGTTCGCCACTGCGGCGCGCGCAAAGGGGCTGCTCGCGCCGGCCTTGCCGTGGTACGGGGTGGCTGCGGCAGCGGTTGCTGCTGATCAGGCAGCCAAGCTCTCGATCGAACGGGCGTTCGTCTATGGCAAACAGGTCGAGATCACGCCGTTCTTCAACCTCGTGCATGTGCTCAATCCGGGCGCCGCGTTCAGCTTTTTGGCCGGAGCGAGTGGCTGGCAACGTTACTTCTTCATCACGTTAGGACTGCTCGTCGCGGTCTGGCTCATCCGACAACTGAAGCAGACGCTGCCGCGCTTCGAAGCCGTCGGCTACAGCCTCATTCTTGGCGGGGCACTTGGCAACGTGGTGGATCGCCTGCTGCGCGGTCAGGTTGTGGACTTCCTCGACTTCCACTGGCAGGGCATGCACTGGCCCGCGTTCAACCTCGCCGATGTTGCGATCTCCATCGGAGTCGGCTGTTTGATCGCTAGGTTCCTTGAAATTCGAGACAAGGGTAACAAGGGTAGATTGTTGTCAGGATGAGCTGCGACGCAGGCGCTGCGCGACTCCGGCAACGGGATCGACGACGGGTTGCTGCAATACCTGTCGCCGCTGGGCTGGGAGCACATCAATTTGATCGGCGACTACGTATGGCGGCAGAGCCGGAGGGCCGAAGACGTGCAGTTCCGGCCGTTACGCATCAATGGGAAGGCCAGCGCATCAGTCAGGACACCAAGCGCGCGCGGCGGGCGAATCTTGCCTGGGTGTCCGACAAGGTAGCGTTGCGGCGGAGCAGGTAAGCCATCACGATCATTGGTGCGCCGGCCAGCGGCCGTACGGCGATGCCTCGGCGTAGGTAGCTCGCCAGTCTCGCGGCAGGCGCAATGGCGATCCCGTACCCGGCAGCAACCAGCGTCATCGCCACATCGAATGTCTCCACCGTTTGCTCCCGCTCCTGCAGCGCGTTTTCGAACACGCGCTGCACGGTCACGCGCCATGGTTCATCGGCCGTGGACTGCGAGCAGATCAAGGGCTGCTTGAGCACTTCCTCGCACGGCACTTCACGGTAGGCCAGCAGGTGGGAGCGCTTGGCCACGGCGACCGCCAGCGTGTCATGCCACAGCGGCTCGCATATCCAGCCAGGCCACTGCCGGGCAGCCGCAGACAAGGCGAAGTCGAAGCCGTCGCCCGGCAGCTCCGCGCCTCGACCGGGATCTGTCCATCCGGCCAGGACGGCATGAGTCTCCGGCTCTTCGGCGCGCTGCAGGGCGAGCACGTCGGCGAGCTGGGGAGGCACCCATTCGCCGAGGACGGCCATGCGAATTTCGGCGGTGATGTCACTCGATTCCACGTCCAGCTCCCCCCAGGCGGTGAAGTCGTGGCAACTGATCTCGAAGTCGTTGAATGAGTTAAGTTTAACGTGGTTTAAATCGTGACCGTGTTCGACGCTCTTGGCAATGCCAAAGCGTTCGATCCAAAGGGGCCGCCCCACCGGCACCACTACCTACGAAGCGGAACCAGCCATCGCGTTTGGGGCTGCCGTGCGGGAAGAAAGAACCAACCAGGGCATCGCTCAGGAAACGCTGGCCCACATGGCCGGCATCGAACGGTCGCACATGGGCAAGATCGAGCGCGGCGAGCATGTCCCCACGCTCCCTCTCATCCTCAAGATTGCCCGTGCGCTGAAATGCAGTTCCGCCCACTTGATGACTCTGACCGAAGCCAAGCTGGCGGAGTCGGCCCCATCCGCAGATTGAAGCCGGCCCGCACAGCGGTCGCATGCCTACGCCTGATCGTCGTCCTTGGCCCCAAGGGCTGAATCTTCGCGCTTTGCGGCCTCGTTGAGGAGCCGCAGGTATGGGTTGTCTGGCGGCGTCTCCTGGAACAGCGCATCCGGGCTGACGAGCAGGTAGCCGTGCAGCCGGCGCGACTTGCGCGGCCCCGTGACTTCGCAGGTCCAGATGTTCAGCCCGCTCGGCTGCTTGCGGTGCTGTCCCAACTTCTCGAAGCGCTTCTGCACCCACTGCCACCCCTCCAGCTTCTCCTGCTTGGCCAGCGCGGCGACTTGAAGGTACTCCTGCGCGTAGCGCTGGAACACGCCGGGGCTGACGAGATAGGTCGTACCGGCGACGGTATGCACCAGGGCCTTGGCGTCGTTGATGATGAGCTTGCGCGTCTGGACGCTCTGACGCAGCCAGGCCATGAAGTGCGCCCCAGAGGGCTCCGCGCGATCCTGGGAAGGCGCGAGGCTCATCTGCGGCGGGGGCATGGTCGAAGGGGCCGGCTTGGGCTCGGCAACAGGGGAACTCGGGGTCTCCGGCGCGGTGGGTGGAGCGGTGTCGCCCAGCAGGTCGAGCAGCGCTGCGACGCCGGTGTCCATGGCTGCGGATGCGATCGGCGCCGCGCTCGCGGGTGCAGCTTCGGTGCCTTCCACGCGCGGCCCATCAGCCACCGCCGGCGCCTGCGGCGTCGGCTCCGCTTGTTCCTCTTCGACCTGCACACGGCCTGCGAACGGCGCCGGCCGGTCGGCGGCATCCCAGATCATCGCCGGCGAGAGCTTCAGGAAGGTGAAGGCGTGCGACCAGCCGGCGTCGCTGGTGACGGTAGCCTTCCAGATCGCCTTGCCATCCGGCGTCGGTTGCACGATGCCGTGATCCTGCAGCACGTTGAACACCGCCGTATTGCTGGCCGGGATGCCGTCGATGCCCTGTGACAGCAGATGTGCGCGCAGCTTGTCGGAGACAGTCTTGCTCACCAGCCACAAGGCGTCTTGGGTCAGCCAACCGTCCGCCGGGCCGGCCTGGTTCAACTTGAACGCTTCCTTGAGCAGGTAGCGCAAGCCGTCGAGCAATTTGCGTTGCAGCGCATGCTTGGGCGCCGCCAGCGCCTTGCTGGGATCGCCGCCGAGTTCCTGGGCGACCGATGCCTGGTCGGCCTGCACGACCAGCTCGCCGAGCGTGCCGGAGTGCTCGTACTGGCCGGCCAGCACGTACAGCAGCGCGGCCCAGAGGTCGGGATAGCCGCTGAGCCAGTCGAAGATGTCCCGATCGAGAAGGCGCGCGTAGAGCAGCCCGGTGGCGGCGCTGTGCAGGCGGTACTCACGCTCCTTTCGGTAACGGAAGCGGTAGGGCTTTCGCAGTGGGCCGTGCCAGGGATGCCAGACGCTGCCGTCGGCATGCTCGACGTGCAGATCGACCGCAATCTTGCCGATGTCGTGCAGCAGGGCCGCGTAGGCCGTGCCTGCGGTCCAGGCCTCGGCCTGGGCCGCCTGTGCCTCCGGCGTGACGCCCGCAGGCAGCAGGTATGACTGCCGCAGCTTCAGCGCATAGGCGACGATCTCCAGGCCGTGGTCCAGCATGCCGCCCGGATAGGCATGGTGGTGGTTCTCGGAGGCCGGGAACTGCTGGACCAGCTCGGCGTAGCGCTCCAGTGGGGCGAGGTAGAGCGTGGCGAACTGCCGGCGCGAGAGCGATGTGCGCTGCCAGATGTGTTCCAGCAGTTTCTGCCGGCGCGGCGTGGCCAGCAGCGATGCGGCCGACTCCGGCCGCATCGACCCTTTCGGAGTTTCGATGGCGGAGGTGGGCGGCGTGCCGGCGGTGGGTGGCACCCTTTTGCGCTGGAACAGCGAGAGCATGGCGAACCCCGGATGACGGGCTGCTCGGGGGCGCCTTTTGGCCTTTTCAGGATAGGGCCTTTCCCCTTGGCGCCCTTCCTTTGCCCCTTCCCAGCCCTTTGGCCTTTGTCGGAAGCTTTTGGGTATAGGGCCGCTGCTGCGCGGGTGCCACGATGAATGCGGCATGGGGCAATCCCGGCAAGCCGGAAGCTGCGGGATGTTCGTCAGCTCTGGCCCAAGCCGGTGTCGAGGGCGGCGGATTGCGCTGCGAAGTCGTCGGGACGGCGCTTGCGGAAGGTTTCGAGATTGGCGAGCTTCCAGCGCAGTGCCGGCAGTTGCGCGGCGTGCTGGCATTGCACCAGCGACCAGTCCGGTTCTGCGCGCGCCAGCCCGCTCAGAAACTGCTTGTGCGCGGTGCTCAGTCGCTGTGGCAGCTCGCGCCGCACCCTGGCGCGAGCGTCGAGCAGTGTCTCCAGGGAGCAGCCCACTTCGGTCATGCCGACAAAGGCCCGCTCGTACTCGCCGGCGATGTCCTTGTCGTTGCCGAACAGCACTTCGTGGGGCGGCCGGTTGTGGCCCGCCAGATAGATCACGAAGCACTCGACCATGCCGTCGCTGATGTCGCCCGATTCGTAGAGCTGCCACACGTCGAACAGGTCGCGGGGGTGCTGCCGATCCAGCGCGGCCACCAGCTTGCTGGCGTACAGCTCGTCCGGTGCCAGAACCGGCAGCTCGAACTCGACGCCGAACAGATCGCTGGTCTTTGCGCTCAGCGGCCGCCGCTCGACGGGCAGCACGCTGCCTCGGAACACGACGTTGACCTCGATCTTCACCTGGCTGGCGTCGTTCTCGACGATCAGCTTGGTGTCTCCCAGGTCCTTGGCGCGAACCAGGCGTGTCTGCACGCCCAGTGGCGCAACGCGCGTGGCGATGGCGGCCAGCTCCTGGTTGATGGCTTGCAGCGCTTCGTCGCGCGGCGTCTGCCACGGGAGGTACACCACGTCGATGTCCACCGAAAGGCGCGGCATGTCCCGCACGAAGAGGTTGATGGCCGTGCCGCCCTTCATGGCGAAGATGTCGTTGGCGAACACGTCGGGCGCGACGGCCAGCAGCAGGCGAACGGTGTCCGCGTAGGTCTTATCCATGAGGTCTCAGGCTCAGCAAGGTGCCGTCATCGAGCCGGCTCATCCAGCGCGTGTTGCTGCCGGTGCGAACCGGGTACTGCTCCAGCAGGGCATCGACATCCACGAGGCTGGTCTCGCGCGCCCAGGTGAGGAACAGGCGCACGGCCTTCACGCTGGCGCAGCAAGACAGCAGTTGCCCGAGCAAGTCCTTGCGGGGGGAACGCAGTCCATCGAAGAGGTTGCGGGCCTCTTCGAGGCTCTGCTTGACGCCGGCTTCGTACAGCAGCTCCAGAACGGCACGCTCGGGGGCTGCCACCCGCAGATCCTCGGGCAGGCCAGGCGGCGTGGTCAGGGTCTTGCCGGCCAGCGCCGTGTCCGGCCAGTCGAACAGGCGGGCGTGGACATAGCGGGCCGGAAAGCGCGAAGTGAACCAGGCCGGCAACGCGAAACGACCGTCGCCCCACAGCACCAGCGCCTCCCGGCTGCCCAGGTTGTGCCGCACCCCCTGCAGGGCCAGGGCGCTCTTGCCGCCGACGTGCAGGCCGGGCACGCGCTGTTGCAGGAACTTCAGCGCACCGTAGACCCCGAACTCATCGTTCGGGAAGGCATAGACGCCATGGGCCAGGCGCACGAGCCACCCGCCGTCGGCATAGTGGGCGGCGAGCTGGGGCGACACCCCGAACTGGCTCAGGGTGGCAAGGTCGAACGGCGCCCCGCGGGGGAGTCCCGCCTGCAGTCGCTTGATTACCTGGTGCCGAGAATTTCCATCCATGTTATAAAAATAACACAAAATCCAATCGACCCCTAGAGCCATTGCAAGAACGTGCATGGAAAGTAGCATTAGGTTTGATTTATCGTGCAGAATCTAATCGACCTGCGGCCCGAGCCAACCCGGCTCTGCCGGCCGCAACCCGCCCTCCTGATCGCGGTCTATGCTGGAGGGCAGGCCACGACCGGCCGCTCCGCGAGGTGAGGCACCACTGAAGCCGAGGCATATGAGCATGACCACCAACACGCACAACGGGCGCTGGAGCCACCGGCTGGGCCGGGGGGCTGGCCGTGCCTGGCGTGGATACCTGCGCCGCGAGCAGCGTGTAGCCGGCTGGCTGGTGACGCGCGGGGTGCCTGCGGGCGCGATCACGGCGGTGCTCTGGATCGTCAAGCTGGCCGTACTTGGCGTGCTGCTCTACACCGTATCCTGGCTCGTCCTGCTGCTTGCCTTTGCGGTGGTCGCCGCATGGCTCGCGCGGAACGCCGATGCGGATGATGAGAACCAGCCAGAGTGGCGTGAAGGACACTCCGGCCATGGTCTGTACGACAAGAACGAGTGGCGCCACGACATGGGCGACTCTGACGAGTCGTAGCTGCCCCATCGGTGCGAAAGGATGCGCCTTACTTCGCGCCGCCTTTCGACGCAGCCGTCATCGCAAGGCGAGAGCCACTACCTCCAGCCGCCTTTGCGTCGCCGGTAGCGACGGTAAGCGCTCCAAGAATATTGCCTGCCCGTACACCAGCCCAGGCCAGTGCCATCACCCAAAACGTCGGCAGCACGATGAACATCATCGCCATGACGAAGTTGAGCAGCATGTCGCCAAAGGCGTTGTTCAAGCCGATCAGCGGATCGAAGTTCGTGTGCGGCCTGTCCGCGCCAAACCCCCAGCCGTAGAGCGCGTCCAGGATCGTGCTGTCGATCCAGCGCGCGAGCTGGAACCAGAAGTCCACGAAGAACAGCGCGAACTGGACGCAGCTCACCGTCACCACCGTCTTCAGGTCGTAGGTGCCGATCAGCAGCACCAGCGGGATGCAGATGACGAGCGCCATCTTGAGCATCGTCAGCACCATCGGCAGCGCCTGGCGCACCACGTCCATCGCCGGAAAAAAGCCCAGTGAGCCGACGGTCAGCCCCAGGTCGCTCGCGCCGCGCGTGACGACGTTCGGCAGCGTCTTGTCGATCTGGCCGCCGTAGTCGGTGTAGACGGCGCCCTGGTTCATCTTCTGCTGCCTCGGTGAGACCACGGCGCGGATCACGGAGTCATTGACCTCGCTCGACGACAGGAAGCCCACCCAGCGCCCGATGCGGGTCAGCAGGTCCGGGTCCACCTGTGCCAGCAGCCGGCTGTGCAGTCCCTGGCCGCCATCGGCCCACCACTGCCGGCAGGACGGATAGCCGCCGCCGCTGTCCACCTGTGCCAGCCCCGCATCGCGGGTCGCGTCGTAGGGCCAGGCCGTGCGTGGGGTCTTGGCGCGATAGGTGTCATAGAAGCCGGGCGTGTCGAGGAAGTAACTCGACCCGATCCAGGTGACGTCGTTCATCTGCTCGTCGGAGAGCGTCGGCCGGTTCATGAACAGCTTGGCGCGCGACGGCCCGTAGCAGTCGTGCGTGAAGTCGGCGACCTCCTGTGCCAGCACCGGATCGTCGATGCGCGTGGCATCCACATCCATGCGAATCTGACGCAGGTCCGTGCCGCAGGGAATCGCCGCCACCGCGGCGCCGGTGACCGCCTTCGAGATGGCGTGCATGAAGAACCACCACACCGGCACCAGCGCGCTCTGGTCGTTGAGCGCCGTGTAGACGTTGGACCAGCCCGTGTCGTTGGGCAACGGGACGTTGACCTGGCATTGCGCGGAGCGCGTGGTGTCGAACTTGATCGTGGCGAGATCCACCGGGATGAACGGGATGCCGGCGAACATGATGACCACGATCGCCACCCACACCCGGTTCTCGATGCGCATCGACGACAGCACGCCCTTGTTGCCTTCGTCCGCACCCTCGCTGCGGGCCTTGAGCCATTCCTGGATCACGATGGCCACGAACGGCAGCGCGAACACGCCGCTGGCCACGAGAATGCTCCAGATGCCGTTGTTGACCACCCAAGCCACCAGGGTCAGGTAATACTCCAGGTAGTCCGTGGTGTAGAGCGTCATGCCTGCCTCCCGGTCTCAGCCGTGCCGCAACAATTGGCTGGCTTCCAGCGCGACCACGGCGATCACGGCAGCGATCTCCGTGCGCAGCAGGCGCTGATGCGTCTCGCGTGACGGCTCCCGCCGCAACAGGCGCCGACGCATCCACCACCAGCCGTAAGCCGTCGCTCCGTAGAGGCACAGCCGCCACACGAAGAAGTGGCCGGCGTGCGCCTGCAGCCAGTGCTGCCAGCCCTCGACGCCGCCGACCACGTGGATGCCGGCGATGTTCACCGCCACCGCGGCGGCCACCACCAGCAAGGTCCACAGCAGCGCCACGCCGACGCGGCGGTTGAACAGCCATGGCAGCCGCAGCCAGGCCAGCCGGCTCATGGCGTACCGCTCCGCGGCTTCTGGACTTCCCGCAGACGGTCGCGCGTGGTGTCGCCCTCGAAGACGCCGCGCGAACCGGCAGCGCGGGTGCTGTGGCGCTGGATGATCGCCATCGCCGAGTTGCCGGCCAGCGTGCGGCGCAGCTCCAGTTCGGTCTTGAGGTTGTTGATCTCCTGCTCCAGCGCGCTGTTCTCCTGGTCGACCGCCCGCACGGCCAGCTCGTTGGCGGCGACGTTCGGCTCCTTCTTGCCGGTCAGCAACGTGCGTTGCAGCAGCAGGGCCTTCTCCAGCACGCTGGACAGCGCAGCCTCGGACGCGAGGCGCCGGCCCAGCACGTCCTGGTCGGGTTCGTCACGCAGGGCCTCGATCACGCCGCGCGTGATCGGCAGCGAGCTGCTGCCGGCTGCGTCGAGATTGGCCAGCGTCGTCGGCCGGGCGCCCGTCACCAGTTCCTGCAGCGCCTGCAGCTTGGTCTCGTACTCTTCCTGGATCATTGGCGTCAGCCCGACGCCAGGCGTGGTCTGGGTCTTCGTGCAGTTTTCGCAGGTGCGCTGCTCGCGTTCGCCCAACACGCGGGTCGCCCAGTCCGCGGCCGCCTGGGGCGAGGACCAGGTTTGGCAGGTCAGGCGGTTGCCGCAGGCGCTGCGCGCGATCGACGAGGTATCGGTGGCGCTGCGCCCGTTGAGCAGGTTGTAGCCCGCGCGCGTCACGTCGCCGACCACCTTGATCGAACTCTGACCGGAGCCGCCCGCGTTGCCGCCGCCGACCCATGGCACGCCGTTGTTTCCTTTGTTGGACTCGGCCTGCTCGATGGCGGAGACGGCATCGGTGCTGCTGACCGCATCCCGCAGCGCCATCCCCTCGGCGAGCTGATCCCAGCCGGCTTGGCCGCCGGCCATGTCCGCCATCCGATTGGCGATGGCCCGGCAGGTCATCTTCGAGCGGTCGAAGTCCAGGCGCGCCTGGAGGATGCCGTTGGTCAGCAGGTTGTAGAGCCCCGGGTCGGCGCGCTGGATGATCAGGGCCGGCAGCGAGGCCACGGCGCTGGTGGCGTTCTGGATCACGTTGCTCATGATCGTCTGGAAGCCGTTGGTGATGCCGTTGAGCTGGTTCTGCAGCGTCGTGGTGATGCTCATGTCGCCGCAGATCAGGTTGCTGTTCCAGCCGATTCCCACGCCGATGCTCTGCATGTTGCCGGCACCACCCATCGACACGGCCCGGCCGCCGCCGATGCTGTAGAGCACGTCGTCGCCGATCACGCTGCCGCTGGCGTTCACGCCATTGGGGTCGATGCGGGTCTGCGCCCAGGTGACGCCGACGACCAGCGTGATGGCCGCCACGAACAGCGTGGCCCGCAGGTGCAACTTCGCGCGGCGCAGGAAGTCAGGGAGGGATGCGTTCATCGTGGGTTCCTCACATGAAATCGACGCTGCCGAGGAAGACCTGCCCCCGGCGCTGGCAGCAGGAGTACGGCCGCCACAGCGCCCAGGCGTAGTCGCCTTGCTGGGCCTGCACGCGGGTGCGGCTATGCGGGAAGACCACGCAACTGTTCGAGGGCGTGGGCGTCAGCTCCTGCCACTTGCCCGTCGAGGCGTCGGTCTCCATCAGCGCGCCGGCCGGCCAGTAGCCGTCGCGGGCGCTGGCCAGCAGAGGCTGGTACACGTGAATCTGGTTGCGGCGCGTCACGATGTCGCCCGCGCGCTGCGCGACCACGGCGCCGCTCTTGTGATCGTCGGTCTGGTGCAGGAAGCCACCGCGGGGATACACGTTGCCCCAGAGGTTCAGGCCGGTGCGCGTACCGATTTCGCGCCGGCCGGGGATGAGCGCTTCGGGGTAGAACGCTTCCGGGATGTTGTAGCGCCAGGCGATCGTGTCGAGCGTGCTCAGCAGATACGGCATGAAGGCCGTGCCAGCGCCTTCGCAGGTGTAGCCGGAGGCGCTGGCGAACTGGCTGAACACCATCCCGGCCGGATGGCCGATGACATCGGCGTTCTTGAACTTGGCGAGGTTGTTCTCGTTGTCGTGATTGGTCGTGCCGTCACCGCCAGCCTTGGCGGTCGGGTTGGGCATGCTCATCGCCCTGACTTCCTGCCACGGGTTTTCTCCGGTGTTCGAGTAGCTCGACACCACCGCATCGGGGACGTAGTGGCGCACCTTGACGGAGGTGCGAACCGAGCAGCCGAAGGGCGTGCAGTACAGCCAGTAGCAGATTCCGACCACGCGGTATTCGAGGCAGTCGGGGGACAGCGCCGACGAGACGATGGTGGCGGTGTCCAGGGCGAACGTCGACGTGGCCGCGCTCAGCAGCAACGAGGCGGCGGTGGCGCGCAAGCGTCGGGATGCCAGCAGGAGGCTCATGGCTGCGTGCTCCGGTAGGCGTTGATGCGCGCGACGGCGCGGGACACGTCGGGCTCGCCGTAGACCACGTAGCGTCGATCGACCACCACGGCGGGAATCTTGGCGATGCCCAGCCCCCAGGCATCCGCGACACCTTGGTAGGCATGGCCGATGCGGTGCTGCAGGGCCTCGCCGCCGTCATGCAACCGCTGCCGCACCAGGGCCGCGGCCTGTTGCGGGTCGGCCGGCAGGTGCGCGGCGAGTTCGACCTCGATGCGCGTGGCCTGGTCCAGCTCGATGATCCGCACGCCGGCCGGGGCCTGCACCGGATGACGGCTGTCGATGACGATGAGCACATCGGCGGCCGCCGCGATGGGACCGAGCAGCGCGGCGCACAGTCCAGCGGCCAGCCTCGTGGCCAGGGGGCGCCGCGAAGCGGCAGGAAGGTTGAGGGAATGAGCCGGCATGTCGCGCCTCCGCGGAGTCGATGCAGACTCGTAGTCGAGCGCAACGCAGATCAGGGGACGACAAAGAAACCGAAACCGGTCAGTCCCGATTTCTCGGCGGGTCGGCGAAAGGAAACGGGAGCCAATGGCTCCCGTGGTGATGACATGAATGCGCGTCCGCTGGTGCTGCTACAGCAAGCCGGCTTCGGCGAACGAGTACGGGCTGCCCTTGCCGACGATGAAGTGATCCAGCACCCGGACATCGACGGTGGCCAGGGCACTCTTCAGCCGCTCGGTGATCGCACGATCAGCGGCCGAGGGCTCGGTGTTCCCCGAGGGGTGCTGATGCGCCAGGATCAGCGCCGAAGCGTTGAGCGCCAGCGCACGCTGGACCACCACCCTCGGATACACCGAAGTCTGGTCGACCGTGCCCTTGAACAGCGGCTCGAAGGCGAGCACCTGGTGCTGGTTGTCGAGAAACACGACGGCGAAGATTTCGTTCGGCTCCGCGACCAGTTTCAGGCGCAGGTAGTCGCGCACGGCGGCGGGACTGCCCAGCGCCGGACCGGCCTTGAACACGCGGTTCTCCAGCAGGGTGATGGCCTGCCGGATGATCCAGTCTTCGTGCTGGGCGGCGATCAGGGTGAGCGACTCCGGGCGGGAGTCGGCGATGACGAGAGACATGGCGAACCTCCAATGGATGAGATAGGAGGGCGCCTGCCCCTGGAGGGCAAACCCTCCTGGGGACGATGGGGATGGAACAGGTGACGAGCGGGCATCCACCACCGCGGATGCGGTGGCTGTTCGCGTCAAGGGATGCGATGCGAACGGGTTTCGATCAACGCGGACGAGCCGCGCCGCAGCCTTGAAGATCGATGGCTACCTGGGCATGTCACCGGCGACGCCGGCGGGCATGTCTGGGGAATGGGCGGGTTCGGCCACGGTCGTGTTGCCGGCGGCGAGCAGGTCGATGGCCGACAGCAAGGCATCGCCTTCGACGGGACCGTGCAGCAGGAGGGTCTTGCCGGACTCGCGGTCGCGCAGTTGCAGGGCCGGCGTGGCCGCGATGCCCTGCTGTGCGGCTTCCACCGCCTGGGCACGGATGACCGCATCGGGGCGCTCGCTGTCGAGACAACCCTGCATGGCTGGCGTGAGGTCGGGATAGCGCAGGCCCTCCGGCAGGCCCTGGCCGTCGCCACGGGTGTTCGAGTAGAGCCACGCCACGGCCTGCCAGAACGTGGCATGTCCGCCCGTCTCGCCCGCGCACTCGGCCAGGCGTGCCTCGGCAGTCGCGGCTGGCTCGTGCATGGACAGCGGCAGGTGGTGCCACTGCCAGTTCACCTCGGGATGGGCGTCGATCCAGCGCTTGAGCGCGGGGAAGTAGGCCCGGCAGTACGGGCACTCCAGGTCGGCGTACCCGACCACCGTGAAGCGCGCATCGGCACGGCCATACAGCCAGGGCGGGCCGGCCGGTTTCGACGCTTCGGACCCGACGGCGGCCAGGGACACGGGCTCGGTCGCCGGATGCGGCGCGAGCAGCAGCATCCACGAGGCAACCCCAATCGTCACCACGATCAGCAGACCGATCCAGGGATGACGGCGGGCGAATGAAGGCATGCGCATCGTGTCGCTCCCGTCAGGCCAACGTGCCCAGCGCCAGGGGTTCGATGCCCCGCGCACGGTCGATCTTCTCGGCCACGCGGAAGGCGGCATCCAATTCGCTGATGCCGTGCTGCTGCATCAACTGGAAGCGTTCGGCCTTCTCCTCGGGCTCGGTCATCGCCATCGCCAGGTAGAGGCTGGGCGGCACAGCGCGGAACAGCACTTCCATCGACTTGGACAGGATGACGCCCTCGCTGAACTTGCCGGCCTCCTTGCGCGCCGAGAGCATCAGCGCCTTCTGCGAAGCGTTGAGTTCGCGGAAGCGCGCGATCTTCTCCACTTCATCGGGTGGCATCGACAGGCAGATCCACCACTCGATCATGTTGAGCATGGGCTCGGCCGCCTTCGGCAAGTCGTCGAGGTTCTGCGTGGCGAGCCAGAACCAGGCGCCGAGCTTGCGCCACATCTTGGTGATCTTGACCACGTAGGGCGCGAGCAGCGGGTTCTTGGTGATGATGTGGCCTTCGTCCGTCACGTTGATGATCGGACGGCCCAGGAACTGGTCGCGCTCGGCGATGTTGTTGACGGTGTTGATGAGCGAGATGTAGGCAATCGAGAGTTGGGCGTTGTAGCCCTCGCGCGCGAAGGTGGCCAGGTCCACGATGGTGATGTCCGCCTCGGGCCACGGCGTGCCGGACCGGTCGAACATCTCGCCGTCCACGTCCTGGCAGAACATATCCATGGCGTCGGCCATCTCCAGCAGCCGTGCGCGCCGCATCTCCGGCAGCGTGGCGTCGCGGGCGCGCTCGCGCAGCGCGTCGCGCACATCGCGCGTGAGCACCGTGCGTCTGTCCGCCACGCAATGCTGGGCCGCATCGAGAATGCACTGGCGGATCAGGCTGCGGTCGGCGCGCGTCATGCGCGCTTCTTCCTTGTCCTCGCCGCCGGTAATCATCAGCCGTGCAGTGATCTCCAGCTCGCCGAGCACGTCGCGCTGCTCGTCGCCTTCCACGGCCATGCCGGCATCGGTCTGGTCTTCGTCGAGCGCATCGGCGTCCAGCGTCTGTACCTGGCTCGGCGTATCGACCAGGCGCCAGGCGTCGGCGAACGGAGCCAGACTGACGCCCGCGCCCGGCGCGAGCTTCACCCGATGCACGGTGAGGCCCAGCCGTGCCGCGAAGTCGCCGAACAGGCCGAAGCTGTTGCCCGCCTCGACGATGAACAGGCGCGGCCGGTAGATCGCCGTCACCTGGTTCAGGATGTTGTTGAGCGTCGCGCTCTTGCCCGAACCCGTGGGGCCGAACAGGAATAGATGCGCGTTCATCTGCCGGTCGAGGCGGTTCAACGGATCGAAGGTGATCGGGCCGCCGCCGCGGTTGAAGAACGTGATGCCCGGATGCCCCGTGCCCTGACTGCGGCCCCAGACCGGCGCCAGGTTCGCCGCATGTTGCGCGAACATGAGCTGGGTGTACCACTGGCGCTTGTCGGCCGCCGGATCGAACACGCACGGCAGCCAGCGTAGATAGCTGTTCAGCGGCGCCACCTCGTCCTCTTCGCGTACCGGTTGCAGGCCGGCGTTGAGCATCACGTTGACGAGCTGCAGGCCGCGCGCATCGAGCTGGGCCAGGTCGCGGCCGCGCAGGTAGAACGCCAGCGCGCCACGGTAGAGCTTGTGCGCGCTGCCGATCAGCCCGCGCGCCTGCTGCACGTCCTGCCGGGTCTGCTCCGAGGCCAGGGTCTCGCCGACGGCCTTCCTGGCGAGGTGGTTGAGGTGCGCCTCCAGCACGTCCTGGGGTGTGGCGACCAGCGTCAGGCACATCACCGTGTCCTCGGGCATCTGGTCGAACAGCGCGTTCATGGCATCGCCGCCTTTGCGCGTCTCGCCCGTCAGATGGCCCGTCACGGGCGGCGTGCGCAGGCGATCCATCACGATCACCCGATGCGGCATGCCGTCGAAGAACCACAGGCCGTTGGGCACCTCCGAGCGGGGCTGGCCGAAGAACAGGCGCTGCGCGAAATCGGTGCCGCTGGCGAGTTCGATCTCGCCCTCCTCCCGCTCTTCCGGGTAGCGGCTCAGCGCATAGAAGCGTTCCCGATCTTCGGCAGTGGCGCCGAGCAAGGTCGGATTCGGGTTGAACCAACGCAGGAGCCAGGCATGGATGTCCGCCGCGCCGAGACGCCGGGCTTTCACGCCGGCATTGGCCAGCCCGCCGGCGAGGCGGTCGCAGATCGTGGTCAGCGCCTGCTCGGGCGACTGGCCGCGCCGCGAGGTCTGGGCCGCGGACGTGCGGCGGTAGACCACCATGCGCACGCGCCGGACTTGGCCGCGCCACGGCAGGCGCGTCACCGTGGTGTCCTCGAACAGGCCACCCGGCTTGGCGATGGCCCGCAGGTGATGGGCGAAGAAGCGCAGGTAGAAGTCGCTGAACGCGCTGCCCTGTGCACGCGGCTGCAGATAGTTCGCCAGGGAGCGCCGATAGTTGTCCCAGTCGGCCTCGTCCTGGGCGTAGAGCTGCACCACCCAGGGGTTGTCGTCCAACTCGTCGAAGGAATCCTGCAGGGCGTTCTCCAGCGCATCGCGCGCCTGCCACAGCCAGGCCATCTCGCGGCCCTCGGTGCCGACCGGCGCCAGCTCGAAGAAGGCCGCCACCGACTGGCCGTCTTCCAGCAACATGCACTTGGTGTCGGGCAGGTACTCGACCCAGGGCAGCAAGTCCGCGAACGACGGCGCGACGCCATAGAGCGCATCGTGGTCGGCCTGGGTGGCCGGTCTGCGCCGGCCCCGGCCGAGCGCGCTGCCCGGCTCGGCGACACCCTGTGCCGCCAAGGCCGTTACGTGCCGTGCCCAGGCATCATCGGTCGTATCCGCGGCGTCAACAGGCGATGCGTCGGGCTTGCGTGACCACGGCAGCGACCAGGCCATCAATAGTCCTCCACGCGCTCGCCCGGCATCGCGTACTGCACGCGCTGGTAGAGCGGGAAGACCGTGCTGTAGCCGGGCACCGGAACCGGGTCGGTGCCCGCCAGGTGCGGGAACACGTACATCACCAGGTCGGGGTTCGGCAGGCGGTGGAACTGGCGGTAAATCTCGTTCTGCGCGGTTCGGGTGTAGCGCGCCTGCACGCCGGGCGCCGCCTGTACATCGGCCTCGACCAGCGGCCGGCGCAGGCCCTGGCGCGCATCGAGCAGTTGCCGGGCGGCCTGGCCGCCGCCCGCGCTGCCGCCGGTCTCCTGATGCCAGATGTCGAGCATGGTGTTGTCGCCGTGCGGCAGCAGCTTCTCCTTGCTGGTGGCGCAGCCGCCGAGCAGGGTGGCCGCCAGCAGCACGGCGGCCGCGTCAATCCAGATCCGAGGCATGGGTTTCTCCGGTGCGGTGGTGGACCCGACGCCCCTTGGCGTCGTAGTCGATGTCGAGCGGCTGCTCCAGATGCACGGCCACCCTGGCGCCGGGCTGCACGTAGACCGCCGCGAAGGCCTGGCCGTAGAGCTTGTTGACCCAATCGGCCATGTCGCGCACGCCGCCCGCGAGGATGCGGCCCATCGCTTCGTTGCCGCTGATGCCGACGGTGCCCAGCGAGCCGTTGCTGTTGGCGACCACGGCCACGCTGCCGTTGTCGGACTTGATGAGCGAGGCCGCGCCGGCGCCGGCCGCGGTGATGAGCGCCTGGCTGCCCAGGTACTGCTGGGCGTTGCTGCGCCGCTCGCCGCTGACGCAGGGAATGCCGTAGGGGTCGCTGATCCAGCCCAGGCCGCCTTGGATGCTGGCGCCGTTGTGACCCGCGTTGCCGCCGCTGCTGCCGCCCTTGCTGCTGTCCTCCGGCACCGTGCGGATGGTGCCGTCCTGGAACACGAACGTGACTGAGCGGATTTGCCCGCGCACGCACGAGAGCGTCCAGTCGCCCGAGGCCGTGCCGCTGACCACGGCGCCGGCCACGTCGGGGATGTCGATGCCGTTGGCCGTGAGGTTGTCCAGGCCGATCAACACCTTGAACGGGTACGGGTCGTTGACGGTTCCGTCGATCGGCACGCGCCCGATCAGCGCCGTCATGGCAATCGACCCCATGAGCGTCGAGTTCGACGGCACGGTGTAGACCGCCTTCGTGGATGCGCCCACCGCGCGGCTGCCGACGTCGGCGACGGATTCCACTGCGGCCGACAGGCTTTTCTGGGCCGGCCCGAAGCTCAGGGGAAAGCTCGGCTCCTTGCTGGCGTTCTTGGCGTCGACCTTGGCATCGTCGGGCTCGACCCACTGCGTGCCACCGACGCCGCGGTTGAAGCGCTGGCCGTCACCCTCTTCCAGCCCCAGCCCGACGGGCAGATCGGACCGGCCACCCTTGCCGGAAAGGCCGTCCAGTTGCCGCTGCAGATCCTGCAGCAGCCCCTGGGTCTGCTGCCTGTCGCTGGCCACCTGATTGCGCTCCTGCTCCAGGCGGCTGCGTTCGCCTTCCAGCGCGCTCTGGATGCGTTGGTCGATCGCGCTTTCCCGGGCACGCAGGCGCTCGTTCTCGGCCTTGTGCTGCTTGTTGTCGCCGAGCGCGCTCTGCAGCTCGGTGCGCAACTGCTTCACCTGGGCCACCAGCGTGGCGACGGTATCGCGCGGCGTGTCGCCTGCGATGCCCAGGGCTTTCATCTCCTCGGGCGTGAGCGTACTGGCCGCGCCCTTGGGGGCGGGCTGGCCGCCGGGGGCGCCGGAGAACAGTTTGACGCCGACGAACACCAGCAGCAGCGCCATCGGGATCAGCAGCCACTTGAGCAGCGGATTACTTTTCATCGCGCGCTCCTCCGGTCGAGCCGGCCGCGGCGGCCGGCGGCAGGTTCGCGGTGGCATCGATCGGGCTCAGCGCCGGCAGCAGCGACTCGGCCAGGCCGTGGCCGCGCGTGACCAGGTAGAGCACCGTGGTGTCGGACGGGGTGCCGGCCGGCCCCAGGTTCGGATGCTGGAAGGTCGCCGCCACGAAGTTCCCCTGCAGGGCGCGCGGGTCGAGGTCGAGCCAACGCGCCGAGGTGTTGGTGAGGCGCACGGCCGTCACCCACTGGTCTTCCAGGCGCCACGCGGCCAATGCCCGCGCGTGCACCGGCAGCGTCGGCAGCAAGGTGTCCAGTGCGAGGCCACGGCGCAGGTTCACGCGCCCGATGCCGGCGACCGGCTCGACGGTGCGCAGCGGCGCGTACAGGTTCTGTGCGGCATGGCGCGTCAGCACGACCGGTACCGGCGTCTCGCGCCGGGGAACGGATTTGTCTGCGGGCGCGTCGGCCTGCTCGTCCGCGCCGCTTGCCGCACCGCCGCCGTAGCGCTTCGCGGGGGCTTCCGCTTCCACGATGCGCACCGGCTCCAGCGGCGCCTGACCGTCCTTCGCCGGCTCGGCGGCGATGTCGAGCAGGATCAGCGCGCCGGATTCCACGTCCTGCAGTTGCAGCCGCGTGGGCGGAATCGGCTCGCTCGCCCGCAGGTAGATCGCGCCGCCGGCACTCTGCACGCGCAGGTGATCGCCGACGCTGGCCGGCACGCCGACGCGCACATTGCGGTCGATGAAGACCACGCGCTCCTGGCCGACCACCAGCGGCACCGGCAGGGGCAGGCGCTCCCAGCGCAGGATTTCCACGGCCTGGCTGGCCGGCACGACACCGAGGATCAGCAGGACGCCGGCCAGGGCCGACAAGGCAATGGGCTTCATGGGGAGTCTCCCTGCAGATGGCTGGAGGCGTTGGCGGGCGCGCCGGCCTGGGTCGGCGTCGGCGGCGGTTCGATGCGCTGGGGTGCGCCGGCGTAGCAGTCCAGCGCCAGGCCGAAGGGGTTGTGCTCCGGGTCGATGTCCAGCCGGACGACCTTGATGGGGTAGCGCACCAGAGCGCGCTTGACCTGCTCGGAGCCGTAGTATTCGTCCGCGCTCACGTCGAGCGTGACGATCCAATCGCGGTCGGAAACCACCTTGACGCGCGTGGCCGGATCATCGCCGTAGCCGCGGCCGGGAATCTCGTAGATGCCGCGCACGCGCTGACGCAGCTCGCCACTGGCGCGCCGGTACTCGTAGTCCTGTTGCAGAAAGGCCCGGCAGCTCGGCGTCAGGTAGGCCGACAGCGCGCGCAGGTTGCGTGGATAGTCTTCTTCGCCGTTCGTGGGCCAGCGCTGCACCTGCTGCCAGATGTAGAACGAGAAGGCATACACACTCTCGGGCGGCACGTCCCACCACTTGCGCGTGCTGCCCGAGCGCAGATCCGGCGGCACATGGATGGTGAGACTCTTCGGCGCACTCCACCAACCGAAGCCGAGCAGCAGCGCCACCACGAACAGCGCGCCGGCCCCCAGACGCAACGTCTTCACGTGCGCCTGCAGGTGCGCAACCTCGTTCTTGAAACGGCTCATGGCGCCCCTCGATCGGTGTTGCGCCGGGTAGTCCAGTAGCCCGAGCGGGTGATGAGGCGCTGCCCGCCCAGGAGCGCCGCCAGCGCCGGATGCCGCAGGGCCAACCGCCATTGGAGCTGCCGGTACAGCCAGGTGTCGGGCCGGCCGCGCTTCTGCGCGCGCAGGAAGCCTCCGCCGACAAAGACGCCCAACGCGATGCCGGCGACGATCAGCGTGGGCACCATGGCGATGCTGTGCGTGAGCCAGGCCAAGGGCAGGCCGAGCGCGAACCCGGCGGCGGCCGACAGGCCGGCGCAGATCCACAACTCGTCGGCGGTCAGCCCGCGCACGACCACCGGCTGGCGATTCAGCCGGTGCGGCAGGAAGGTCACCAGCGTGTCGCGCGGGGTCTCCGAAGGGACGGCCATCGCTTGCCGCCCTCACAGCACGCCGGTGGCCTTGGTGAGCAGCCAGATGCCGACCACCAGCAGGATCGCGCCCACGGCGACCGTCAGGCCGAACTGGCCCCAGGTGGCGCGGCCGGTGTGGATCTCCGAGTAGCGCGTGTAGGCGTGATAGCAGACACCGACGAACATCGAGGCGACCACGAGCAGCGCGATCAGCAGCACGATGTCGTAGCCGTAGTTCTGCAAGGTCTGCAGGATGCCGCTGCCCTGGCCGCGCGATGGGTCTTCCATGGTCGGCAGGCCCTGCGCGAAGGCCGACAGCGGCAGGCCCGCGAGCGCGAGCGTCAGCGGCAGCAGCGGAGCGGCGATGCGGGACGGAATGCGATGGGATGTCGTTGGAGTGTTCATGGCGTATGGCCTTTCGTGACGGTCAGGAGAGGAGGAAGAAGGTCAGCACCAGGTACATCGCCACGAAGCGCACGACGACGGCGAGGAACTGACGTTCGGTGATGCGGTGCTCGGCCCAGCCGACGTAGGCGGTGCGCATGGCCCACACGCCCCACAGCAGCAACACGGCGAACACGAAGCCCAGCACCACGGCAGAGACGGCCGAAGGCGCAAAGCCGCCGTTGGCCTGGAAGGCGGCGACCTGATCGGCAGAGGGCGTCATGGCGATGGCTCCTCGTCCTCGTCGTCGGCGCGGTCACGGCGGACGTAATCGCCGACCAGCGGGACGGGATCGCGCGGCTGGGCACGCTGGGGCACGAGGTAGTCCTGCAGGCCGGCGCGAACGCGCTTCAGGTCCGCGCGCAGCCGGGCGTAGTCGAAGTGGTAGCGGGCGCGTTCCTGCGGAGCGGTATGGGCGGCGTGCTCGGCGAGGCGGTCGATCAGGTCGAGTTGGCGGGCGAGCGCGGCGAGCTGCTCACGCTCCGGGGTGTCGTCGGCGATGGCGGGTTGCATGGCCGAGAGCAACACGGCCAACAGCACGGCCAGCGAAGGCCATGCGGATGCGCGGCGGTTGGTCTGTCCCATCGTGCCATTCCCCGTTGAAGCGGATGGCCAGATGCTGTGGCGCGCTCTCGCTTTGCGCCGCAGGGAATGGGAACTACGGCATGACCGGATTTCCGGGGCGAGCTGGCGATCAACCGTCCAATGCTCCCGGGATTGTGGAGTTGGCCAGCACCTACCGCAGCTTGGTAGAATTGGCTAAACTTGGCAATCGTAATCAACGAAAGGCCAGATCGGATGGTTTCCGGATGACTGAAGTCGAGAGCGAGATCCTCACGCTTGAGGAGGTCGCGGCCTACCTCAAAGCCGGGAAACGGACGGTCTATCGCCTTGCCCAGAAAGGCGAGATTCCGGCGTTCAAGCTTGGGGGAACCTGGCGCTTTCGCCGCTCGGAGCTGGATCGGTGGATCGCCGAAAGCATCAGCAAGAAGAAGCCGGAGGCAGAGTGAGCGTGCACCAAATCAGCAACCGAATCACATTCGGGAAAGAACCAAGGGGAGGATTGCTGGCGTGCCAGTTCCCATAATTGATCTTTTTGCTGGCCCAGGAGGGCTCGGGGAAGGATTTGCTTCCCTGCAGGGCCACAAACGGCAGCCATTCTTCGAGATCGCCCTTTCCATTGAAAAGGATGCTGTCGCACATCGCACGCTGACGCTCAGGGCAGTGTTCAGGCGTTTGCGTGGCACCAAGGACGTCAAGCACTACTACAGCTACATACGAGGCGAGATCGATGAGGCCGCTTTCCGCAGGATCCCTGCCGTGGCCAGCGCCTTCGAGCATGCTGCCGCCGAAGCGAGGTGCCTAGAGCTTGGCAAGTCCGACGAAGCCAGTATTGATAGGGAAATTCGCGCTGCACTGAAGGGGCAGGAAACCTGGGTGCTGATCGGCGGCCCGCCCTGCCAGGCGTATTCGCTGGCGGGGCGCTCCAGACGCGCCAACGACAAGGACTTTCACAAGGATGAAAAGCACTTCCTCTACAGGGAATACCTGAGAATCATCCAAGTGCACAAGCCCACCATCTTCGTGATGGAAAATGTCAAGGGTCTGCTTTCCTCGAAGCACTCCGGCGACCCAATGTTCGAGAAGATCATTGCGGATCTTTCGATGCCGACCGAGGGGCTCGAATATGAGATCCGATCCTTCACCAAGAAGGGCGACGGCAGTTCGCTGGAACCCACCGACTACCTTATCCATTCTGAGCGCCATGGGATCCCGCAAAGCAGGCATCGCGTGATTCTGCTCGGAGTGAGAAAGGGGCTGGACATGCCTCAACACCAGTTGCTGGCACCAGTAGCGAGGCCTGTCACGGTCAAACAGGCCATTGACGATCTTCCCCGAATCCGCAGCAAGCTGTCGCGTGGCGATTCAGTGGAGGCATGGCGCAAGGCTGTTCAGGCTGGCCCCTCTTACGTCAAGGGATGGAGGACAGAAAACGAGTCCGTCATGATCGGGACAATGCGTGCCTTTGCCGCTGCGGCAACCAGCACCACGACCGGTGGCGCCTTCATTTCACGAGGCTACAGAAGGCCGAAGAAGCCGACCGAGCTTCAGCAATGGCTTCACGACCGAAGCCTGGGTGGTGTCTGTCAGCATGAAGCGCGCGCGCACATGGCATCCGATCTTGCTCGCTATCTTTTCTCGGCCAGCTTCGCTCATTTATGGGGATATTGCCCACGGCTGGATGTGTTCCCTCCCAAGCTGCTTCCCGATCACATCAATGTGCATGTCGATCGGGAATCCGAAACGATCCCGTTCAAGGATCGGTTCCGCGTGCAGTGCAGGAACGAACCGTCCACCACGGTGGTGGCTCACATTGCCAAGGACGGGCACTACTACATCCACTACGACCCCTCCCAATGCAGAAGTCTCACGGTCAGGGAAGCAGCACGGCTCCAGACGTTTCCCGACAACTACGTCTTCGCGGGCAACCGCACTGAGCAGTACACCCAGGTAGGCAATGCGGTGCCTCCGTTGCTTGCTCACAAGCTGGCCAGGATCGTTCGTAGCCTTCTGAACGAGATGAGCAGGAGGAGGCGGAGGCAGGCTGGTGATGCCGTACAGAAGAGGCCGGCGGGAAGCGTGCCGCGAAACCTGCCAGAACAGCTTCCGGTGCTTGCCGAAGCGGGCTAGCCAATGCTCTGACCAATCACCAGGACATCCTCATCGCCATGCAGCCACTCCTCAACCGCTTGCGTAGTCTCCTCGACCGAGTGCTTCAAGGCGCACTCCCAGACGACCGCCACGCGCCAGCCGAGAGCATGGAGCATCTCCGCATGGCGCCTGTCGCGAGCGACATTTCCCTGGAATTTCTGCCGCCAGAAATCTTCATTGGTCCTGGGAGTGGTTGTGTAGCGGCAGCCTTCATGTCGGTGCCAGAAGCAGCCATGGACGAACACCACTGCTTTGCGCTTCGGGAACACAAGGTCGGGGGAGCCGGGCAGCCCCCGCACATGAAGTCGATATCGAAAACCCCTGGCGAAAAGGAGGGAGCGAAGTATCCGTTCCGGCCCGGTGTTCTTTCCGCGAATGCTCGACATCATGCGGCTGCGCTGCGGAGTGGTAGGAACGCGCATGGTCTTGAGCATCTTCCGCCTGAATGTCTGCAGAAATGGCAGCTCCGCGCTTCCGCTTGGCAATGCGAACGGATGAAGACGACACCCGAAGCAGCAATTCGGAGCTTACCATGCACGTGACTCACGAGAAGACGCAAGAGGAAGCCGATGGCTCGTGATCGCAGTCATCCGCCGAGCGCGGCCTGCCTTTCCGAATCGATGCGGGACCTTGGGTACTCGCTCGAAACTGCGATTGCCGATCTGATCGACAACAGCATTTCCGCTGGCGCGGACACCATCGACATCATTTGCGATGTGTCCGGTGAGCATCCTGTGATGGTCATCCTCGACAACGGCAGGGGGATGACGGAAGACGAGCTGCTCGATGCGATGCGTCATGGGACCGGCAACCCCAGGCAGCATCGGTCGCCGAAGGATCTTGGGCGCTTCGGCCTTGGCCTGAAGACAGCCTCGTTTTCCCAATGTCGCTCGCTGACCGTTGTGAGCACACGCGATGGAACTGTCTGCGGAGCCGAATGGAATCTGGATCGCATCGATGCTGCCGACGACTGGATTCTTTCCATCCTGGACGATGCGGACATCCATGGGCTGCCTTATGTCGAACGGCTCGGCGCCCGGGGCACGGCCGTTATCTGGCGAGAGCTCGACCGATTGATGGAGGACGAGGCCGGGGATCGTCGAGACGAGATCGTCAATGAGAAGCTTGAGGCAGTAGGCAGACATCTGTCACTTGTCTTCCACCGGTTTCTCTCGGGTGAGATCAAGGGACATGCCAGGATTTCTCTCACCGTCAATGGTCGTCCGATTACGGCATTCGATCCCTTCTGCAGGAAGAATCCTGCCACCCAGGTGCTTCCGGAGGAGATCGTCCGCATCGGCGAGGCCGAGGTGCGCCTGCAGCCTTACGTGCTTCCACACCACAGTCGTCTGTCCGCGTCCGAGTACGACTACTACCAGGATCGCAGTGACTTCATCTCCAATCAGGGGGGCTACGTCTATCGAAACGGCCGCCTGATGGCCTGGGGCGACTGGTTCAGACTCGTGCCGAAGGGCGAGGCCACCAAGTTGGCGCGGGTACAGATCGACTTTCCCAACAGCCTGGACGAAGCCTGGACCATCGACATCAAGAAATCCCGTGCCCGCCCGCCGCATGGGGTGCGGGAGCGGCTGCGTCAGATCATCAACAGGATCACTGCCCGCAGCGTAACGGTGCATAGGGGGCGTGGGCAGAAGCTCTTTCAGGAGAGTCAAGCCCCGTTCTGGGAGCGCTACGCCGATCACGGCGGCATCCGTTTCGCAATCAACGAGCAGCACCCGCTCATCGCATCCCTGGGCACAAGACTTTCGTCCGAGGATGTGGATCTGCTTCGTGTCCTGCTGGATTCGATTGCCGCCTCCCTACCGGTGGAGATGATCTATTCGGATTACTCGACCCATCCGCGCGAGATCAACCAGAGGGCGGTGGATGAAAGCCAGACTCTGGAGCGCCTGAAGAGTCTCAGGAAGGTGCTCTACGGCGACGGGCCGGGCGATCCGAATGCCTTTCTCCAGATCGTGCGCTCGACGCACCTTTTCGATGGCCAGATCGAACTGGCCGAAAAATTCATCAGCGAGACCTTTGCATGAGCCTCACAGTCATCACGGAAGAACGGAACATTGCCAACGCGCTCATCTCAGGCCTTGCCAACATGGCCGAGACGCCGACGCGCGAGCAGGTGGAGGAGAAGGCGAGACAGATCGCCGCGATCTTCGGCTATACGGGTGATCTCCGTAATATCGTCACCGAGGCGATGATCTCGGTCGACACGCGCATGGGGGCCGGTGTTTCGCTGGTGGATGTCACTGCGAAGCATGACGATCAGTGGGTCCACAAGCGTGAGGATGTCGCCTGGACGTATGCGGAATCCTATGGAAACTTTCTTCTCAAGGAAAGTTGGCCACCGCAGATGGTCCAGTCGCTGAGCGATGTGACGACCCGCATTCTCGGCCACCTGCAGGATCCGTTAAGCGAGGGCACAACCTGGAACCGTCGCGGCCTTGTCATCGGTCATGTGCAGTCGGGCAAGACGGCCAACTACACCGGCCTGATAGCACGCGCCGCCGACGCCGGCTACAAGTTCATCATCGTTGTCGCCGGCATTCACAACAATCTGCGCAAGCAGACGCAGCAGCGCATCGATGAGGCCTTCATCGGCCGGTCCAGCGATCCCGAGGATCGTCGCAACATCGGTGTCGGCCTCGCGCCGGGCTATCCGCATCCGGCTACCCTCACCAACATCAACGAGGACTTCAACAAGAACACGGCGGAAAAGAGCGGCTGGAAGATCAACGACTTCAGCAAGCCGATCATTCTGGTCATCAAGAAGAACGTCACGACGCTCACGGCTCTTCACAAGTGGCTGAAGGAGCTGAACGCCGAGGGCGATGGCCGGATTTCCGACGTGCCGATGCTGCTGATTGACGACGAGGCCGACAACGCGTCGATCAACACGAACAAGGAGGATCTGGATCCGACCCGAACGAATGCGATGATCCGGCGCATCCTCGGGCTGTTCGCGAAATCGTGCTATGTCGGCTACACGGCGACACCGTTCGCCAACATCTTCATCAACCCCGACGCCTATGGCGATGATGTGCGTGAGGAGCTGTTCCCGCGCGACTTCATCTATTGCCTGGACGCGCCAACGACGTACTTCGGTGCCGAGAAGGTGTTCCTCGACGAGGCGACCAGTCAATCGATCGTGAGGCCGATCGACGATTGCGAGAATCTCATCCCGTACGCCCACAAGCGTGACGATCCTGTCCCCGAGTTGCCCCCCAGCCTCTATCGCGCACTCGACGAATTCATCGTCGCCCGCGCCATCCGGAACCTGCGTGGGCAGACCGGCAAGCATTGCTCAATGATGGTCAATGTGTCGCGCTTCGTGCCCGTTCAGAAGGCCGTGCGTGACTTCCTGAGTCTCAGGGAGAAGAAGATCAGGGAAGCGGTTCTCGCCAACTACGCGATGCCGGAAGAGGTTTCCGCAAGAAACGCGTACATGCAGGGCCTGAAGCACGCCTTCGATGCTGAGTATGCCGATGCTGGGTTTACTTGGGCGGAGGTGAAGGCTGCCCTCAGCGGCGTCTTCGAGCACCTCCACCTCTATGTCATCAACAGCAAGAGTGACGAGGTGCTCGACTACGCCCGCTACGCGAAGGAAGGAGTCGGGTTGACCGCGGTCGCGGTCGGTGGTCTGAGCCTCTCCCGAGGCCTGACCATCGAGGGGTTGACCGTCAGCTACATGTACCGCAACACGAAGATGTACGACACCCTCATGCAGATGGGCCGCTGGTTCGGCTACCGGCCGGGCTTCGAGGACCTCTGCCGCGTCCATCTCTCACGCGATTCGATCAACTGGTACTCCCACATCGCCGATGCCGCCGAAGAGCTTGTACAGCAGGTCAAGCGCATGCGGCGCGATCGCCTTAGCCCGAAGGATTTTGGCCTGTACGTCCGCTCGCATCCGGACAGCCTGCTGATCACGGCGGCGAACAAGATGCGATCCGGCCAGGAGGTCACGGTCGAGCAGAGTTTCAGTGGGCGATTGCGGGAGAGCTACATTGTCTCCACCGACCCTGACGTGAATGCTAGGAACCTTGCGCTGATCGGCGATCACTGGCGAAGTGGATTCGGCGGGCGACCGGAGGAGTCCACCGAAAAGGGCGTCATCTTCAGGGACGTGCCCGTCGAGGTAATCGACGACTTCCTCACCCGGTTCGAATGCCACTCGACCTTTTCTGGACAGAAGTCGGACGTGGTGAGCTATCTCGAACGGATTGCGACGAAGCGCCCGCTGGCCGATGTTCTGCTGATTTCCCCTTCGGGTGGCTCAGGCGGTGAAAACCCGTTCACCCTGAGGAATCAGGTGCGCGTCGTCGGGAAGGATCAGCCGAACGGCACTTCGTGGCGCCTGAACAAGGACAGGGTTGCCTCGCGTGGCGACGAGAAGCTTGGGCTCAGCGACGCACAACGCAATGAGGCCAGGACGCTGGCAGGCGGCGAAGATGGCTCAGGAGCGGTATCCGACACACATTACCGCATGGTTCGGAACAAGCCGCTCCTCATGATTCACAGCCTGGAGCCCAAGGGCGAGGCCGTGACGGGACCGATCGCCGCCTTCGGCGTCAGTTTTCCCTACGGGGACTATTCGACGACCATCAATGTCGTCGTGAACAAGGTCTGGCTCCAGCAGATGCAGGGTTACGCCGACGATCCTGACGAGGAGGATGACTACGATGCCTGAGTCCTCCCCGTGGGATGACATCGCCGTTCCGGGAGCGGACTTCAATGTCCGCCAGGTTGCGGTGGGAACGGCCGTGCCCTGTTTCTGGGGACGCGATGCCGGTGGCGCCTGCCTGTTCATCGTGGAGCTTCATGGCGACCACGCAGCCCAGTACCGGAAGAACGCGGTCACGGTGAACGGCATCGATGTCGATCTTCGTGCCGGAGATCAGGGGCAGCAGCACTTGGTCCTCGCCCTTGAAAGGCAGGTCGACCGCGATCTCTTCGAAGGACTGTGCCGCACCCTTGCATCCTCGCTGGAGCACGCCACCGACTCGGCGAGTTCTCTCGCGGTCTCTCTGGCACACATCCGCCGTTGGAAGACCTTCCTGTCAGGCCGGAGTCAGCACCTGTCCATCGAGGAAGTCCGCGGTCTCTTCGCCGAAATCGTCTTTCTGACGGAACTGATCGATCGGCAGATGTCGAGCAGTGACGCCGTCGAAGCCTGGCTCGGTCCGGAACGATCACATCAGGATTTCATCTTTGGCAACACAGCCGTCGAGGTCAAATCGCTCTCTGGCGCAGAGCGGAGCAGCGTCCGCATTTCATCGGAAGACCAGCTCGAATCCCTGAACGATGCGCTGTTCCTGCGCGTGTACCGGCTGAGCAGTCTGGCCGACGCGGCAGGAGCTCGATCGCTCAACGAGATCGTCACTGCAGTCCAGGCACGGCTCGGCGAGGCGGACGCCGTCGAGGCCTTTGACCGGAAGCTGGTTGCGCACGGCTATGCGCCGCTCCCTGACTACGATGAGCCTCGCTTTGTCGTCAGCGACGTGCGCAGCTATCGTGTTGGTGACGGATTTCCGCGGCTGATGCGGTCGCAACTGCCGCCAGGGATTGCCAACGTGGCCTACGACATCAGGCTGGAAACGATTGCTCCGTACGAGTGTGACGAAGCAGCCATCTTCGGAGAGGATTGATGGAGCAGACCGGCGAAGAATTCTTCCATGACTTCCGACAGGAACTTTTGGCGGGCGCCGAGGCCAATGGCAGCTTCCAGCTCTCCGAATTCATGGAGGCCATCGCGAACGACCTTGTCGAGACAGGCTTCACGGAAGGGTTCGAACTCTGCCATTTCCGGGCGCAGCGTGGTATGCGCGTGGACGGCTACTGGTTCAATGACGAAGGAGTTCTGGACCTCTTCATCGCGGACTTCGACTCCCGAAACGAGCTGGCATCGCTCACCAGAACGGAAGTGGCCGCGGCATTCAAGCGTGTTGCCAACTTCTTCGAGGCCAGCGCCAACAAGGGCCTGGCCGGCGAACTGGAGGTCACATCGCCGGAGTACGGCCTTGCCAGGCAGATTGCGGATCGCAAGGACGCCATTCGGCAGGTCAACCTGGTTCTCTTCTCCGAGCGCACGCTCAGCGAGAAAATCCAGGCACTTCCCGATACGGAAGTGGCAGGTGTTCCGGTTGCTCACCACATCTGGGACATCTCACGACTTCATCGTCAGCGAAGCTCTCGCAGCCACAAGGAGCCACTCGACCTCGACTTCGAGCAGATGTTCGGCAAGGGCATCGCCTGCCTTCCCGCACACCTGGGGACCGATGCCTATCAATCCTATCTCATGGTCATGCCTGCCGAGGTGCTGGCGACCCTGTACGAAAGATTCGGAGCACGATTGCTTGAGCAGAACGTCCGTACGTTCCTGCAGGCGCGCGGCAATGTGAACCAGGGAATAAGGGCGACGATCCTGAACGAACCTGGGATGTTCTTTGCCTACAACAACGGGATCACGGCTACTGCACAGAGTGTCGAGACAGGGATGACGGATTCCGGTCTGGCGATCACGAGGGTTGTCGATCTCCAGATCGTCAATGGTGGCCAGACCACAGCATCGCTGTTCCACACACGGAAGCGGGACAAGGCCGATCTTTCCCAGATATTCGTCCAGTTGAAGCTGTCCGTCATCGACAGCCTGCAGAGCGAAACGGTCGTTCCAAGGATATCGGAGTATGCGAACACCCAGAATCGGGTGAATGCCGCCGACTTCTTCTCGAACCACCCGTTCCATGTGCGGATGGAAGGGTTTTCCCGACGGATCTGGGCACCCGCGCAGAAGGGCGCCCAGCGCGAGACGAAGTGGTTCTATGAGCGCGCACGCGGCCAGTATGCCGATGCACAGTCGAAGCTCACACCCGCGGAGCAGCGTCGCTTCAAGGCGGAGCATCCCAAGCCACAGATGTTCACGAAGACGGACCTCGCGAAGTTCGAGAATGTCTGGGATGACCACCCCAGGTGGGTGAATCTTGGCTCCCAGAAGAACTTTGCGCGCTACGCCGCCCGAATCGGCAGCGAGTGGGAGAAATCATCCGACGCGTTCAACGAGTTCTACTTCAAGAGGGCTGTCGCACGTGGTCTGATCTTCCGCGCCACGGAGCGCATCGTTTCTGCGCAGCCTTGGTACAACGGCGGGTACCGAGCAAACATCGTGGCCTACACGCTGGCGGTACTCGGTGACATCACGAAGCGCAGGAAGGAGAGCATCGACTTTCTGGGCATCTGGAACGCACAGAAGGTCGACCCAGTGCTCGAAAGTGCCATCGCTGTCGTGTCGGGGGTCGTGAACGACGACATCATCAGACCACCGCAAGGCATTTCCAACATTTCCGAGTGGTGCAAGAAGGAGGCGTGCTGGACGAGGATACAGGCTCGTACCGACGCCATTGCCAATCTTCTCCCGCCCGAGTTCTACGATCGACTTGTTCCGCAGGATGATCAGGCAGCGATCGTGAAGACTGCGAAGCAGACGCAGAGGATCGACAACGGCATCGAGGCGCAGCAAAAAGTGCTGGCTGTTCCCGCTGCGGAATGGGCTCGCATCCATCAGTCGCTGCTTGAGAAGGATCTGCTCACGCCAAAGGAAGACGGCGTGCTTAGGGTTGCCATGCAGATTCCCTCCAAGCTCCCGACAGAAAAGCAGAGTGTGGTGTTGCTGGATATTCTCGACAAGGGGCGTCTCGAAGGCGTGGTTGTGAGCGAACCCTGAGCGCCCAAGATTGGCGGTCACAAGTTCTTGAAGCGCCCCGCCGAGAAGTTCGATTCGGACACCGAGCGGCGCTTTGCCATCATCCTGGAGCGCGACGGAGGAACAAGAAATGCAGAAACCCGCCGCACCGCAAAAGACCGTCCTGGAGACGATTCTGGACTGGTCAAAGGATCGTCCACTCTGGCAGCGTGACGCCCTGCGCCGCATCATCGCAAACGGCCGTCTGACGGACGCCGATATCGGCGAACTCGTGGACCTTTGCAAACAGGGCAAAGGTCCACCCGTAGGCGCGCTGAAAGCGGTACCGCTGGAGAAGGCCCACCTTCCGGCCAACCCCGGTCAGACCGCCGCGGTATCGCTTCTGTCGATCGCCGACGTGACCGGCGTGAACAACCTTGCCGCCGGCCAGACCCTCAGCTTCGAGCCGAATGGAATCACGATCATCTACGGCGACAACGGTGCGGGCAAGTCCGGCTACGCACGGATCCTGAAGCGCGCATGTCGTGCAAGGCATGCCGGAAAAATCGAACCCAATGTGTATGCCGATCAGCCCCCGAAGCGCGTCGGCGCGAACATCGCGTACGGGGTCGGCGGTGTGCCGCAGCCGGTCGAGCAGTGGCAGAACGGAGCAAATCCGCATGCAACGCTGTCTGCAGTGAGCGTGTTCGATAGCGACTGCGCCTCAGTGCATATCCGCGAGAAGAACGAAGTTGCATTCCGGCCCTTTGGTCTGGACGTGCCGGATGAGCTTGCTGCAGCCTGTCAGGCGGTGAAGGATGCCCTCGCAGCTGAACAGAAGCAGCTTGAGAAGGCCCGCAATCCGATCTTTGCGGCGCCGACCTGGAAGGCCGCCACGGCCGTGGGGAAGGCGCTTGCCGCGCTGAACGCCAACACAGACGCAAAGAAGATCGAAGCCCTGGCGGCACTCTCGGCAGACGAAAGCGCCCGTCTTGAGCGTCTGCGGGAAGACCTGTCGAAGAATCCGACCAAGGCAGCGGCGGAACAGACCGTCAAAGCCGACAACGTCATGCGGCTGATTACCGTGGTGAACAGCGTTGCAGCCAGAACCACCGATGAGGAGCTGCTGGCAGCCGCTGCCCTCGCCAGGGACGCACGGTCGAAACGGGGTGCTGCACGTCTTGCCGCGGAGAAGGCCTTCACGGGCGAACCCCTTGCCGGGGTCGGCGGCGAGGCATGGCGGGTGCTTTGGGATTCCGCGCGGCGCTACTCGACGGAAATCGCATACCCCGGACAGCCGTTCCCGCCGTCGGCCGAAGACGCGCATTGCATGCTTTGCCAGCAGCCATTGGAAGCTGAGGCACGTGCACGGATGGCACGCTTCGAGGATTTCATCCAGAAGGACACGGAACAGCTGGCACGCGAGGCAGAGAAGGCAGCTCAGACCGCACGGCAGACCATAGCTGCCGGGGCAATCGGCACGCGGGCGGTGAAGGCCAGTCTTGACGAGCTGGGCCTCCAGAATGAGGTGCTGCAGCAGCAGACGCGCCGCTTCATCGCCGCAGCCCGGCTGCGGCGCCACGTTCTGCTCAAAGCCCTGGGCGGAAACGGCGAGGTACAGCTCCCGCCCGTTCCACTGTCGCCGCTGCCTGATCTCGGCCAGCTTCAGACCACGATCCGCAACTACGCCGCCGAGCTGCGCAAGTCCGCTGACGCGGATGAACGCAAGAAGCTCGAAGCCGATTTCGCCGAGCTGAGCGACCGGGCGCTGCTCGCCGGCATGCTGCCGGTCGTTACTGACGAAATCCAGCGGCTGAAGACAATCCAGTTTCTGACCGAGTGTGCGGGCGACACGGCGACGAACACCATCACCAAGATGGGCAACGACATTGCCGACACCGTGATTACGCCTCGGCTGCGCGACAGATTTCAGGAAGAGATTGTCAGGCTTGCGGCCTCGAAGGTTCGCGTCGAAATCGTGCGCTCCGGCGGCAAGTACGGCTCACCGCAGTATCAGGTGCGCCTCTTCGCCAAGCCGGATGCCAAGGTCCACGAAATCCTGAGCGAAGGGGAAAAGACCTGCGTGGCGCTGGCCGCCTTCATGACCGAGCTTGCCACCGCGATGCACCGCTCTGCTCTGGTCTTCGATGACCCGGTGTCCTCATTGGACCATCGCTGGCGCGGGCAGGTGGCCAAGCGTCTCGTGGAAGAAGCGGAGAACCGCCAGGTCATCGTCTTCACGCATGATCTGGTGTTCGTGAACGATCTGAATGACCACGCGACGAAGACCGGGCAGGCCGTGCGGCTCACGACGCTCAGTCGTGGCGCCGCGGGAGCCGGTATGGTGGCCGACGGCCTGCCCTGGAAGGCCCAGAGCGTCGAAGATCGCATCGACAAGCTGGAGAAGGCGGCGCGTGCGGCAAAGCTGCTGCATGACAACAACCAGGAAGACGAGTACGCGGTCGAGGTGGCAAAGCTCTACAACTCGCTGCGCGCCACATGGGAGCGCGGCCTGGAGGACATCGCTTTCGTCCGCGTTATTCAACGCCACAGGGACTACATCAACGCCAAGGACCTGAAGAAGGTCAGTGCGCTCAACGAGGCTGACTGCGATGCTTTCGCCGCCGGATTCAAGAAGTGCTGCGACATTGTTGACGCACACGATCCGTCCAGCGGTAGGAATGCCGCGCCGCCACCACCTACTGATCTCTTTCAGGACATCCAGGCTTTGAAGGACTGGGCCGCGTCTCTGCGAGACAGGCAGAAGAAGATTGCTTGAAACGTGTTTGTTCGCGCCAATGCTGACGTTCTTGACGAAGCAGAGCACCGAAACTATGGCATCGTTTATCTGACCTGGCGCAGGGCTGCAGCTACAGGTACTTCTTGAACGTTGCCGCCGCAATGCACACCGCCACGCCGAGCAATGCGGCGCTGGGCAGCAGGATCAGCAACGGGTTCACGCTGACCGGCAGTGCCAGGTAAGTCACCCACGGCAGTACGGCCAGCGGGATCAGGCTGGCCCTGGCGCGGTGATAGATGAACCCCGACTCGCGTCCCGCGCCGAAGCGGCGGATGTCCCGGCGCACCAGGCCGTCCACCAGCCCGACGAAGGCGGCCATCAGGAACAGTGGCAGGGTCAGGCACAGCACCAGCAGCCGCACGAGAAAGACCAGCGTCGTGTAGGCCGCCGCGATCAGGTAGCTCTCCACGTTCACGTAGACCAAGCCGATGTAGTAGCGGAAATCCTTGGTCGGGCGATGGCTGCCGGCGCTGGCCTGCGTCGAGGCGTCGCGTATCCAGTCCAGCAGACCGCTTTTCACGAACAGCCAGTCGTAGCCCTGCTCGACCAGCCGGTGCGCCGTGCGCCCCGGCTCCTGCACGAGTGCGCTGCGCGTGAAATGCGTGGAGAGCTGATCCAGCTCATAGTGCAGCATGCCCTGCGCGTGGCGCCAGCCCTGATCGGGCCAGAAGAAGTGCATGCCGACGCACTCGATCAGGATGCACAGCAGCAGCGCGCCGCAGAGCACGCCGAAGAAGCGGAACGGCAGCGTGACCAGGCCGGCGATCAGGCCTTGCTGTCGTTGCTGCTGGCGTTGGGCCGCGACGGCCGGGTCGCTCATGCTTCGGCCTCTTCAGCGGCGGCCATCTGCTTGAAGTCGTCCAGCAGGTCGTCGGGCAGCGCCTTGTCCTGCAGGCCGGGGATGCCCTGGTTCTCCCACCAGTCTCCTGCCTCGACGTAGTGCTGCCGCATGTAGCCGGCCAGCTCCTGCAGATCCTTCGGCATGGCTTCGTCGGGATCGGGTGCCGGCAGCGGCATGCGGACTTTCCAGAGGTTGCCGCCCTCGATCAGCGCGAAGCATTGCCCCTTGGGCAGCGCCACCACATGCGCGGGCTCGATCAATGGCACGCTGGTCGTGCTGATGCGGTCCTGGGTGTTGGACGTGAACGCGGTATTGCCGTGCGGGTCGGAGCTGTCGGTGGCGCCGCTCATCAGTGCCGTGGCATAGACCTCGACCTTGGGCAGTTGCCGCGTCAGCAGCTCGGCGGTGGCGGTCTCGCGCACGCGCAGCATGAACAGGTTGTTGAAGTTGCCGACCACCTGACCGGCCTTGGCTCGGTTGCCAATGCGGGCCTCGATGTCGCTCAAGGTCTGCGTGTAGGCCGTCACCTGCACGCCGGCACCGCCGCCCTTGTTGACCATCGGGATGAACTCGTCGCCCATGAGTTCATTGAATTCGTCGGCGTGGACGTTGATCGGAATCTTTGTGCCCGCCGCGGCGCCGGGCAGCCCATCGTCGATGCCGAACTTGTAGATGTGGCCGGCGACCGAGACCAGATCGCTGAACATCGAGTTGCCCACCGCCGCTGCGACTTCGGCGTCGGACAGTGCATCCAGCCCCACGTAGACTACCGCGCGTTTGCGGATGACCTGCATCCAGTCGAAGATCGGCCGCGGGTCGGACAGGTCGGAATAGTTCGGTGCGAGCAGTTGCGCGATCTTGCCGGTGGTGAGCTTCTCCAGCAGCGGCAGCAGCGAAGCGACGATCTTGTCGAAGTACGTCCGGTCGTAGCGCACGGCGCTGCGCAGGCCGTCGAGCACCGGGTCATAGATGCGCACCTGGGACAGGTACTGTTCGAGGGCCACCACGCGCTTCTCGCGCCCGATCATGTTGCGCGGGATGTTCTTGTCGTTCAGCTTCGCTTCGAGCTGGACGATGACCTCCCAGGCCTTCGGCTCGTTCCTGGCGAAGTAGTGCTGGGCGTACTCGATGAACAGCGCGTCGATGTTGATGACATGGCGCTGGATCAGCAGGTAGTCCGGCCGCTGCCCCAACTCGACAAGGGCGCGCGCGATGATGTTGACGAAGCGCCAGGCGAATTCGCGGAACGCGGCGCTGTTGCCTTCGCCCGAGAGCTGTCCGGCGATGCGCGTGGCCACCTCGGAGATCCGCCCGAACCGGCCCACGGCGTTGTAGCGCGCCGAGATGTCCGGCCAGCCCAGATGGAAGACGTAGAACTCGCCTTCGCGCCCGGCGCGCTTGGCCTCGACGTACATGCGCTTCAACAGGTCGGCATCGCCCTTGGGGTCGAAGACGATCACCACCTCGTGCTCGCCGCGGACCTTGCGGCGGATGTCCTGGGTGATGAACAGCTCGGCCAGCCGCGTCTTGCCAACGCGCGTGGTACCCAGCACCAGGGTATGGCCGACGCGCTCGCCCAGCGGCAGGGTGACGTCGACCTCGTGCGGCTCGATGCCATGCAGGCGCGGCAGTCCGCCGACCGGCGGCAGCGGCCGCGCCGGGTTGAGCGGGCTGTCCCAGGCCAGCGCGCGCGCCAGCGTCGAGACGGGAAACGGCGCGAACTCTAGCCGCTCCTCCAGCCGGCGAGCGGCCCGGTAGATCGCCGTCGGCTCGACGTAGCGGCGGAACTCCGGCCGGTAGGTCTGCATCAGCCGGTGCGTGTGCCGCTGCTCCCAGCGAAAGCCCCGGCCGACGAACAAGCGTTGCTGACTCACCGGCACGTCGCGGCTGGTCATCACGTAGCGCGGCAGGCGGCGGATGTTGCGGCGATGGCGCAGGATCGCCCAGGCATCGCGCAGGCGAATCGCGCCGAAGGTCAGGAAGGCCAGCGCCGAGCCCAGGCCGAGCAGCGGGTTCAGCGCGAGCGACCACGGTGCCACCAGGCACAGAATCGCGGCGCCGGTGCAGACCGCCACGGTATAAAGCTCCACCGCTGGCCGCAGCAGCACCTCGACCGCATGCGGTTGGGCCATTTGCGCACCTACTGCTCGACGCCGGTGGACGTGATGAGCACCGGGTAGTGGCGCAGGCCCAGGCGCTGGGCCAGGTCGTCGCCGGAGACCGGCGAGAGGGTCAGGCCAGGAGCCAGCCTGCGCAGCGCCGTCAGCGCGGCCATCGACTCCACGTTGACCACCAGGCCCACGGCCTGCAGCTCGCGCAGCGCCGCCTGCCGCTGCCGCAGCCAGGCACGCGACCGCTCGTCGTCGCCGACCAGGAACAGCGCCGTCAGGCCCGGCGCCCGGATGACGCGGCGCTGCACCTCGCCCGGCGACAGTTGCGTCGAGCGCACCGGCAGCATGGCGGCTTCGGCGTCGGCCGCGTTGCCCACGCGCGGGGCTGGCATCGGGGCCGGCGGCGTGGCCTGGTCCGGCTGAGGATTCAGCGACTGGTAGTACGGCAGCGCGGAGTCGCCGCCGCGGTCTTCGACGACGATCAGCGGCGCGGAGGCGATCTGGGCGAAGACCGTGGTCGTGGGCAGCAGCGCGATGGCGCCGATGAGGACGATGTGGTTCATGGCGTGGTGACCTGAAGGGTTGGAACGGGAACGCCGGGGTCGATCACGCGGGTCAGGTGCCGATGCACACTGCGCCGGTAGCGCGCTGCGGGTGCCCCGCCGGCGGGCCGGTGGTAGCGGCCGATGGCAAGCAGCCAGTCCTCGCCCGGCGTGTGCTGTTCGCGCAGGATTTCCGCGGCGACGGCGAGATTGCGGTACGGGTCCAGCAGCTCGCAGGGCTGCGTGTAGCGATGCGCGTGGTAGCCGAGATTGACCTGGCCGAGACCGGCGTCGATGCGATTGGCCGGCGTGTGGGCGAGCGCACGGTGCAGCCCCGCGCAGGCCTCGGCGCGGGTGGCATAGCGCTGCGGCGTGCCGGCGACGTTGAGCGACCACGGCCAGGGGATCAGGCGCCCGCGCAGCATGGCGCCGCTCTCCTGCAAGGCCACCGCGTACAGCACCGCCGCCGGCACGTCTGCACGATGCGCCGCCAGTTGATAGGCCGGCGGCGGCCCTTCCCGCGCCAGGGCGGCCAACGCCCAGCCGCCGGTGGCGAGCAGCAGCACGGCGCCGGTACAGCGGATGGCGACGCGGGATGGCCGACGCTCCCGGCCCGGAGTACCTATTGCCGCTGCCATTGGCCGTTCACCTCGCGCACCACGGCCGGCAGATCGCCGGGGAGGCCGAGCGACAGCCAGCGCCCCGCATCGTGGTTGAGCGTGATGGTGCGGGCGCGCACCCTGGCCGGGTCGATGCCCGCCTGGGTGGCCCACTGCCGGATGCGCGCGTCGTCCTGACGGCTGCCGACCATGTAGAGGTCGAAGGCCGTGCCGGCCGCCTGCAACTGCTGCACGCGCTGCGCGCACGGTGCGCAGTCGGCCTTGACGAAGACCGCCAGGCGCCCGGAGCCGGTGTTGCCGGCACCCTGCGCCTTGGCGCCGGGCAGGCTCACGCGCGGCTGGCCGGGAAACAGGCGCTGCCACGCCGCGTCGTAGGCCCGCTGGTAGGCCAGCGTCTTGCCGACGCGCCGGGCCTCGGCCTGCACCTGCAACTCGGCGTAGCGCCTGCGCTCCTCCTCGCTGCGGGCCTCGATGCCCAGCGCCGTGAGCGGATCGAGCAGGGGCGAATAGACCCCGAGCGGCCCCTGCATCAGTTGCCGGTAACGCGCCCACTCCTCGGGCTGAAGCCCCCATTCCCGCGCCTGCCTCTCGTCGAGCGCGGCATCAGTGCCCGGCTGCACCTGGGCGGGCACCATGCGCGAGTTCGTCACCGGGGCCGGCTGGGCGGATGCGCCGAAAGCGGCGAACAGGACGACGGCAGCGAGCAACGACCGCAGGATCATGGCGACCTCCTACGGCACCGCGACGCGCTGCGTCTGGCCGTTCACCTGGAACACGCCCGCCTGCGCCTCGATGGACTGCAGTTGCCAGCCGCCCTCGGCATCGCCCTCGCGCAGCAGCCGGGCGCCCGCAAGCGAGGCCGCGGCGGTGGAGGTGATCGACAGAAAGCGCTCGCCTCCACGCAGCTCCACGCCGAGCACCCGGAACGGCGGCTCCGGCACCTTGGGCTTCGTCGCAACCGGAGCGCGCGGGCGAGCGGCGGATGCCACCTGCCGGGTCCTCTCCAGGCGGGTCTCGATTCCGTTCACGCGCGCCTGCAGCGTCTGCAGGTCGACGGCCAGGGCCCTCGTCTCGTCGGCCTCTTCGAGGCGCGCCATCCGCTCGTCCAGCGCCTGCCGCGCGGTGGCGAATTCTGCCTGGCTGATCGGCACCGGCCGGCGCTTGTCCGCATCGGCCTGTCGTTCGAGATCGGCCACGCGCAGGCCCAGCGCGTTGACCTGCGCATCCTGTGCGCTGCTCTGGGTCTGTTCGGCGAGCCGCGACAGGCCGACGCTGTTGATGAGTGCCACGGCACTGATGAGCAGCAGCCAGAAGGCCGCGGCGACCTTGAGCCAGCGCGTGCGGGAATTGCGCTCGGATGGCGCTTGGGGAAAGGTCATGGCTGCAGCTCCTCGGGCCGGTCGGCGTCCGGCACGGGCGTGGCGGTGCCGGGCGGGTTGGCGGAAAGGAAGGCGGGAGCACCGTGCCGGCTGAAGCAGACCTGGCGGGTCAAGTCATCGACCGACAGCTCCCAGGCGGGGCCGGCAAGGGTCAGCAAGGCATCGCGCAGCATCAGCGGGCCCAGGCGCAGGTGTGCGGCAGGCAGCGGCAGCGCGTAGAGCGTGGCGGCTTCGACCGCATCGCAGAGCCGGTAGCCCGAGCGCAGGAGCACATGGCGCATGGCATCGCCCACGCTGGCATCGAGCATGGGCGGAATCGAGACCTCCACCGCCTGCTGCAAGAGATCACGCTGCGCAGGTTCCGGCACCAGCTCGACCAGGGTGTAGCGGCCGTAGCGGGCCACCGGAACGAAACCCGGCTCCGGCGCGACGGCGGTTGGCGATGCGGCCGGCACCGCTGGCGCAGACGACGCGGCGGTCGTGGCGCAGCCGGCGGCCAACAGGCTGCCGGCCAGCAAGCCAGCGGCGAGGGCCAGGCGGTGAACAGCGCGGATGGATGGTTGCATGGAGGGCGCTTCCCTGGAACACGGAGCGCTCACCATCGCCGCCGCTTGGCCTGCGGGCAGCAAACAAAACGCACTGACGCCCGCCCGAATACATGGCTGGGCAGCGCCATGGACTGTCATACGCCCAAGAAAAACGGCCCCGAAGGGCCGTGGAAAGAAGCCGGCGACCCCGAGGGGCCACCGGCATGGGCACATGGATCAGACCGTGACAAGCTGCCGGGCCAGTGCGACCTCGACGGAATCACCATCCTGGTTCAGAACATCCAGGCCCGACTCGGGTACGTCTCCCGACGTGCTTTGCGAGACCATGATCTTCCTGGCCATCAACCCCAGGCAGGTCATCTGCGAGGAGTTGGCATAGCCCAGGTAGATCACGCGCACCGGCTGCTTCTGGCCGATGCGCCATGAGCGCCGGGCGGCCTGCTGCAGCGAATACACGTTGTAGCCCGACTGGAGGAACACGATGGTCGGGAACTCCAGCAGGTCCAGGCCGGTTTTCACCAGCTCGGGATTGGTGATGAGCACGTCGATGCCACGGTCCAACTGCTCGGCGATCCAGTCTTCCCGGCGGGAGGCATCCACGCTCGCGCGCAGTACCGCCACCTTGAAGCCCTCCTGCTCCAGCAGCACCTTCAGGCGCGACGTGGTGTCGCGCGTGCCGGTGTAGACCGAATAGACCAGGGTCTTGCGACCTTCCGCCTTCTCCTGCTTGCAGATCTCGATCAGCTCGCGTTCCTTGGGCATCACCTCCAGCTCGTTGAACTGAGCCGGCACGAACGCCAAGGTGTTGCGTGTGCGCGGATGCACCACCGTTTCCGACCGGAAGCAGCAGTCCGGCCAGGCCAGCAGCACATTGAGGACTACACCGAGCAGCGTCGTGTCGCGCTTCGCCAGGGCCTGCTTCAGCTCCTGGGTCAGCCGACCCGCCAGATCGCGGTAGGCCGCGGCCTGCGCCGTGTCCATCGCGACTTCGCGGAACTCCTCGTCGTAGGGCGGCAGCACGTTGCCACCGATGTCCTTCAACTTGAGGAAGACCGTGAACGGCAGGACGCAACGCAGCACGCCCTTCGGACCGAAGCCCGGCGCCTTGACCGTGCGCACCGATACCTTGGTGCCCTTGGCCGTCTTGTGCGCCGTGCCAGTGCTCTCGGAATAGATGTCCTTCAAGACACCGTGATCGCGCATGAACGCCATCGCGGCCGACGTCATGCTGCCGCTCTTCGTCGGCCGGTAGCCGTCTTCGATCATCCGCCCCGGCAGGGCTCGGAACAGCAGGTGGAACAGGTCGTCGCCGTAGCCGCCCATCAGCGTGCCGGTGAGCAATAGCGTCTTGCGCGCCTTGGCCGCCAACACCCCCATGGCCTGGCCCTGTGCGGAGCCGCCGTTCTTGTACTCGTGCGCCTCGTCGGCGATGAGCAGGTCGAACGTGCCTTGGGGAAGCTGCCTCTTGATGAACTCGGACGGCTGGTAGCCGCCCTCGCCGAAGCCGAACTCCATGTTGGCCATCGCACGTTCCATCCGATGGGCTTGCCGGTCCGAGAAGACCAGCTCGCCGTTGCCATCCATCAGGTTGATGAACTCGTGGATGTTGTCCCCGAGCATCGACGCGAGGAAGGCGTCACCGAACTTCTGCATCAGCTTCTGCGCGGTGACTTCCCCGATGGTTGGAATACGCTTCAGTGCCTTGAGCACGGTCGAGGACTGGTCGCTGGCGGACAGGCCTCTGGGACGGATCAACGACCACAGCGGTGCACGGCAGTGGCTGCACTTGCGGCGGGACTCCTCGGCTTCCAGCTCGACCGGATTGATCGGCTCGCCGTCGAGGTCGGTGATGACATGCCCGCAATCCGGGCAGGCCCCCACGTCGCCATGAGGCGTGCGCCGGCGAACGAAGACAGGTTTCCAGTGGAACCCCATCCGCATCCGCACGCGGCCCAGGACGAAGAACTCCTGGCCCTGAGTCGGCACGCCCAACTGCCCGCGCAGTTTCAGCAGCTTGACCAGCGTGTCCGGGCCGTTGAGCACCCAGACCTTGGCACCGGCCACCGTCTCCTGGATTTCGCGCCGCCACTTGTAGACCAAGTGGGGTGGCGAGAGCACCAGGGTGCGGCGGTAGCCCTCGGCGTTGAGCACGGCGGCCGTGGCGATGCCGACGGTCGTCTTGCCGCAACCCATCTCGCCATTGACGATCGCGGCGCGTTCGCCGCGGTCTACCAACAGCTCGGTGACGGCATGGACCACATCGGCTTGCGCCGGGAACAGCTTGCGCTTGAGCGTGGCGAGGGTCAGTTGCCGATGCCCCCGCACCTGGCCGGTGTAGACCGGAGGATTGGCGCGGTTGAGCGAGTCGAGCAGCTCGTCGCCGAACTCGGACACGAAGTCCTGCAGGCTGAGCGTGAGGGGTGAAGCGGCCGCTTCGAGCAGGTAGCCCTGCACAGCGGTTTCGGGAACGGTTTCGAGATCGAGGGACATGGTGATGCTCCAAAGCAATGGGGCATGCACCTCCCCCACGGGGCGGTGACATGCCCCTGGGCGGGAAGAAAGAAGCGGCGCGAGGCCGCTGGATGCGGATCAGTATTCGCTGGGCAACAGCAGTGTGGTGACGCTGCGATCCCATTCGGTGATGATCCAGAGCTTCAGGTCGCGCGTGACCTGGTAGGACGAGAACAGACGATCCTCACCGGACTTCAGCGCGGCGTCGTTCTGCCGTCGATCGCTGTCGTCCAGGTCGCCCCAATCGCCATGAAGATGGCGGCGCAGGTACGGCGAGGGGTTGAGCCGGCCCTGTCGGACCAGCTCGTCGACGCCGGCGGTCATGACCACCTGCCCTGGCGAAAAGCGTGCTTGTGACGCGAGGTTGAGGACTGCGAGTGCCATGGTGGTTTCTCCTTCTGGAAGAAGGGGCCACGGCACCCCATCGGGGCAACGTGACCCCGGTGGGTGGATGAAAGCGACGGCGAACCGTCAGGGAACAGCGATCAGCGGATGGTCAGCACTTCGCCCCACGTAGGCGAGCCCAGCGTCAAGTCCCATGCACGAATGACCGGCACGAACTTGTCGGTGAGGATGCGCGTCTCGGCCACGGAGCCGTCGTCGCGTTCGGTGTATTCCGTCTGGAGGGTCTTCTCCTTGTGGGTATCACCTTTGACGACGAGCACGCGCCCGCTCTTGGACTTCACTACGCCAGAGATCGCGCCTGCGGCCAAGGCCAAGGCGAGATGCCAGTGCGACAAGGCCCGCGCGGGCGGACGCAGCGATTGCTGCGCGGCGCCCAGGTGCGTATCGAGCGCCGGCCAGAGACCTTGCAGCCGGCCGACTTCATCGGCGAACTGCTCGGGCTCCATCGTCACGCGATAGAAGTGCTCCGGCTCGGCCGGGCTGGCAGGGACGGTGTACGGCAGGAACGGCCATTCGAGCGGCAGCTCCTCGGCTTCGGCGTCGCCCTGTCCGATCTGCAGCAGCAGACCACGCACGGCCTTGACCGACTCCGACGCCTGGTCGCGCTGACGAATCCTGCGGCCGAAGATCACCACCTGCTTGAACTGCGTTTCCACCGCACGGTAGATGCGCAGGTCGGCGAAGTGGCGCGTCAGCCATCCGACCAGCTCGGGGTCGAGCACGTAGGACGGCACGATGAAGATCAGCACGCCGTCGTACTGCAGCAGCGGCAGCGCGCGCTGATAGAACAGCTTTTCCAGCCGCGCACGGCCCTGGCCCTGATAGCCGATGTTGCCGTTCACGTCCTTGCTCAGGTCGCCATACGGCGGGTTCAGCCACAGCAGCCCGAAGGACTGCCGCGAGATCAGCGAGTCCATCAGGTCACCGTGGATGCAGCGATCGACCAGTTGCCGTGCGTGGCGGGCACGCTCGGCGTCGTACTCGACGGCGAAGGCCTGGACCTGCTCGCGCCCGAGAGCGTGGGCGGCTTCGGCAATCGCCACGCCTTCGCCGGCGCAGGGATCGAGGATGGACATGGAGCCGGGAGACGGCGCCAGTGCGGACAAGGCCCGCTCCAGCGTCGGCTCATCGGTGGGGAAGTAGCCGTTACGAATGAAATTGCGCGCCAGGCGCGGAAACATGAGTGCCATGGATTTCTCCTGGTGATGGATGAGGGAAGGCGGGCACGCGCGGCGCGCATGCCCGTGGGGATGGCTCACGCCACACGCCGAAGCGGTGCGTTCGCGGCCAGTTCGTACTGCGTGGCACCGAGGGTGCCGTTGCGGATCAGCTCGCCCAGCGCCTTCGTCAGCGCCGGGACATCGAGGGCCAGCCGATGGCCTTCCAGCGGCCCGAGGGCCAAGGGAAGACCGGTCAGCATCCGCCGTGTCTGCAACAGCTCCAGCACGGTGTCGCGCCAGTGGTCGAGCAGTGGCAGCGGGCAGGTGTCCTGCACCAGCGTCCACAGCCGGTCGAGCCGGTGAGCGGAATCCCTGGGCAGAAGCGCCAGCGCGCTGGCATTGGCCTTGTCTGGCTTCACGCAGCGACGGTCGAACAGCCACACATTCGTCAGCGAACCGAACAGCGTCCGCCGATAGGCGCGGGTGATGCGCTTTTCCAGGTTCTCGACGTTGCCGACGAAGACCGGGATGGATGCGCCCTGCTCGGTGATGACGTGGAACTGGTCGAGCCCCTGTTCATCCCGGCCGAGGGCCAGGCGGGCGAGGAACTCCTGAACGGCGGTGTCGCGCGCCCAGATCGAGAGAAAGACGAGATTGCCCTGCTCGTCACCGACGCAACCGTCGGCCATGAGATCGGGGCATTCGTCGATGCGGTACAGCGGTTTCGCGGAAGAAGGTGCAGGCATGGTGATGTCCTCTTGGAAAAGAAGGAGCAACCACAGCCCGTGGGGCCATGCTCGCCCCGGTTGGGTGAAGGAAGATGCGTGTCGCTAGACAGCGCGGCCCGCGTGGAAGCGGTGAACCCGCTCGCGCCACTCGGGGCTTTGCACCGGCGCCATGTCGAGATAGCGCAGCGGGCACGAGTAGTAGTACGGATGCACGGACTCGTCGAGGGACTTGTAGCCCCACTCAAGGCCCGCGCTTTCCAGCAGATGGCAGCCGATGTAGCAGACGGATTCACCGGCCGCGAGGCCCATGACGCCCGCCTGCCTGGCGGTGACGCGAACCACGGTCCACAGAACGTCGCCGTCCAGCGTGTGGTCGATGACTTCGCAGCAAGCGCGTTCGGACGCCTGCGGAGCAAGCAGCTCGCGGATCAACTGATCGCGCGTCTGACGTACGAAGGTCCAGCCCATGAGGGTCTCCTTGAAGAAATGGCCGGAGCCCTCCCCGTCGGGGGAGAACCCCGGCGGGTGGCGGTATGCCGCGCAAAGCGGCGGATGGATCAGGCAGCTTTGAGATGCCAGTCCTGGGACAACGGAGCGAACTCGTAGCCGAGCTTGTCGAGACGGTCGCGCTGCTGACGCAGCACACGACGATCCACGGTCGCATCGAGCTTCACGGTCTCGCCCAGGGGCCACAAGGCACCAAACAGCGCCCCGTCGTCTGCCTCGGCCGAGGCCGCAGCGGACACGGGAGCCGGTTCGCTGCCGAACGGCGTGGTATCGACCAGGGGATCGCGCGGACTGTGCGGCTTCGCCTTCGGCTTGGCCGGGGGCGATGCCGGCGCGGGCGCCTGCGCTTCCTCGTCGATCGGATCGACTTCCTGCGGACTCAGCCGGCGGGCTTCGTCGCGGCTCAGGGCGTCGATGTTGGACAGCGTCATCCCGCCCAGATGGGCGCGGATCTCGATGACCATGCGGCCGTTGGCGTTGTACGTGGAGGGGCGAATCTCGACGATGACGAAATCACCGTCGTACTTGCCCTCGCGGTACTGATCGAGTTCGGCGTTCTTCACGACGAACTCGCCGATCGAGGTCGCCAGGCGGCCGACGTTGAAGTCGCCGTTCCTGCCGTGGATGGTCTTGATGGCCAGTTGGCCGGGAATGGTGATCATGAAGGTCTCCTGCGGACGAAGAGAGGACAAGGCCCCGGGGATGGGGCCTTGCGGATCAGAACGACTCGGCAACGGCCAATGCGGGGGCATCGGCAGCGTCGTCGGCAGCGTCGTCGGCAGCATCGGCGACGGGCTTGGAAGGCTCCGGTGCCGAGGCTTGCTGAGCGTCGGACGTCACAGGGACTTCCAGGTCCCGCTCGTCGGTCTCGGTCGGCTTGGGCTCGGCCTTGTAGACGAGCTGGCCGTCGACCTTGATCCAACTGACGAACAGCAGGCGGGCCTTGAGGCTCACCCCCTGCTCGCCGGCACGCTTGCCCTTGGAGTAGGTGAAGGTGTCGGTCCACAGGTCGCCCAGGCGGAACCCGATCATCACCTTCTTCTCGGCGTCGACCGCCTGAATGCAGCGGCGCACCAGGTGCTGCGCTTCCGATCCCGATACGCGCGTGTCGAAGCGCACATACGAGACGTCATCGCTGGGACCATTGAGCGCTGCGATGTCGCAGGCCAGGAAGGAATCGCCTTTCTTGGGCTTCACTTCGCGGATGCGATTGAGATACCCGAGGCCGGTGATGTGCAGATCGAAGTAGGATTTTTCGTTGGAAGTGGTCATGGTGAATCTCCTGAGAACAATGAGGCGGAGACACACCCGACCCAAGGCGGGGAAGGTGTGGAACCCCCGCGTGGGTTGATGGAACAGCTTGGTGGCATCGCCATCGAGAACCGATGGCCGTTCGCGCATGGATGCCGGTGCGAACTGGGGTGATCAACGCGGTCGGAACCGCGTCGCAGCCTTGAAGATCGTGGCTGCCTGGGCATGTCGCTGACGGACGTCAGCGGAACATGGCCGGAAGCGTGGCACGAAGAAAGCGACGGGCCGAGCGGATATCGGCATTCGCCAATGCCCGCATTGGTGGGGCCTCAGTGACGATGCGCGCCTGAGCGAAGTGCCTTCGACACGCGCTCCTGATACCATACCCCCCTATGCCATACTCCGAGAGCGCGCCGTGAGCCACACCATCCGCGAAAAATCCAAGTTGCTGGGCCGCGTGCGCCGCATACGCGGCCAGGTGGAGGCGCTGGAACGCGCGCTGGACGCCGAAAAAGGGTGCGCCGAAGTCCTGCACCAGATCGCCGCGGTGCGGGGGGCCATCAATGGACTGATGACAGAAGTCCTGGAGGAGCACGTTCGCACGCATATCGCCGACCCGTCGATCAGCAGCGACGCCGAGCGAACGCAGGGGGCCAAAGAATTGATCGACGTACTGCGCGCCTACATCAAGTGAGAACCGCCATGCATACCGAAAACCTGTCCAACTGGATGCACGGCCACGTCTTCGATACCGGTAACGACGCCGCCGAGCGCAGCACGCGGGTGGTGATGTGGATCACGGCCGTGATGATGGTGGTCGAGATCGCTGCGGGCTGGTGGTTCAACTCGATGGCTCTGCTGGCCGACGGCTGGCACATGAGTTCCCACGCCGTCGCGATCGGTCTGTCCGCGATGGCCTATGCCACCGCCCGGCGCTATGCGAAGGACCCGCGCTTCGCATTCGGTACCTGGAAAATCGAAATCCTGGGGGGCTTCGCCAGCGCCATCTTCCTACTGGGCGGGGCCGTGATGATGGTGGTGGGCTCGGTGGAGCGGATCGTCTCGCCGCAGCCCATCCAGTACCAGGAAGCGATTGTGATCGCCGTCCTCGGGTTGGCGGTGAATGTCATTTGCGCATTGATTCTCGGCAAGGCGCACCATCATGACCATGGTCATTCTCATGGGCACGATCATGGCCATGTGCATCACCACGGCGACCATCACGATCTCAACCTGAAGTCGGCCTACCTGCACGTCATCGCCGACGCCGCCACATCGGTCCTCGCCATCGTGGCCCTGGTCGGTGGGTGGATCTACGGCTGGTCCTGGCTGGACCCGGTCATGGGCATCGTCGGTGCCGTGTTGGTTGCCGTCTGGGCCAAGGGTCTCATCACCGATACGGGCAAGGTGCTGCTCGACCGCGAGATGGATCACCCCGTGGTCGATGAGATTCGGGAGGTGGTGGAAACCGGGCCGGACGCCGGTGACGCGCGAATCACCGACCTGCACGTCTGGCGCGTGGGCAAGCAGGTCTATTCGTGCGCCCTGACCGTGGTGACCCACGACAGCGCGCTGACGCCGGACGTCGTGCGTGAGCGCCTGTCGGTGCACGAGGAGATCGTCCATTCGACCATCGAGATCCACCACTGTCCCGATGCGCCGACAGATGCAGTCCGGGCGACGGCATGAAGACCGTGACAGAAAACATCACCAACAATGACAACTCGGTCCAGGGGAACGGGTGGCTGAACCGCACCGTCGCCGGCGCCGGGATCACCAGCGCGCTCGGCGATTTCTGCTACGAGACCACCACCGTGATCCTGCCCGGCTTCCTGGCCGTGCTGGGCATTCCGGCCGCCGCGCTGGGCATCATCGAGGGCATTGCGGATGCGGTGGCGAGCTTCACCAAGATGGTGTCGGGGTACATCGCCGACAAACTGGGCCACCGCAAGCTTCTGGTGCTGGTCGGTTACGGGCTCACCCCGCTGGGCCAGGCCCTGATCGCCCTGGCCGCGGGCTGGCCGCTGATCCTGCTCGGGCGCATGGTGTCCTGGTTCGGCAAGGGCCTGCGCGGCCCGTTACGCGACGCCATCGTGATCCAGGCGGTCAGCCCCGCGACGCGCGGGCGCGCCTTCGGTTTTCATCGCGCGGCGGACACCGTCGGCGCAGTGTTCGGCCCGCTGTTGGGCGTGGTCTTGCTGGGGCTCGCTCAGGGCTGGCACTGGAGCGACGACGCCGGCCCCTTCCGCTTCGTGCTGTGGCTCTCGCTCATTCCCGGCCTGCTGGCGCTGCTGGCCTTCCTCGCATTGGTGCAGGACCCGCAGCATTCGCCGAATCCGGCGCTCAAGTTCTTCGGCTCGCTGCGCGGGCTGCCGTCCCGGTTCAAGCGCTATCTCGGCGCTGTCGGACTGTTCGGCGTCGGTGATTTCTCCCACACCTTGTTGATCCTCGCCGCCACCACGCTGCTCACCCCGTCGATGGGCGTGGTGCAGGCCGCGCAGGTGGCCGGGCTGCTCTATGTGTGGCGCAATGTCGTGCAAGTGGCCGCGTCGTGGCCGGTGGGTTGGCTCGCCGATCGCGTCGGCCACCTGCCCGTGCTGGTGGCGGGCTACGGCCTGGGTGTTGCCACGGCGGTGCTGACCGCGCTGGCCTTCTGGTCTGACCTCGACAGCGTGGCGCTGCTCGCGGGAATCTTCTGCATCGCCGGTCTGTATGTCGCCGTGCAGGAGGCGCTGGAATCCACCGTGACTGCCGAAATGGTGCCGGCCGAGACCATGACCATGAGCATGGGCGCGCTGGGCACCGTCAACGGCACGGCCAAGTTTCTCTCCAGCGCCACGGTCGGCGTGGTGTGGACGGCGGTCTCGCCGGTGTTGGCGTTTGCCTTGGCGGCCACCTTCATGCTGGCCGGCACGCTCGCCATCCTGCGGGTGCGCGACTGATGGACCGACTGACCCTCGAACGCCGCCAGGTCTGGATCTACCTTGCCGCCATCGCAGGCGGCCTGGTGCTGGGCACCGTTGCGCCCGAGATCGGGCCGCGCTTCGAGGTCTTGTTGTGGTCGGTGCCGGCCGCGCTGCTCTACACGACCTTCGTGCAGGTGCCGTTGCTCCATGTACGCGACGCCTTCCGGGACCGGCGCTTCGTGCTGGCCATCCTGCTCGGGAACTTCGTGCTGATCCCGCTGGTGCTGTGGCTGGCACTCCAGTGGCTGCCGGGCGACCCGGCCCTGCGCCTCGGCGTGCTGCTGGTCTTGTTGGTGCCGTGCACTGACTGGTTCATCACCTTCACCCAACTCGGCCGCGGCACGCCGGCACGAGCCATCGCCGTCACGCCGCTCAATCTGCTGGCACAGCTGTTGCTGTTGCCGGTCTACCTCTGGCTGATGCTGCCGGTGGCCGATTTCAGCGCGGCGCTGAAGACCGAAGAGATGCTGCCCGCTGCACTCGCGCTGATCGGGCTGCCCCTCGTGGCCGCCGCGCTCAGCGAACGCTGGGTCGAGGCGCGGACAGGGCGGGCCATCTGGCGCGAGCGACTCGGCTGGTGGCCGGTGCCCTTGCTGGCGGTAGTGGTGTTCCTGATCGCCGGTGCGCAGGTCGGTACGGTGCTCGATGCCGGGCCCGTGCTGCTGATGGTGCTGCCGGTGTTCGTCGGCTTCCTGCTGGTTGCCGCGCTGCTGGCGCGCGGTCTCACCCGGTGGTTGCGGCTGCCGATGGACACCGGCCGCACGCTGGCCTTCAGCTTCGGCACCCGCAATTCCTTCGTCGTGCTACCGTTCGCGCTGGCCTTGCCTGCCGGCTGGGACACCACCGTGGTGGTGATCGTGTTCCAGTCGTTGGTGGAGCTGTTCGGGATGGTGTTCTACCTCTGGTGGCTGCCGCGTCATCTGTTCCGGGAACCGATGAAGGCTGGGGCATGAGCAGGTCAAAGCGATATCGTGCTTCCAAGTGGGACCACCTCAAGGCGCTGACGCTGAGCGAGGCCATTGCCCGTCCCATCGGGGTGCCGGTCGCAAGTGAAGAAAAGGGCGAAACCGCGTCCCAGGAGGCTTGACATGGACGAGTGCTGCACCAACAAAGGCGCCGAGCTGGCCGCCCTGGCGGACAAGGCCAGCCAACGCACCGCGTGCTGATGGTGGTCCTCGCCATCAACGCGGTGATGTTTCTGGTCGAGTTCAGCGCCGGCCTCGTTTCCCACTCCCTCCGCTCTCATGGGGGATTCGGTCGACATGCTCGGCGACGCGCTGGTCTACGGATTGAGCCTCTTTGCCTTGCACCGCGGTGCGAAGTGGGAAGCCGGCGCGGCACTCGCAAAGGGCGTAATCATCCTGGGCTTCTTCGGCGTGATCGTGGCCGAGATCGTTCAGAAGCTCCTGCATGGCGTAACGCCGTCCAGCACCCTGATGCTGACCTTCGGCAGCATTGCCCTGATCGCCAATCTGACCTGCCTAGCGTTGCTGCGGCGGTTCCGCTCGCTCACCGGCCACGCCGGCGAGCCTGGAAATGGTGTAACCGTCCATCGCTTCCTCCTTTCCGTTACCCGGCGCAGCAGGACAACGCCTTCACGTCCTTCTTGAAGGTCTGCGCCGCGAGCTTGAGCCCCTCGACCATCGTTAGGTAAGGGAACAACTGGTCGGCAAGTTCTTCCACCGTCATGCGGGCACGGATCGCCAGCGCGGCCGCCTGGATCAGTTCGCCCGCCTCTGGCGTGACCGCCTGCACGCCGATCAAGCGACGTGAGCCTTCTTCGATCACCAGCTTGATGAAGCCGCGCGTGTCAAAGTTGGCGAGGGCACGCGGCACGTTGTCGAGCGTGAGCGTGCGGCTGTCGGTCTCGATTCCTTTGAGGTGGGCCTCGGCTTCGGACAGCCCGACGGTGGCGACCTGCGGGTCGGTGAAGACCACGGCCGGCATTGCGGTGAGATCAAGCGCCGCCTCGCCGCCGGTCATGTTGACGGCCGCGCGCGTGCCGCCGGCCGCCGCGACGTAAACGAACTGCGGCTGGTCGGTGCAGTCGCCGGCAGCATAGATGTCCGGCGCGCTCGTGCGTAGGCCGTCATCGACGACGATGGCGCCTTGCGGGTTCACCGTCACGCCGGCGGCTTCGAGATTCAGGCTGCGCGTGTTCGGGCTGCGGCCGGTGGCGATCAGCAACTTGTCGGCACGCAGCTCACCTTGGGCGGTCGTGAGCACGAATTCACCGTCCTGATAAGCCACCTGACTCGCCTGGGTATGCTCCAGCACGGCTATCCCTTCGGCGCGGAAGGCATCGGTCACAGCCGCGCCGATGGCCGGGTCCTCGCGGAAGAACAGCGTGCTGCGCGCCAGGACCGTGACCTGGCTGCCCAGCCGGGCGAAGGCTTGCGCCAGTTCAACGGCCACCACCGACGAGCCGATCACCGCCAGCCGCACAGGGATCGTGTCGCTCGCCAGCGCCTCGGTCGAGGTCCAGTACGGCGTGTCCTTCAGGCCGGGGATCGGCGGGATCGCCGGACTTGCGCCGGTCGCGATCAGGCAGCGGTCGAAACTCACTTCGCGCGTGCCGCCGTCTGCGGTCGCCACGGTCAGCGTGCGCGCGTCCTTGAACCGGGCCTCGCCCGCCAGCCGCGTGATGACTGGATTGCTGTCCAGAATGCTTTCGTACTTGGCGTGGCGCAGTTCCTCGACGCGCGCTTGCTGCTGGGCAAGCAGCCGCTCGCGAAGGATGGCCGGCGTTGCCGCTGCGATGCCGTCGTCGAACGGGCTCGCCGTGCGCAGATGGGCGATGTGGGCGGCACGGATCATGATCTTGGACGGGATGCAGCCGACATTCACGCAGGTGCCGCCGATGGTGCCGCGCTCGATCAGCGTGACGCGCGCACCCTGTTCGACGGCCTTGAGCGCAGCGGCCATCGCCGCCCCGCCGCTGCCGATGACGGCGATGTGCAGCTTGCCGTTGCCGTGACCGGCTTGGCTTCCGCCACCAACCCATTCGCGCACGCGGTCGAGCAGCCCGCCGCGCGGCGGCGCGCTTGGTGCGTCAGCCAGCGCGGCCCGATATCCGAGCCCGACGACGGCGGCGAGTAGAGCGTTGGTCGAAGTCTCTGCGGTCATGGCCAGGGTCGCATTGCCCTTGGCGTAAGACACCTCGGCCGAACGCACGCCGGGCACCCGCTCCAGCGCTTCCTTGACATGGGCCGCGCACGATTCGCAGGTCATGCCGGTGATTCTCAGTTGTGTCATGGTCTCATTCCTCTTGTCGTGACCGCTTCATCCGTGTTTCGGGGGGAGTGCGCACTCTTCCGACCCGCAGCGGCGGTTGGCCGGTGACACCAGATCCCAGATCGACACACCGACCATCAAGGCGATTCCCGTGTAGACCAGGGGCCGCATCCACGCGGTGGCAAGCAGCCAGACCGTGCCGACGATGACGATGGCTGGGCCGACCATGCCGAGCAGACTGCGGTGCCATTGCCGGTGGCGCAGCCAACCCAGCGCGTTCGCCACCAGCGCCAGGGCGGCGAACAGCGGCAGCAGCCGGGAAATGAACAGGCCTTCGTACTGCTGGAGGAAGCCCAGCCCGATGGCTGCACCCAGACTGGCGAGCGCGGGAAAGCAGGCCGCGCAGCCCATCGCGGAAACGACGGTACCCAATGCCCCGGCCTTGTCGGCGATACGCGCAATCGGTGTCATAGCGTCACTCCATGTTCAGCGCTTGATGCTGGACGGATAGCCGGCGTTGGTGGTGGCCTCGGTCAGCTTCTGGACGGTGGTCTTGGCGTCGTCGAAGGTCACGACCGCTTCACGCTTGTCGAAACTCACGTCGACCTGGTTGACGCCCTCGACCTTGGAGAGCGCCTTCTTCACCGTGATCGGGCAGGCCGCGCAGGTCATGCCGGGCACGGACAGCGTGACGGTCTGGACGGCGGCCCAGGCGGGTGTGGCAAGGGTGGCGGCCAGGGCCACGAGTGCGGCAAGTTTCTTCATGATGATCTCCTGTCAGTAGAACAGCGGAAGGACGTAGGGAAAGGCGAGCGCGACCACCACCAGGGCAGCCACGATCCAGAAAATGAGCTTGTAGGTCGTGCGAACCTGCGGAATCGCGCAGACCTCGCCCGGCTTGCAGGCGTTGGCCGGCCGGAAGATGCGGCGCCAGGCGAAGAACAGCGCGACGAGCGCTGCACCGATGAAGACCGGCCGGTACGGTTCCAACACGGTGAGGTTGCCGATCCAGGCGCCGGAAAAGCCGAGCGCGGCCAGCACCAGCGGGCCGAGGCAGCAGGTCGAGGCAAGGATGGCGGCGAGGCCGCCGGCGGCCAAGGCACCGCGCCCGGATTGCGGTTCCGACATGAGGTTTCTCCTTTCGAGGTTTCGCTTGATGCTGTAACGTTACTTCCGTAGTTAACTACGGAGTCAAGCGCGATGAACACCGAACCGGATAGCCTGACCATCGGCGCCTTCGCCAAGGCGGCCGGGGTCAATGTCGAGACAATCCGCTTCTATCAGCTCAAGGGGCTACTGGCGACACCGGACCGGCCCTACGGCAGCATCCGCCGCTACAGCGGCGCTGATGTGGCGCGGGTGAGGTTCGTGAAGGCCGCCCAGCGTCTGGGCTTCAACCTGGACGAGATCGGGCAGCTCCTGAGGCTGGAGGATGGCACCCATTGCAGCGAGGCAGCGGAACTGGCGTCGCAGCGGCTGGACGACGTGCAAGCCAAGCTGGCCGACCTGACCCGGATCGAGGCAGCCTTGTCCAAGCTGGTCGGTGAATGCCACGCGCATCAAGGCAATGTGTCCTGTCCGCTGATCGCCGCCTTGCATTGCCGATAGTTCACGGATTGGCCTGGGCATCAGACGTCATGGATTTCGGGCATTGCGGGCAATCGTTTTCTGAACACGGCAGCCGCCACCGCCTTCCGTGAAAAGGAAGAGCCCCGACATGGGGGCTCGAATGGGTTGCGGGTTACTCGTCGTCGTAGAGCGTCAGCCCGTCCAGCACGGGCGCGTCGGCATCGAAGATCAGCAGGCGCACTTCGGCGAGCGCGGCCAGGTGGAGCACCTCGACGAGGGACTCCGGCATGCCTTTCCGGCGATGCGCCCGCCGCAACCGCTCGGCGGTGATGCCTTCGACCCGTTGCAGGTTCTCGTCCGTCCAGGGCGTGGCGATCAGCTTCACGCCGACCGCGGGGCTGTAGGGAATGCGGAAGGCAACGAACAGGAAACGGGTCGGCGTGTCGATGTCGGCCAGGTTGGCCAGATAGCGGCCGGCCTCCTCGGTGATGTGCGCCGAACTGATTTCCCAGGCACGGCTGTAGAAGCCGGTCTCGAAGCGCAGGCGCCGCACCACCTCGCGCGCGGCTTCCTCGGAGTAGATATCGCCGACGTGCAGCGGCTGGCCGGCTTCTTCGGCCATGACGGCGTAGACGAGGTTTCGGGCGATGCCGTGGCTGGGGCACTGCGCGTCCAGCTCGGGCGGCACGTTCTGGCCTTCCGTGATCAGCGCGAAGTCGTCGCAGAAGACGCAGGCGTGGCGCTCGACCTGGCTGTCCGGCAGGTGCGACTGCGAGACGTGCAACGGCAGATAGCTCAGCGGGCAGTCGTCGTCGTAGGAAATCGCCAGCAGCCGTTGCACGGACAGGCCATCGTAGCCGCGGACGAAGGGGTTGTTGGAATGGGACATGGGATTCCTCCAGCAGAGGATGGCCGAGGCAATCCCCTGCCGGGGATTGAACCCCAGCGGGTGGATGAAGTGGCAGCCGGTCAGCCGGCCGCGGCGTCGGACCGCCCTGGTGGCGGGCGGTGCAGGTCAGTGGAAGATGCTGATTCGGGACATGGCCGCTCCTGCGAAAAGAAGGAGGGACATGGCCCCGAACGGGGACGCATGTTCCTCGTGGGGTGGGATGAAAAGACGGTGGGTTGCCAGGCGCGGCTCACCAGCCGTTGTAGTGCAGCGTGAGGTCGGCGATGACCTTGCGCCGCTCCAGGTCGAGACCGCCGAAGTCCGACAGCCCCTCGAAGCCGCAACGCTTGAGCATCGCACCGCCCTCGCGGGCGTTGTAGAAGCTCACCATCGCGGACAGGAACATGCGTTGACCGCTGCTCAGCACGCCCAGGGCGTCGTTGAGCATCAGCATGTTGGGCCGCAGGTCCCACTTGGTGGTGGCACGCTGCAGACCTTCGCGTGTGCCGTCGCCGAACCACTCGTGGCCGGCGATCTGCGCGCCGCGCTTCCAGGCCTCGAAGAAGGCCTGCGGTGCAGCGTCGAAGTGCGCCTGTTCCAGCGCCATCTGATCGAGCACGTCTTCGGGCAAAGACAGATTCATGAGAGAACTCCTTGAAGGGTGGGGAATCAGGGGTGGGCGCGCTGCGTCCAGGCATGGGTATCCAGGGCGCGCTGTGCTGCGAGGTAGGTCGGGAAATACTCGACGGACTCCCGCGATACCGGGCCTTCGTCGTCTTGCGTGCCGATGTAGTGGCCGGCCGCGCTGCGCAGCACCTGTAGCGGCAGACGCTTGCCGGTCCAGGCCAGCGCCAGCGCACCACTGCGTACTGCGGTTGCAGAGGAAGATGCGGAAGGTTCATACATGCCGTGCTCCTTGGTGGGGCGGGGAGCACGCATCCCGCAGGGGATGGGGTTCCCCTCGGGTGGTTGAGAAAAGTGCATCGTCGCCAGGCCGGCGAGCGTCCGCGGTGGGCGATGCGAAGCGGACTGGATCGGTCAACGCGGCGAACCGCGTTGCAGTCTTGAAGACCGGGACTGCCAGGGCATGCCGCTGACGACTGTCAGCAACGCATGGTGTGAGGATGGGCGCGAAGCATGGCTGCCGTCGCAGGGAAAACCGAATCGCGGACGGCCCGCTTTAGGGCAATGGCCCGCGTCACGGGACAAGGCAAGACCAGGGCGCCGAAGGCCACGCGGGCCTTCGGCTGGAGAGGAAGGAAAACCACCTGTGGGCTGCGTCAGCGCAGGCCGTCGTCAAAGCCGTTCGCTGCGTCAGCAATCGCACCCGGCCCGTTTCGTGGCTGGGGCCGGAAACCTCTGGCGTGCATCCACACACAAAGGGAGCCCGATGTTTCGCCGGCGGGCACCGGCACGGAATACCCTCGGCCCAAGGGGCCTCCTCACGGCTCGCGCGGCGGCAAGGCGTCAGGAAGCCCCTCGTGACCGAGGCAAGGCACACCGATCAAGGGAATGGCGGCGGGCGCGATTCGTGGAGCAATGACCTTCTCGCCCCGTCGCCCGATGGCGGGCAGACGGGGCGCGCACACCGTTGCAGAAGGAGACGCGCGCTTTGGAGTCCCGCGCGGTGCGGGACGTTTGCCTCGCCGCCAGTGAAGGGCCGGCGCGGCAGGGGGAAGCGAGGATCAGGACGCCCTGGAGGCAGCGCGCCGCTTGCGCGGTGCGCTGCGCCGGCCCGTCGGGGACTCGATCGGCAACGTGCCGTTGCAGTCCGGGTAGCGCGAGCAGGACCAGAACGCGCCGCTCTTGCCCGTGCGCTGCTGCATCGGTGCGCCGCACTGCGGGCAGGCCGGCGCCGGCGGCAGCTTGAGCGAGAGCGTCGCGCCGCGGTACTGCTGCACGAGCTGGCCGACCCACACGGACTGCTTCTCGATGAAGGTGTCCAGCGCCATCTGGCCGGCCTCGATCATGTCGAGCGCCTGCTCCCACACCGCCGTGGTGCCGGGGTCGGCGATGGCCGAGGGCACCGCGTCGATGAGCGTGAATGCCGCGTCGGAAGCGCGGACGGCGCGGCCTTTCTTGACCAGGTAGCCGCGACCGATCAGACCGTTGATGATGTTGGCGCGTGTCGCCTCGGTGCCGATGCCGGTGGTATCTCGCAGCTTCTGTTTCAGGCGCGGGTCGGTCACGAACTTGGCGACGGTCTTCATGGCCTTGATCAGCTCGCCCTGCGTGTAGGGTTTGGGCGGCAGCGTCTTCAGCGCCTTGAGATCCACCTTTCCGACCGGGCAGGACAGGCCCGCATGCAGGGCGGGCAGCACCTGGCTGTGCTGCGCATCCTCGCCACCGGCATCGTCCGGCCCCGGCGTCGCCAGCACCTCACGCCAGCCGATGACGGCAATCTGCTTGCCCACGGCCGCCAGCGACTGACTGCCGCACGAGAACTGCGCTACCGTCCGGTCGAACTCATGGTGCGGGAGGAACTGCGCGAGGTAATGAGCGCGGATCAGCCGGTAGACGGCCAGTTCCTTCTCGTTCATGGCCGACAGGTTGGCGGGCTCCAGCGTCGGGATGATGCCGTGGTGAGCCGACACCTTGCCGTCGTTCCACGCACGCGAACGCTGGTTGCGATCCAGGCGCTCGATCAGCGGCCGCAGGCTGGGGTCGGTCTTGACCAGGCTGTCGAGTACGGTCGGTACCTCGGCCAGCATGCTCTCGGGCAGGTAGCCCGAATCCGAGCGCGGGTACGTTGTCGCCTTGTGCGTCTCATACAGCGCCTGGGCAATGTCCAGCGTCTCCTGCACGTCGAGGCCCAACTGCTTGGAGCACACCTCCTGCAGCGTGCCCAGGTCGAACGGCAGCGGCGGCCCTTCGCGAACGCGCTCGGTTTCTACCGACACGACCTGCGCATCGCGTGCCGCGCGAATGCGATCCGCAGCCTGCTGCGCCACCGGCTGCTGAAGGCAGCGACCCGCTGCATCCGTGCTGCCTTCGGGCGGTATCCAGCTCGCGGTGAAGGATTGGCCGGCATGGGATAGCAGCACATCCACGGCCCAATACGGCATGGAGACGAAGCGCGCGATCTCGCGATCACGATCCACGACCAACTTCAGCGTCGGCGTCTGCACGCGCCCCACCGACAGCACGCCCGTATAGCCGGCCTGGCGCCCCAGCAGTGTGAACAAGCGGCTCAAGTTCATCCCGATCAGCCAGTCGGCGCGCGATCGGGCGAGTGCGGAGAAATACAGCGGCAGCGTCTCGGCGGACGGCTTGAGCGTACCCAGCGCTTTGCGGATCGACGCATCGTTGAGCGCCGACAGCCACAGGCGCTGAATCGGCCCGCGGTAGCCGCATAGGTCGATGATCTCGCGGGCGATCATCTCGCCCTCGCGGTCGGCGTCGGTCGCAATCACCAGCTCGCCCGCCTTGGCGACGATCTGCTGCACGACCTTGAATTGCGCTGCGGTCGCCGCCTTGGGCTCGACACGCCAACGCTCAGGAAGAATGGGCAGTTGCTCGATGGCCCAGCGCTTGTATTGCTCGCCGTAGCCTTCGGGCGGAACCGCCTCCACCAGATGACCGATGCACCAGGTCACGACGACACCCGCGCCGCTGTAGCAGCCGTTGCCGCGTTGACCGGCACCCAGCACACGGGCGATGTCCTTGCCCTGGGACGGCTTCTCGCACAGGAAAACGCGCATGAAGCCTCCTTGGAAATGTGCGGTTCATCGGATGGGCGTCAGCTTGGCGGGGCCAGGAGATGCCGGCAGCAAGGAAGTCGATTGATGCAGACACCGCTTTGTGATCGGCAGGCGGTTCGTTGCCGCAGCGGTGTGCATAGATCGTAGGAGCTGGCACAGCAAGAGCGTCGTTTCGGGAGGGCGGCTGGAACTCCGTGGACGACCTTGGAGCTATCCCCTGGGGATAGCTCGCTGGTGCATCGCGGGCGTATGACGGTTGATACAGTCGCCCTCGGGGGAACGGCGATGGGCGAATTACTGTCCGCCGGCCGGCTTGGTGCTGAGCGCCACCGACTCGATGCGGTACGGCAGGATGCCCACGCGCCGCGCCTCGACCTTGAACGTCACGCGCTCGTTCTCGTCGGCGTCCTCCCATTCGTCGCGCACGGTGCGGCCCTCGACCAGCACCCGCATGCCTTTCTGGTACAGCGTCTTCCAGTGCTCGGCGTCGCGGTGCCACAGCTCCACGGGCGCCCAGAATCCGCCGCGATCTTCGTACTCGCCGTCCTTCTTCGGGATCGGGTTGTCGAAGTAGACGTTCAGGCGAAGCAGCCGGCGCGGCTCGTCGTTGCCGTTCGGAAATTCGCGGTAGTCCGGCGCAGAACCGATGTTGCCCTCGCCGACGAAGTGCGTGCTCATGGAGACTCCTTGGTGGTGGGTGGAACGGACGCGGCATGCCCGTGGACGCGCCGCAGGTAAGCCGCTTCGGCCTGCGCGGCCTTGTTGGCGCATTCCAGGGCTTGGCGGGCGATGCTGTGGGTCAGGCTGATCTGCATGTTCAGCACGATGCGCTGCAGTTCGATCGCGTACAGCTCGTCGATCAGCGAGGCCGGCGTCGCGGGGTTGGCCAGCAGGGCCTCCCACAACGCCACGCCCATGGAGGAACGGTCGAGGTTGCGCCAGCGCAGGAAGGTCGTCCCTGCGCCAGTGGCCTGCTGAGCCAGTTGCACGTCGAGCAGACTGAATGGATAGGCGCGCGCCTGGGGCAGCACGCGCCGCTGCGCCAGGCCAATCACGTCGTCGCGCAGCGCTGCGCACTGGCTGGCCCAGGTCTCCAGACTCCCCTTACCCTTAAAAGGCTGTAAAAGGCCTTTTAGGTAGCCTGCGTGTTCCAGCCGCTGGAAGTCCGCCTGTTCCAGCGCCACGAAGCGCGTGGAGTGGCTGATAGGGGGCGATGCTGTCATGCGCCAGCACCCTCATCGCCCGCGGCACCATCGGCTGCGCCACCCGTGGGAGCCTGCGCATCGGGCACGATGGCAGGCGCAGCAGGCGGCGTGCCGGGCTTGTTCGACCGCCGCGCGATGGGTGGCGCGAAGCGCGAGCGGCGCGTGCCTTCCAGCACGTCCTGCGGCAACTCGCCGAACTTCTCCAGCGCCGCTCGCGCCGCCGCGTTCTTCGCCGCGAAGTCGTCGCGCGTCGTGCCCGAGTAGCGGTACTGCTGGGCCAGCGAGAACAGGCTGCGCAGCGCGTGCGCACCATCATTGAGCCAGCGCTCCAAGGTGCTGCGGTCGATCAGCGCCGTGTGGTGCGCCAGGATGAGCTTGCGTGCCAGGTCGTCGTAGTCGGCCAGCAGATACACCGCCATGAAACCGAGCTGGGCGTTCACGAACAGCGGCAGCTTCACCGGCTGCACGTTCATGTTCTCGCCCAGGGACAGCGCCGCTGGCACGTCGGCCAAGGCCTGATCCACCTGTTCGCGCAGGGTCTGCAGACGGGTCTTGGTGTCGGCGAGCTTGTCCTCGATCCGCAACATCCACCAGTCCGAGTACGGGTCGTCCTGCTCGGCGCCGCGCTTCATCTTGTTCATGGCGCCGATGAAGCCGTTGAGACCGATGATGCCGGGGCGCCCCTCGGTCGGCGCACGGCCGTGCCAGATGCGCGAAGCGTGGTGCGTGTGCAGCGTCAGAGACATCGCGCTGCGCAGCGATCCGAGATTCAGTTGCAGGGGTTCTGTGCGTTCGTTGGCCATGGGAGCGACTCGCGGTGAATTGGCGAGTCGCCAGCATCGGCATCGGCCGGAAGGCTGTCAGTCAACAAACCGCAGCCCATGCGCGCCCGGTTTGTTCCGCACGGAAGGCTGTGTGTGCCGGCTATCCCCTGGGGATAGCTCGGCGGAGTCGTTCGCGGCTCGCGCGGAGGTGAGACCGCGTTGCGGGGCTATGCCTCGCGAGGTCTGTACCAGGCGGCCCGTTGCCCCTCCACCTCACGGTAGCGAAGCTCGAACAGGCGGCACTCGTGCACCACCTGCCGCCAACTGCTGCAGCCGTACTTGGCTGGAAGCTGCTCGGGATGCCGGTCCGCGATCCAGCGGCCAGCGGCGGCAATGGGTGTCCAGCCCTCGACGGCCAACTGCGCGGCGGCCTCGCGCAGCGCGCGGACGATGCCGGCGGCCGGCCAGTCCACCGTGCCGTCCGGCGCGATGCCATTGACCACCAGGTCGTGGAACACATCCGACTGGACGAACTCCGCTGCCAGGCGCCGCGCCTGATCCATGTGCTCGGCCCAGCCGCGCAGCTGCTCGAAGTGTTGATCGATGCGCGTGTAGGCGGAACCGAGTTCGTCCTGTGCAACGCGGCACCCGTCCACGGTCCATAGATCGTGCTGATCGATGAAGTGGTGCACCAGGGTGTTGCGCAGCGATACCAGGTCTTTGAGGTCGGCCTGGGTGTTGGCGTAGTCCTGCGCAGACAGGCTCAGTTGCACGCGCGTGCGAAAGGAAATCACGTCGCCGGGAAGAGCGTCGTCGCGTTCCTCGCCGCCATTTCCATCGGTGACGACATACGAACCAAACAGTTGTCCGACCAACGTGCCCAGGGTCTTGGTCGCGGCATCTTCAATCCGCGCTGCGCGAATGGCCTCCAGCGAATGCGCCGGGCCTGAAATCTCGTGGTGGGCCACGATGGCTTTCATGAGGCGCTCGTATTGTTGAAGGCGCAACAGGCATCTGCCCAGCAAGCGCTGAACGTCTTGCTGTAGTGGTTGCAGTGCGTTTGTGGCGGGGGAAGTCGTCATGTCCATCGTCGGCCGGGCTCGTGCGTGGCTGTCCTCGTCTGATTCACAGGCGACAGTTTCGCCTGTCGTTCGGCGGGCGACAATCGAGCGCGGCGGAAAGATGTCTGTTCCAGCTATCCCCTGGGGATAGTCAACATCAGCGATCACGCAAGGCTTCTCGGAGCTGAGCCAGGTAGGCTCGTGCGACCTCGGGGTCAGCCGCACGGGATGCCGGCGGTGACGAGGGCGCAGGTGACGGGGGCGCTGGCGGTGCCGATGCACTTTCTCCGGCCCAGGCCTTGAACTCCCCGCGAATCGCCTTCTGGATGATGCCAAACAGGTAGCCGGCCGGGTTGCGTACCGCGCTGTTGTGGCAGCGTGCCGCCCACTCGTCGAGAACGGCCTGCCTCTGCGCCTCGTCCACCTGCTGCAGCGCCATCAGCGCGCCGGCCTGCTGCTCGTCCTTCAAGCGCAGGAAACGCTCGGGCAGCCGCAGGTTCTGCAAGGCCCTCGCGCGCGGTACTGTACGTACTTCATTTATACGATCCTTACGTACTGTACGGTCCTCCTTCGGAATCCGAAGAGAGCCGTCCGGCGCGGGTTTCGGCCCTGCTTCGGATTCCGAAGACAGGCGCGCAGCATTCCGAAGAAGGGCTTCCTGGCCTTCTTCGGATTCGTGGTCCGCACCCTCCTGTGGATAACCCGGCGTCGTCCAGCCATGCCGCGCCATGCGTTGCGCCAGCACTTGCAGACGGGTCGGCAGCGTGCGCCCGCTGAGCAGCGGGTCTTCGGCGATCTCCCGCAGCGTGTTCATGCCCACGACCTGCACCGCCTTCGCCGCGTGCGTGAGCGCCTGACTCACCAAGCCCAGGTAGTCCGGGTCGAGCTGCATCGCCTCGAAGGGCGACAGCGGTTCGTCGTGCAGCACGTAGAGGTTGCCTTGGATACGGCCGGTCCTGGGATCGCGCCGCCGCCGCACCAGGCTGAGCCAGCGCGTCAGCCGCAGCAGCGTCAAGGCGCGCGCCACGGTCTCGTGCGAGGCTTGCGACGCACAGGGCATGGACGCCAGATAGGGGCGGAGCTGGTCGTAGGTAGGAAAGGCGGTCACGCCGTCGTCGTTGAGCTGCAGGCGGAACACCTGCCAGGCATTGCGCTCCAGCGGCGTCAGGCGTCGGTCGAGGAACAGCGCGCGCGGGACGCTCTCGTGCCGGTTGCCGCTGTAGAGAAAGCCGTCCTGGCTCGGCGCCGCGCCCTGCGCCGGTTCCTTTGGCTCAAGGTGCCGCAGCGCCTCGTCGAACAACGCCGACAGCGCAACCGGGCCTTCGCGCCGTGGTGCGCCACCCGTGGTCATGGCCTACACCAGCCCCTGGTCGACCCAGTTCCGTATCGCCGACCAGATCACCGACATGGGCAGGGTCATGGCCTCGGCCAGATCCATGGTCAGCGCCAGCATCGCCATGTCGTCGGTCAGGGCGATATGGCGCTCGGTGACGCCGGCCTTCCAGCGCTCCCACAAGGCCACGTCCTGCGCCTCATCGAGCACCGGATGCCGGCCCTTGCGCTTGGGCAGCCCGAGGATGTCACGGCGCAGCGCCACTTCCTGATGCGTGAGGCCGTAGAACTTGCTGACCATCTCCGTGCTCGCCCCCAGGCGCAGCATGCGGTCCACCGTGGCGATCTCCCGCTCCACGTCGTGCACCTGGCTCAGGAGCCGCTTCAATACCTCCCGGTTCACCGACACCGAACACCACGACACCGTGGCATTCACCAGCATGCTCACGAGTTCGGGGTGCTTCAGCGCATCCAGCTCCTCCTCGCCGAAGCCCATGGCCTTGCAGCGGCGCAACTGGCCGTTGCGCAGGTCATGCAGGGCCTGGGCGATCACGGCCTGGTTGAGCGGGTGCGGTGCCGACATGCGAGAGCCTCCTGCGCGCTCAGGATGCCTGGCCCGCTTCGCCGGCCTGCAGGTCCTGCAGCCGGCGCGCCAGGCGCAGCAGACGGAACAGCTTCACCAGCGCAGCATCGCTCAGGCGTGTGGCAGAGCCGCCGTGGCCATGGAACAGCGCCGCCAGCTCGTCGGCCAGCCGCGCGCGGTCCAAGCCGTTCGCGGCGGGCGGCGCCGCACTCAGCGCATGCAGCAGGGTGAGCACCGCCCGCACGAACGCCGGCAGCGCTTTCGCCTGGCCCACGGCCGGCGCCACGCAGACGAAGCCGATGCCGCCGTCGATGGCCTCGATGTGGTCGGCCACCGCCGCGTCCCCGGCGATCTCGCGCGCGAACTGCGCGATGTGCACGCGCAGGCGATCCGGCGCGTCCAGCCCCGGCTCGATGTACCAGACGTCCGAGATGGGATAGAGCCCGCCAGCCTGCACGGGGATCGCACGCAGCGCGTCGGCCTCGAAGTCGGGCAGCTTGTCGCCGAGCTGGTCCGCGACCATCCGTTGGATGGACAGCAGGCGCTCGGTGGTCGGTGCCGGTGTCACGATGTGCCCTTGCAGGCGCTCGTCGCGTTGACCGTGCTGCTCCTCCGGCGCTTTAAGCTGTGCAGGCGGTGTTGCTGCTGGCGCTGGAGGCACGACCGGCGTGGTGTCGCGCGGCACAGACGAGGCGGGTGGCTGCCGAGGCGCGGAGACCGGCGAGGGCGGTGCAGCAGGCAAGACAGGCGCTGCCGGGGGCATCGGCGCTGCCGGTTCGCTGGTCAGCGCACGCTGGCGGCTTTCGCTGTCGTTGATCTCCAGCGCCAGCGTGTCGTAGTCCGCCTCCAGCAGCTCGGCCATCTGACCGACCAGCTCGTCCTGCACCCGCTGCGGCGAGAAGTCGTCCGGCTGTGTGTCGAACTGCGTCAGCACGTCCTGAAACAAGGTGGCGAAGTCCACGGTCACGGTGCGGCCCAGTGCACGCCGCTCCCAGGTGCGCTCGCACGCCTTGCGCAGCACCGCGAGCCGGTCCACCTGATGCCGGCCCAAACCGCCGTACAACAGCGTCGGGATCGCCGGCAGCAGATAGCGCACCGCATCGTTCATGCGGCTGATGTGTGACTGCGGCACCGGATAGCCGTCGGCAGTCAGCCGCCGCGCGAGTTCGCTCTGCGACAGCGCCTGGCCGCTTTCCTGCTCGTAGAACTCGCGCGCCTTCTCGATGCCCAAGGCCCGCTCGATGAAGGTCAGCCCGCCGCGCAGCTCGTTCTCGGCCAGATGCCCGGTCAGCGCCACGATTTCGCCGCGCGCCGGCCACGGGCGGAACAGGCACGCAATGCGGAAGAAGCGTTCCTCCTTGGTCTCGCTCCACAACTCGCGCAGGATCGCCAGCCGCGTGTTGCCGCCGTTGCGAATGATGTAGTGCGCCTCGCCCGGCCTGCGCGTGATCGCGGGGGGCGCGTCCAGCCCGCGTTCGCGGATGGACGCCTTGATCTCCGCATAGGCCGGGTTGCGCGTCACGCGCGGGTCGTGGTCGTAGGGCCGCAACTGGTCCAGCGTCACCACCATCGGCGTGTCGGCGATGGGGTCGCTCAAGGTCGCGGCCGAAGGGCCGCTGCGCTCGAAGCCGGTGGCCAGCAGCTTGGCAGCCATGTCCTGCGGCGTCAGCTCAGCCACGGCCGTTCTCCTGCGCCTGCCGGTCGGCGCGGCGAAGTTGCGCGCGGGCATTGCGGTCGGCACGGTGGTCGCTCGCAGTCGAACTGGTGTAGATCGACGCGCAGCCTGGTTTCGTGAATTTCAGGTGCCCGCCGGACGTGCGCACCACGCGCCAGCCTTCGCCCAGCGCGAACTCGATCAGCGCGCGCAGCCGTTCACGGCCGCGCGCCAGTTCATGTGCGCTCGCCATGGCTGGCCCCTCCCGCATCGGCCCGGCCGGTGACCAGCGCGAAGCGCTCCCGCCACGCGGGGAACAGCTCGCCGGCCAGCGTGCGCATGGTGTCCAGCGCCGCGGGCGCCGTGCGCCCAGCCGGCCGCCGGTACTCCACCCGGTGCACCGGCAATCCTCGTGTCGCAGCGCGCGGATAGGCTTCGATGGCCGGCACGTCGGTGTCCAGCACCTGCACGCCGGCCTGTTCCTGGAACACCTGTCGCAGCGCCTGCTGGACCAGCCGCGCGTTCGACGACACCGGATGCACACGGTTGATGAGCAGGCGCAGCGGCGGCGGCTCGATGCCCAGGTGGCGATACGGCGCGATGTCCTCGATCAGTTGCAGTGTGCCGCGGCGCAGTTCGCGCGCGGCCAGAATCTCCGGCGTCACCGGTGACAGCGCCAGGTCGGACGCCAGCACCGCCATCTCCAGCAGCACGCTGCGCGCGCCCTGCGTGTCGATCAACAGCAAGTCATAGTGCGTGCGGAAGACGGGAAGCAGATGGCGCAGTCGCAGGCGCCCATCCGGAGCGTGCAGCAGCAGCGTGTTCAGTTCGCCGCGGTCGTCGTTGGAGAGCACTAGGTCCAGGCCCGCGATCGCGGTGCGCGACACCAGTTGCTCGATGCGCCGCTCGTTGAAGGCCAGCATCTCGTAGATGCCGCCGGGCGCGCGCACGTCCAGCGTGAAGTAGCTCGACAGCGTGGGCTGCACGTCCAGGTCCAGCAGCAGCACGCGTAGCCCGGCATCGGCAATGAAGCCACCCAGGTTGGCCGCCGTCGTGGTCTTGCCCACGCCGCCCTTGGTCGAAATGATGGACACCACCTGCATGGGCTTCTCCTCGTCGAATGGCATGAACCGAGAAGAAGCGTCAGGCGCGTTCATTGAGGCGATCGGCGATCCACTGTTCGATCTCCACCGAGTCCCAGCCCACCGCGCGCACGCCCAGGCGCAGCGCCTTGGGGAACTTGCCTTCCTTCATCAGGCTGTAGATGTGAGCGCGCTTGAAGCCGGTCTTGGCTTCCACCTCGGCGCGGCGCAGGATGCGGTGTTCGGTCGGTGCTGCCGTGGCGGCGGTCTGCGAAGACATGAGGGTCACTCCTTAACGCTCAGTGGCGCTGATTGGCGTGACTCGAATTAAGAACGGCGCGTTGAAGAAAGACACCGCAAATGCGGTTTCCGCGACCGCAGATACGGCCTGGCATCGCTCAGGAAGTTGTGCTCTGCAGATTGCGCCGAGCCAGTGCGAACTTGGCCTGCAGGGTGCGCTCGGTGATGCCCATCGCGTTGCCGTGGTGCGCCACCATCGCGCTGATGATGGCCTCCTGCGTCAGGAAGCTGGAATACGGCATGCCGCTGGGCGACTTGCCCAGCAGCAGCGTCAGCAACCCGCCCACGATGTTCAGGTAGGTCGATTCACTGCGCGGCCCCGGCGTGTTCGCACGCTCCGCGTCGGCCGCGCAGGCGGCGTGCATTTTTAGCAGCGCCTCGTGCTCGGCGCGCAGCGTCTCGTGCACGCCCAGGTGTTCCGCCAGCCGCGCCTTGATCGCTTCCCGCTCGGCCAGCAATGCGCCCACTGTGTCCAGACTGATCGCTGGGTGAAGCGCACGCTCGATCTCATCGAACAGAAACGCCGGTCTCTCGCCGGGGTAGTGGTGCGCCATCCAGGATTTCAGGTCGACGTGCCGCACCGTCAGCGACGGGTCGTCCATCGCCAGGCCCTGCGTGTCCCGCACCAAGCCCTCCTTGCCATACGGCATCTCGCCGTGAGCCAGCGCATCGAAGATTCTTTCGGCGTTCAATCGCAGCATCGGCCAGCGCGGAAACTCCGTTGCCTCCGGCAGAGGCCGCTGTCCCAAGGTCGCCAGGATGCGCCGCTCGAAGCGCAGCAATCCGCTCCAGCGGATTGCCGCCTCGATCGGGCGGTAGTAGGTCTTGGCGCCATCGGCCAGGCTGCTCGACTTCGGCATATCGCGCGCCTCCATTCGTCTTCGCACCGAGTCCAAGCACGCGCACCCGCCGTACAGGCGGCGTGCGTGGCTGTCCAGGAATCTCCGGGCGAAACGAGCAAGTGGCGAAGCGGCGAAGACCGTGGCATCGACGATGCCGCCGGTTTCGTTGCGAGATGTGCGACTTGCCGCGCATGGCGCCATCACTCACAATTCGCAAGCCGCGAAACATGCTGTCACCAGCGTCATTCGCGGGCACCATGCTTGACCCGGATAACCAGGCCAAAGTCTTTGCAGGGAAAAAGGCCCAGTAAAGCGCGATCACCTCAACACGCCAGAGCCGATGCGCATACGGCAAGCACTGTTGCGCCGCGCGTCTTCGCTGTGACGCGCCACGCTGGGCATGCGAGTTTCACGCAGGATGCCAACCGCAACCGCGAGCAACGCCTGAGTGCAGCGCGCCCGTGCACCGCTGCAATGGAATCCCGCTGTGGCAAAACAGGTCTGGCGCTTTGACCAAAATGGAATCGGTCAACCTGCCTGAGGCAGCCTCATGCGAGCCGTTGCGCATCCAACGGCATATGGCCGACACGCTGCGCACGGTCGATGAAGTGGCGCAGCGGCTCCGACATCGCGCCCTCGGCATGTAGCAGGTAGGTCGTCAACGCCGCCGAGTCTTCATCCAGCGGCCGGACGATCACGTCCGCCTGCCGGCATGCCACCGCGTGCGCCGCGGTGGAAAATCCCACGCCATAGCCGGCCGCCACCAGGGCCAGCATCAGCGAGTGGGTCGTCACGTACTCGGCCACGATCGGCGGTGTCTCCACCAGGCGTAGCAGGCGCTCGCATTGCCGGCTGCACTCCTCACACACCTGCGGGTGGCACAGCACCAGCGGGTAGCCCACCACCTCTTCCAGCGGCACCCGCTTGTGCGCCAGCAAGGGGTGCCTCGCGGGTATGGCCACCACCAGTGGGTCTTGCCACACCGGCATGGCGATCACCCCGGCCTCCATCTCGCCGGCCATCGCAAAGGCCGCGTCGTACAGGTCGTTGCCCAGCCCGCCCACCACCTGCGACAGCGGCGCCTCGAACAGCCGGATGCCCACTTCCGGCGCCTCCTCCCGGCACAGCGCGAGCAGTGCCGACAGCCGGGTCCGCCCGACGCCGCCGGCCAAGGCGATACGCAGGGTGCCCCGGTGTCCCGCCGCCACCGCCCGCGCCTTGGTCTGGGCTTGCTCAAGGGTCAGCAGCACGCGCCGGGCCTCCTCCAGGAACACCTGCCCGGCCGGGGTCAGGCGCACCCCGCGCGGCGTGCGCTCCAGCAGCGTCACGCCCAGGTCGGCCTCCAGTTGGCGGATCGTGCGCGACAGGGGCGACTGCTCCACATGCAGCCGCCGCGCCGCCCGGCCAAAGTGCAACTCTTCGGCCACGGCTATGAAACAGCGAAGATGGCGTAAGTTCATGTACTTCCCCCCAGAAAGTGGAGTCCATTCCTCTGGCCGCAGGGAACCGCATGAGTGCTTCCCGGTGGCGATGCCGGTCACAGAGGCTTCCAGTTGCCGCCATCCGGCCTTCAGTCGCCGGCACGAGGCGGCGTCTGAAAGCCGGGTTATTCCATTGGTGTTGCCATATCACACAAAACCACGGACAATCAATAATAATTCTCATTAGCATCTGTGTCTGAATGGAGTGAAGCCGATCAAGCCCGACGTGGCGAACCTGTCCGTCACCACCCACGGCAGCGTGTCCTGGACGACGAACGCATGGGCGACGAGCAGCTCGCGCAGCGGCTGCAGGCCTCCGCGCCGCGTCACCCGCAGCCCGAGGACTTCATCCGCGGCGACCGCCTGGTGGATCTACGAGCGCGTCGCCCAGGGGATGGCGGCTACGCAGAAGTCTGGGGTGTTGGAGCTGAGCTTCGTGACCGACCAGGCCATGACCGGGGTGAGCCGAAAGACACCCCCATGAAACTGCATCGGCACGCCCGCCCTGACGCCGGCGTGTCGTCGTCGGCTGCACCGATCACGGACACCAGCCCGCGTGCGCGCCTGCGCGCGTGCCCGGCACACTGGCTGATTTACCAGCGTTGCGGACGCAGCACACTGACCATCAGCATTCCATGCCCGGGCTGTGTGCGCCGGCCTGTTCCGCGCGTGTCGGCGACGGGACTGTTCCAGACAGGCATGAGTGCTTCGAAGCGATGCCATCGAAGGAGGTGCTGACGGGATGCGGATCGAGATGCTGGCGCCCAAGAGGCCGAACCAGAAGAAGACAAACAGGAGGTGGCCTTGGATTTCAGATTGCTGCGTTACTTCGTCGCAGTTGCGGAAGAACTGCATCTGGCCCGTGCAGCCGAGCGTCTGGGCATCGAGCAATCGCCTGTGTCGCGTGCGATGCGCGACCTGGAAAGCCAGCTTGGCGTGCAGCTGTTCGACCGCAGCACACGCCTGACGCGGCTGACCTGGGCCGGCCAGGTGTTCCTCGGCGAATGCCGGCGCGTGCTGGCCACCGTGGAGCAGGCAGTCAAGAGCGCCAAGGCGGCGGCGCAGGGCTACCAGGGCCACCTGCGCATCGCCATCTGCGACAGCCTGGCGCAGCCCCGCATCGCCACCTTACTGGCACGCAGCCGCGAGGACGAGCCCGAGCTGGAGATTCGCGTCTTCGAGCTGCCGTTCGCGCAGCAACTCAAGATGCTGCACAACGATCTTCTGGACATCGGCTTTGGCTTGTCAAACGCGGTGCATGATGGCCTCGTCGCCGAGCCGGTGTGGACCGATCCGCTGTCGGTGATCGTGCCCGCACGCCACCCCTTGCTGGCACACGTGCAGGTGCCGCTGGCCGAAGCCTTGAAGTTCCCGCTGGTTCTGTGCCATCCCGAATCGGGATCGGGCTGCCGCCATCAGATTCAAGCGCTGCTGCAGGACGCAGGCACGCCCCTCAAGCTGGTCGATGAAGTGACCAGCCTGGGCGTGATGCTGACCTTGGTCGGCGCCGGCTACGGCATCGGTTTCGCCATCGCCTCGCAGGTGCAGACGCTACAGCGCCCGGACATCTCCATTCGTCCCCTGGCCGGCACCCCACCGATGCTCTCTACCTACCTGCTGCGCCGCCATGGCGACCCCTCCGAGCCCATGAAGCGGTTCATCGAGCGGGTGAAAGACGGGGCTGCGCCGGTCGATGATGAGCCAGTCCTTTGAGGACGCAGCTCGCCTGTCCGTTGCGACCTGTGGCGTGGTGTGCCAGAGGACAGATAAACTTCAGAATGAATCCGATGCTCTGGCTGTCGATGGATGTGCTTGGCTCGCTTTGGATCACCCGCAACGGCCTGCGTTGACCAGGCCGAAGATTTGAGTCCACAATCGAGTCCATTCCGTGACGCCCGGATCGGAAAAGACGTGCGTAATCAACGAGCTAGAAACCGGGTGCTGTTCCCATCGCCCGCTCCACCAAATTCAGGCAGGTCGTTTATCTGCAAAAGAAAAAGCCAACCGGCAGCGGTTGGCTTTTTTGTTGTCTGGTCGATATCTGGTCAGAGCTGGGTCGGGCGACATCAACGTGCATACAGCGTAGTCAAATTGGTAGGTCGTCGACCAAAGCTGACCTTGGGCCTCTAACCTGTTTTGCTGGCTTTGAAGGCATGACAGTCATTATCGAATGAGGGACCACGGTTGGTCATGCTCGCCATTCCTGATAGATTGCAGACTTGTTTATCCGACTATGAGCCAGTTCAGATGGGTGCCGATACCGCGAACACAAAGCCGTGGGTGACTGCCGAACAGGTGGCCGCTCATTTGGGCGTCGTCAAGGACACCATTTACCGCTGGCGGGAGCGCAAGGGCCTGCCCGCGCACCGGATCGGACGACTGTGGAAATTCCAACTATCCGAAGTGGATGAATGGGTGCGCGCCGGAGGTGCGGACGAAGCCATCACAACAGACAAACCAAAAAGCTAAGGGCTCGCTCCAACATGGAAACGACTGAAATGATTCAACGCGCCATCAATGATGGCCATCTCCAGCTCATCACCAGCGGCAAAACCGAAAAGATTCGCTATGTCGCGGTGAACCACTGTGAAAAGTGGTCCGACCCGGAAGAGAAGGTTCGCGCGGCCTACTACGCCGAACTGATCTACCGCTATGGCTACGACCCGGAATGCATCGGAGTGGAAATTACCGTGCCGGATCGCGTGCCCTACGACCGCGCTGACATCGTCGTATTTCGTGACAAGGCACGTACCAAACCTTATGCCGTCATCGAGTGCAAACGTGATGCCGTTACCGACAACGAATTCAAGCAGGCAATCGATCAGGCTTTTGGCAATGGAAACGCTCACAAATTTCGCGCCGAGTACGTTGGTGTGGTGGCGGGCCAAACCCGTGCCTTCTTCGACTGCTCGGATCGCTATGGCGCGCTGGAACGTGACGAAAACGTCATTGCCGACCTGCCGGAGCAATATGGCAAACCGGAAGAGTTCAAGTATTACTACAAGGCACCCAACAAGCCGGATATCGGCGCGGTCAGTCGCGACGACCTGATCAAGACCATACGCAAGTGCCATCAAACCCTTTGGGGCGGTGGCCGTCTGTCGCCCCCAATGGCATTTGGCGAACTGACTAAGCTCATCTTCCTGAAAACTCGCGACGAAAAGGCATATCGAGCCCCTGGCGAACCTTACGCCTTCCAGATCAAGACAAACGAAACCAACAAGCGACTGGCCGCCCGCATCAAGGCGCTTTACGACATTGAGCGGCAGAACGAGCCCGACGTCTTCAATGAAGACATTAAGATCGACGAAACAACGCTCAAGAACGTCGTCTTGCACTTGGAAAGCGTGAACCTCACAGCCACTGACCTGGACACCAAGGGCGTGGCCTTCGAGCAGTTCATGGACGGCTTTTTCAAAGGCGACTTTGGCCAGTACTTCACGCCACGGAACATCATCGCCTTTGCCATCCAGATGCTGGACATCAAGGCAGAGGATGACGTGATCGATCCGGCGTGCGGTTCAGGTGGCTTTCTACTACATGCTCTTGACCACATTCGCAAACTGGCAAATCAGCGTTATCCGGGGGAAAGTGGTGGGGACGGAAAAGAAGAAAGCGCCCGTCACCACAACTACTGGCACAGCTTTGCAGAGAAGCGTCTCTTTGGTATCGAGATCAACGAAGAGATTGCCCGCGTAGCCAAGATGAACATGATTGTTCACGACGACGGCCACACCAATGTAATCGGCAACGATGCGCTCGAACCGCTCGGTGTGATCGGCCTCAAGAACGATGCCTTTGCCAAGGTTATGGGTATTTACCGCGAGACTGAGTTCAACCCCGAGACCGGCAAGATCGAGGAAGTGGTCAAGCGCGACGAGAAGAAAGGCTTCAGCAAGATCCCAACCAACCCTCCCTTTGGCGCTGTCATCAAGGAGGAACTGCATTCCTATTTGAAGAGTTACGAGCTTTCGCGCTACATCGGCAAAGGCGGCAAAGACGAGGATGACGCCGAGGACGACAGCGCCGACCCCAAGGCTGGCAAGAAGTCCATTAAGCAACGCGCGAGCGTGAAGACCGAGGTCATCTACTGTGAACGCATCTGGCAACTACTCAAGCCAGGTGGCCAGGCTGCAGTGGTACTGCCCGATGGCCTGCTTACCAACGCCAGCCTACAGGGCGTGCGCGACTGGCTACTGGAACGGTTCAAGGTGCTGGCAGTTGTCAGCTTGCCGCAGTTTGCCTTTGCTCACTTCGGCGCAGGTGTGAAGTCCAGCGTCGTATTCCTAGAGAAACGGCACCCTGATGTCCTGGCAAGCGACGACGAGGCTATCTTTATGGCAATGGCTGAGAACATTGGCTACGACGCAACCGGCCGCAACACATACCAAGTCGAGGTGCTGGACGAAGTTCCCAAAAAGCGCCGCGAAGAGCGCCAGCGATGCGACCTGTTTGACTGGAGGGTTGAGTTCGACTGGGTACCGGGCGAAGGTAAACAGCCCGGCCGCTGGAGTGAGCGCCACCGCAAGGTGATCGATGGCAGTGGTCTGTTGGGCCAGTACGAGGCCTTCAAGAAACAGCCTGAAGATTTTTTCGTCTGACCCCCGTCCCCGCAGGGCAAGCCATTTGCTTTGCGGTGAGGCGGGGGGATGCAGAAACACGGCTGGATCCGCAGTACCAGGAGCTTGATAGACGCAAGCGTGCCAATTACGCCAGCCCTCGGTATGCCTTGGTTCCCTTGGGCGAGTTGGCGGCATTCGTTCAGTACGGGATTTCGGAGCGAGCCAACACCTCGGGGTTGGGTGTGCCGATGATCCGTATGAACAACCTCCAAGCCAGTGGCTGGGACCTGCGCGACCTAAAGCACATCGAACTGGATAGTGTGCTTCTGGATCGCTACCGCTTGCTCAAGGGCGATCTTCTGTTCAATCGCACCAATTCGAAGGAGTTGGTCGGCAAATGCGAGGCCTTTGCCGAGGATGGCGATTGGGTTTTCGCGTCGTATCTGATTCGTGTTCGCTTGGACACGCAGCGCGCACTGCCTGGCTTTGTCGCCGCCTTCCTGAACTCGCCGGCCGGCCGTATCCAAATCGACCAGGTCAGCCGGCAGGTGGCAGGCATGTCAAACGTGAATGCCGAGGAATTGCGAGATTTGCTGATCCCATTGCCTGCCATCGAAGAGCAGCGGCGTTTATTGTCAGAATTGGACACCACCCGTATCGAGCGGGATCAGGCGCTGGCAAAGGCCAACGCCTTGCTGTCGTCACTCGACCGCTATTTACTTGATGCCCTAAGCATCTATCCTGAAGAGGAGCACCACCGGCTGTTCGCGGTTCGACTTGGTGAAGTGCGGAATCGACTGGATGCTGACTACCATAGCCCACGATTTCAACGGCTTCGCCAAGCCATCGAAGTTTCGAAGTACCCAACTTGTCGACTGGCCGAGGCGGCGGTGTATATGCGGTCCGGCTTTGCGGCCGGTCGTCAAGATCAGGCGCGCGGTGAGGATGCAGGGGTTCCACACTTGCGCCCACTCAACCTCAATGCTTGGGGTGAACTGTCCATTGTTGAAACGAAGCGCGTACCCGCAACTTCTGTGGGTGAAAGTGACTGCATCAAGCGCGGCGAAATCCTGTTCAACAACACTAATTCTGCAGAGTGGGTCGGGAAATCAGCAGTGTTTGATCTGGAGGAGCTTTGTGCTTGTTCCAACCACATGACGCGCATTTCACTACGGGCTGGCAACGACCCCTACTTCGTAGCTGCTCTGCTCAATGCATTCCGTGGCATTGGCTATTTTTCTGCACTCAGTACCTTCTTCAACAACCAGGCTGGGATCAACACCGCTACGCTGGGAAACCTGCGTATTCCCATTCCCGCCCTCAAGGTACAGCGCGAGATTGCCGAAGCCATCCGCAGTCGTAAACAACAAGCAGTACAGCTGCGAGCCCACGCCGATGCGGCTTGGCATGCAGCGAGAGAGCGCTTTGAGCAACAACTATTGAAGGGGCGCGTGGCATGATCCTCTCGGGAATTCTGCACACATCACTGGGGGGGTTCACGGTCATCCGTGGCGTCGCGCCGCTGGGCGAACTAGCACGCTGCTCGCGCTTTGACTCTGCTTATCAGCGCAATCTGATCGACACCCACCGCAGCGAAATCGAACAGTTTCTGGCCGACCGCCAGTTTCTGTTCTTCCCCGAGGTTGTGCTGTCGGCCTCGCTCAATTTTGACTATGCCAAAGCACGCGGCAAGAGTGTGCAGCCATTGGGTGACCTATTCACAGGCAAGGGCTTCACGTCCAATGTCGATGGACTGGCAGTGCGCGTGGCCAAGACCAAACTACCCAAGGGGTTGGAAGTAGTAGGTGGTAGCGCAGCACCCACGCTAGCCTTTATCGACATCCCCGAAGACCAGTTGGCGCACGATGACGGATTGCGCCTGTTTCGTATCGACGGCAACCACCGGTTAAGCGCGGCACGAGACCTGAAACAAGGTGATGCGACTTATCAGCTCGACACCCCCTTTTGCATCGTGCTGCATCAAGACCCCACCGAGAAGCAGCGTTTCGAGAAGGTGGTCTTCCATAACATCAATGCTAAGCAGATTCCGCTTACCTCGGAGGAAAACCTGCGCCTGATTCTGCAAACAGGTGACGGCTCATTGTTCAGCGACGAGGACCTGCTCACTAAGGCCAGTTTCGGCCCGGCCTATTGGCTGGCACGGTATCTACTCCCGGAGTTCAACGCTGAATTCCTGAGCGGTCTCAAAAAGCACTTTGATAACAAACACACGCTCGCCCTGGGCCTCGCCCAGTTCCTGATGGCCAAGCAAGTGATTCCCCTTGAAGCAGATGCGGCCGCTCTACAAGCCCAATTACCACGTGTTCGCGCTGCCCTGAAGGAGGTAAACATTGGCTACGAGGCCCATAGTGGGCAGCCCTTGCGGGATTCTGCTTGCCACGGCGTATTGACTGCCTTCGTTTACTTCGCGCTCAAGAACGAGGGGCGGCAACTGCCCGCTTTCACTCGCTGGATCGAAAGCAATCGCATAGACCGCCTGAGCCCAGCGACAACGACACGCGGCTTAGGCTACCACTACCACCTAGGTCGAACACAAGCAGTAGATGCAGCCAGTCTTGTAGACGTATTCGAGAGCGTGCTTACCGCCAGACAGCGGCAAATTTTCATCTCCATGGCATTCCGCGAGGAAACCAAGGAAACATTCGAGACCATTAAGAAGACGGTCAAGCAGATCAATGAGACGCGCCAACTGGATATCCGCCTGCGTGAGATTCGTATCGACCAGTTCAGCAAAGGGCACAGCTACACCATCGACGATGAAATTCTCAAGGTTATCGAAGGCTGCGGGTTGCTGATCGCCGACCTCACGTTCGGCAATCGCAACGTCTATCACGAGATCGGTTACCTGATGGGCCTCAATCGAGGCAAGGGCCTGGCGCACGACAACTTCATTCTGATCGCCGACAAAAAGACGCGCGGCTCAGAGCTTGAAAGCGATATTGGCTTCAACCTTAAGAGTTGGCAGCAACTTCGCTTCGAAAGCACGCGGCAGCTTGAAGAGGCACTGACTGAAAGTATTGAAATATTCTACGGATTGTGTGGTGCCGGTGCTTGATCCTTGAGGCGGCCTACCTGTCTTTCAGTCACCTTTCGTTATGCAGCCTTCGTCTGCAAGGCCAGTGCTCAAATCGGAAAACGAGCGACAGTAGAGGGGGCTTCCCGGCAGAGTGTGCAAAGCGGTCATCGATTGGGCGGCAGGTAACTGGAATATGGCTGTCCGATTTTTGTTAGAGGCTTAAGGTCGGCTTAGGCCGATATCCTGCAGGCCGTATCAAAATTCATAAGAATCCCGCCTTCCCCCAAAGGGGGAAAGCGGGATTCTGGAGCAGGGGCCTAATCAACCTTTTGCAGGTACAGGCGAGCTGATCAAGCGCTTACGCAAAAGCGTTTTGCCCGCCGTCGGCGCAGCAACTGCCGGGGGGCTTGCCGGCACACTCACCCTGCCATGCTGCCGCGCCGCAAGCCAATCCTCAACGGTGGCAACGTCATAGCGGATCGTGTGCCGGCCGATCACCAGGTGCGGCGGCAATTGGCCTTCGTCCCCGGCACGCAGGCGCTCGATGGTGGAAGCCGATAAGCCCAGCCGTTTAGTGAGCTAGGAAGTGGGTTGCAGGGTGTTGATGGTCATGTGGTCCTTCTAGGTGACAAAGCCGGTAACTACCGGTTTTCCCCGACAGAGGCAGGCGCTAGAGTCCTCTGTTTCACGCCCATATCATCCCTTTGGGAGCACCCCACCAGCGCTAACTGACCTACCCGCCAACGCCCTGCAGAAGCCCGTGATCCTCAGCGATCACGGGCTTTTCTGTTTATGGGGCCACGAAAGGATGCACAGCATGAGTACTACCCCTATCTACCTGCATCTCTCTACCTTGACCGCGCCAAAGACAGGCCTTTTTCATTTCCACCCCTGCCGCCACGGCGGTACCGGCGTCAGGGCTGCTTCCAGTTCTGCCAGGAATACCTTGACCTTGGGCAGGCGGATGCGGCTGGGGGTGTAGCAGGCGTAGAGGTGGCGGCCGAAGCGGACCTGGGGTTCGTGGTCGGGCAGGACCCGGATCAGGCGGCCGTCGGCCAGGGCCGGGGCGCACAGGAAGTCGGGCAGGATGCCGATGCCCTGGCCGGCGAGGATGGCGTCTTCCAGGCATTCCAGATTGTTGTAGCGCAGGGGGCTGTGGATGGGCACCCGGATCTCGGCTCCTTCCCGGTCGGTCAGGCGCCAGTGGCCATCGTCGGTGAACAGGTAGCTGAAGCAGCGGTGCAGGGGCAGGTCCTGGGGCGTCTGGGGCGTGCCGTGGGCGGCCAGGTAGGCGGGGGCGGCGCAGAGGTGGCGTTCCAGTTGCAGCAGGGGGCGGGCCACGGCGTCTTCGGGCGGGGCCTTGGTCAGGCGCAGGGCCAGGTCGATGCGGTCGGCCACCAGGTCCACCAGCTGGTCGGTGAGTACCAGCTCACATTCCAGGCCCGGGTATTTCTCGACCATGGACGGCAGCAGGGGGGCGATGTAGCGGCGGCCGAAGGCCAGGGTGGCGCTGATGCGCAGCACGCCCTGAGGCGTTTCGCCCAGGTGGCGCAGGGCCAGTTCGGCGCTGTCCACCGCTTCCAGGGCGCGGCGGGCATGCTGGAGGAAGACTTCGCCGGCGGGGGTCAGGCTGAGGCGGCGGGTGGCCCGCTCGAACAGGCGCTGGCCGAGGGATCGTTCCAGGTCGCCGATCTGCTTGCTGACCTGGGCCCGGGTGCAGTCGAGTTGCCGGGCGGCGGCAGCCATGCTGCCGCTTTCGACGACCTTGAGGAAACTGTGCCAACTGGGAAGCCAGGCCATGGTGTCAATGATCCGTTGACGTTGATGCGGGCATTATGGGCTGTTTCGTCGCCGATTTGCTGACTAGAGTGGAATCCGATTGATTTGGTCCGTACGGGCCGGGAAGGATTGCCATGTTTCGTACCCTGAGCCGGCCGGAAGTGCTGGTGACCACCCTGGCGGCGGCCGGTATTCTCATGGTGACCATGGGTGCCCGGCAGTCCCTCGGCCTCTTCGTCGCACCCCTCAATACCCACACCGGCCTGGGCATCGCCAGCATCAGCCTGGCCATGGCGGTGGGCCAGTTCACCTGGGGCGCCATCCAGCCCGTGGCGGGGGCCGTGGCCGACCGCTACGGCGCCCGGGCGGTGCTCATCGGCGGCCTGCTGGTGCTCGCGGTCGGCAGTGCCCTGACGCCCTTCATGGATTCGGGCCTGGGCCTGATCTTTTCCATCGGCCTGCTGTCGGCCATGGGGGCCGGTGCCGGCAGCTTTTCCGTGCTCATCGGCGCCGCCGCCCAGCGCCTGCCGGTGGAGGCCCGGGGCGCCGCCTCCGGGGTCATCAACGCCGGCGGCTCCTTCGGCCAGTTCGTCTTCGCCCCCATCCTGCAGCGCCTGATCCAGAGCGTCGGCTGGATGGGCGCCCTGTGGGCCATGGCCATTGCCACCCTGGCGGCCCTGCCCCTGGTGGGCCGTCTGGCGGGGGCTCCGCCGGCCCATGCCCCGACAGCGGCCACTGGCGGCGGTCTTGGCCAGGCGGTGAAGGAGGCCATGGGCGACCGCAGCTACCTGCTGCTGCATGCCGGCTTTTTCACCTGCGGCTTCCACATCGCCTTCCTCGTCACCCACCTGCCCGGCGAGGTGAACCTGTGCGGACTGCCGCCCTCGGTGGCCAGTTGGTCCCTGGCCATCATCGGCCTGGCCAACATCTTCGGCAGCCTCTACGCCGGCTCCTGTGTGGCCCGCTACCGCAGCAAGTACATCCTGGCGGCCATGTACGCCTCCCGCGCCCTGCTCATCATCTGGTACCTGATGATGCCGCGCACGGAATGGACCTACTACCTGTTCGCCGCCGGCCTCGGCTTTACCTGGCTGGCCACGGTGCCGCCGACGGCGGCCATCGTCGGCAAGCTTTTCGGCGTTCGCTACCTGGGCACCCTGTTCGGCCTGACCCTGCTCTCGCACCAGATCGGCGGCTTTCTCGGCGCCTACCTGGGGGGGCTGACCCTGACCCGCTTCGGCGACTACGGCTGGATGTGGTACGCCGACATCGCCCTGGCTGCGGCCGCCGCCCTGGTGAACCTGCCGATCCGGGAAAAGCCGGTGCAGCCCGTGGCCCAGCCGGCCTGAGTCACCGCCGCAAAGCACAAAGGCCAGCCCGGCAGGCTGGCCTTTGTTTTTGGCGCGGCGCGTTCAGTTGTTGTTGCTGCCGCCGTCCAGGCTGTCGATGAGGGCGAAGAGGCGCTTGTAGAAGTCCGGGTCGGCGATGGTTTCCTCGCCCACCTTGACCAGGGAATCCTTGTCCGCCACCCAGGGCAGGGAGATGGAGCCGATGCCGGTGACGCTGAGGCCGGCGCTGCTGCTGCCGGCCTTGAGGGCGAAGCGGGTCTGGCGGGCGTTGGCGTAGATGACGGTGCCGACGTTGCTGGGCAGGCATACCAGGCTGATGGAAAGGCGCATGCCGTAATCGGCCTCGGGCTGGAACAGTTTTTCGCCGCGGATGCTCTCCGGCTTGGTCTCTTCCACCTGGTAGCCCTGGCTGAGCAGGGCCCGGCGCCCCAGTTCGCAGGCGTTGGCGGGAACCCGGGTGCTCCAGTATTCGAAGGGGGAATTGCTGTCGAAGGACTCGTGCTTGTAGGCCGGCGTGGGGCGGGAGGCGCAGCCCGCCAGCAGCAATCCGCTCAGGGTGAGTAAGACAAGGGGGCGGAAAGAAAAACGCATGGGGTTCTGGTGCCGGGAAAGACGGTTGCTGAAACGGTTGCCGAAGGCAGAATCTTAGATCATCCGGGCCGTTTCGGGGCGTTGCGACAACTTCCTTTACATGTTTTGGCGCCGGGGCCGCCTAGCCTGCGCCGGCCGGCTGGACCGCCTCCCGGGTGGCCGCCTCGAGCAGGCTCAGGGCCCGGTCGAAATCGAAGTACTCGATGGCCTGGTCGATCTGGGGGCCCCAGGCGCCGAGCAGGGGCAGCAGCAGGTGTGCGGACTGCTGCCAGAGCAGGCTGGCCTGCATGTCGTCGCCGGCCAGCAGCGTGTGCAGCCGGTTGAGCAGTTGGGCCTGTTCCCCGTTGGCGCCGTTGCCGGGCGTCGGCACTATTGCCGGGGTGCGGGCCGGCAGCCAGCGCAGCAGGGCCTGGTAGAGCACCTCGGGGACCACCGGCTTGGCCACGAAGTCGTTCATGCCGGCTTCCAGGCAACGCGCCCGGTCTTCGGCGAAGGCGCCGGCAGTCATGGCCAGGATGGGCAGGTCGGCGCAGCCGGGCAGCTCCCGGATGGCCCGGGTGGCCTGCAGGCCGTCCAGGTGGGGCATGTTCACATCCATCAGCACCAGGTCGAAGCCGCCGGACTGGGCCAGGCTCACCGCCTGGTGCCCGTCCTCGGCCACGCTGACGGCCAGGCCGGCATCGTGCAGCAGGTCCTGGGCCACCTCCTGGTTGAGGGCGTTGTCTTCCGCCAGGAGGATGCGGCAGCCGCCGTGGCGGGCGCGCAGGCGGGCCGGCAGTTCCTGCTCCGCAGTTGCGGCGGTGGTGCCGGCCGCGGTGTCCGCCACCTCCAGGCGCAGGCTGATCCAGAAGATGCTGCCCTGGCCCGGCTTGCTGTCCACCCCGATGTCGCCGCCCATGAGCCGGATCAGGCGCTTGCTGATGGCCAGGCCCAGGCCCGTGCCGCCGTACTTGCGGGTGGTGGAGTTGTCGGCCTGCTCGAAGGCCTGGAACAGGGCGGCCTGCTGCTCCGGGGCGATGCCGATGCCCTGGTCCGCCACCTCCAGGCGCAGCTCCACCTGGCTCTGGCTGCGGCTGAGCAGGCGGGCGCCCAGGGTGATGTGGCCCTGGTCGGAGAACTTCACCGCATTGCTGAGGAAGTTCACCAGGATCTGCTGCAGGCGCATGGCGTCGCCCCGCAGGACGGGGGGCAGGGCCGGGTCGAGGTGCCGCTCCAGGCGCAGGCCCTTGGCTTCCAGCTGGGGCCGCAGCAGGTTTTCCGCATTGTCGAAGAGGCGCGCCAGGGGGAAGTCCTGCAGGTCCAGATGCAGCTTCTCGGCCTCGATCTTGGACAGGTCCAGGATGTCGTTGATGATGTTGAGCAGATGGGTGGCGGCACCGTGGATCTTGTCCACCCGCTCCCGGGCCCGGGCATCGCCCACCTCCCGCCCCAGCAGGTGGGAGAGGCCGAGGATGGCGTTCATGGGGGTGCGGATCTCGTGGCTCATGTTGGCTAGGAAGGCGCTCTTGGCCCGGCTGGCGCTCTCCGCCTCGTCCCGGGCTTCGGCCAGCTCCATGGTGCGGGCGTGCACCAGCTCCTCCAGGTGGTGGCGGTGCTGTTCCAGCTCCTGTTCCAGGCGCAGGCGGAAGGTGATGTCCCGGTGCAGGCACAGCACATAGGCCTGGCCTTCCCACTCGACACGGCTGGCGCTCACTTCGACGTTGAAGGTGCGGCCGTCCTTGTGGCGGTGCACGGTCTGGAAGAACTCGCCGCCCTTGCTCAGGGCCCGCAACATGGCGGTGATCTGTTCCCGGGGAATCGCCGCGTCCCAGTCCCACACGTGGAGCCGTTCCATTTCCTCCGGCGTGTAGCCGAGCATGGCCGCCATGGCCGGATTGGCTTCGGCCACGGCGCCGTCCTCGGTGAGCAGCACCAGGCCGTCCCGGCTGTGCTCGAACAGGGCCCGGCGCATGGAAACCTCGCTGGCCATGGCCCGGGCCTGCTCCTTGCGCTCGGTGATGTCGCGCCAGACGGAGGCGCAGCCGAGGCGCCCGTCCATTTCCACCCGCCGGTTGCTGACCCAGAAGTCCCGCACCTGGCCGTCCTTGCGCCGCAGGCGGGTTTCCGTGCTGTGCTGGCCGTCCCGGATGACGGCGGCCAGGGCCTGGCGGACCTGCTGCGGGTCCATCTCCGCCTCCAGGTCGGCGATGGAGAGTCCGGCCAGTTCCTCCCGGGTGTAGCCCAGGCTGGCGCAGGTCATGTCGTTGAATTCGATGAAGCGGCCGCTCTCGGCGTCGATCAGGCAGATGCTCTCCGGCGCCTGGGCGGCGATGGCACTGAAGATGTCCTCCCGCTCGCGCAGGGCGCTGCGGGTCTGCAGGCGGCCGATGGCGTCACCGAGGCGCTGGGCGATGCTTTCCTGCAGGGTCCGCTCCTCCGGCAGCAGGGCCGTGTCGTGCTCGCCGTCGGGCTGGCACAGCACCGTCAGGGTGCCCTGGTCGCCTCCCGGGGTGCGGAAGGTGACCCGGTGGCCGCCGGTTGCGGCCGGGTGGCCCGGGGTGGCGTAACGGACACCGCCGAACTCGATGCAGGCGAAGGTCTGCCGGGGCCAGCGCCAGCCCGGCGGAATGAGGCCCACCACCCGTTCCAGGATTTCCCCCAGGCCCAGGGCCGGGTCTTCAGTGACCCGGGATATTTCGTAGAGGCAGGCCAGTTCCTGCATGCGTTTGCGCAGCACCCATTCGGTATGGGCCCGGGCCTTCTCCTTGGCATCCAGGGCATCGAGCAGGGCGTCGAAATGGCCGGCCAGCTGGCCGATCTCGTCCTCTTCCTCCATGCGCCCGACCCGGGCCAGGGTGTGGCCCTGGCCGAAGTCGGTCATGGCGTCGCGGATGCGCTGCAGGCGGTCGGTGAGGCGGCGGGATTTCTTCAGGAAGACATAGGTGAGCAGCAACATGCTCAGGCCCAGCACCAGCGAAATGCCGCCCAGGAGCAGGTGCTTCTCGTTCTGGTAGTAGGTTTCCGGAAAGCCGGAGTAAATCATGCCGATGCGCCGCCCCTCGCCGTCGAGCAGGGCCTGGTAGCCGGCGATCTGCCAGCTGTCCACCACCCGGGCCCGCCGCACCCAGGTGCTGCCTTCTTCCAGCACCGCCTGATTGACCTCGGTACTGGCCCGGGTGCCCAGGGCCCGCTGGCCGTTGGCCAGCTGCACGTTGGTGGCGACGCGGATGTCGTCGAGGAACAGGGTGGCGGTGCCGCTGTCGCCGCCCGGCAGGGTGCCCACCGGGAAAACCACCTCCCGGATGTTGTCGATCAGGGCCAGGTTGTTGTTGAGCAGGATGCCGCCGAAGAGGATGGCATCTCCGTAATCGCCGCTGAGGGGCAGGTGGGCGGCGGCGTTGATGAGCAGGCCCCGGGTCTCCGCCTCGCCCTTCGGCGCCCCCGCCACCTCGACCCGGGCCCGGGCGGGAAAGCGGGAGCCGAGGCGGGCCAGCTGTTCCGCATCGAAGCGCTCGTAGGCCGATACCGGCAGTCCGGTCAGCACCTGGCGCACGACAAAGGAGCGGGGCAGGCGGGTGCCGGGCATGGCATCGGTGCTGGCGGCGATGATCTGGCCGTCCTCGGTGGCGACGATGAGATAGTCCAGGCCCGCCGATTCGGCCCACACGTCGAGCACCTTGCCCAGGGTCGGGTCGTTGCCGCGGTGGGCCTTGAGCAACTGGGGCAGGCGTTCGGAGAGTGCCTGCTGCAGCACCTGCTGGCCGGAGCGGTTGCGGATCTGCTCCAGATAGTTGCGGGTGCTGATCAGATGGGCGTGGGCATTGGCCTCCAGCAGTTCGTCGAAACGCTGGCCGCCCACCACCAGCACGGCCATGATCACCGGCAGGGTGACGAGCATGGGCACCAGGCCCAGCACCACCAGGCGGATGTGCAGGGAGCGGCGCCAGGCCCGCTGCCAGCGGGAAAGGATGTGTGGGTGCAAGGCCATGATGGGCACCGGGGCGACGGCCGGGCGGCCGCCGGGGTTAGGTGAATGATCTGCCGTCTATTATCTTAGTATTATCAGAATCTTTCGGCGACCATGCGTGGAATTAGTGCATGGTCCCAACCACCAAAGCGGAGCTTTCCCATGCGCAAGCCCCTGGCTGCCCTGATTCTCCTCGGTACCCTGCTGCTGGCCGCTTGCGGCGAACCGGAGCCGGTGCGCATCGGCTTTCTCGGTGGTCTTTCCGACCGCAATACGGATGTGGGGGATGCCGGGTGCAACGGCGTCATCCTGGCGGTCGAGCAGTGGAATCGGGAAGGCGGCATCCAGGGCCGCCCCATCGAGCTGATCGCCCGGGACGATGCCCAGAAGGCCGAGACTGCTGCCCGGGCGGCGGCGGAGCTGGGCCAGGCGCGGGTGGAGGCGGTGATCGGCCCCTTCACCTCGGCCATGGCGGCGGCGGCCGTGCCGGTGCTGGCTCGCAGCGACACCCTGCTGATCAGTCCGACCCTCAGCGCCATGGCCTTTTACGCCAAGGACGACAACCTGGTGCGCATCAACCGCAGCACCCGGGACAATGCCGGCGACTACGCTCGCATGCTTTACCAGCGGGGCCAGCGCCGCGTCGCCGTGGCCTACGACACCCGCAACCGGGTCTTTTCCGAATCCTGGCTGGAGGAGTTCCGCCGCGCCTTCACTAGCGGTGGCGGCACCATCGTCGCCGAAGCGGCCTACGACTCCCAGCCCGACACGGATTTCGCCCAGGTGGTGCGGCGCCTGCTCAGGAACGACCCGGACGGCCTGCTCTACATCGCCGGTGCCATCGATGTGGCCCGCCTGGCCCAGCAGTCGCGCCGGCAGGCGCCCCGGCTGCCCATTGCCGCCTCGGAATGGGCGGCGTCGGAACAGCTGACCGAACTGGGGGGCTCCCTGGTGGAAGGGCTGCTGATCCTGCAGAACTACAACCGCTATGACGAATCCCCCCGCTACGTGGCCTTCCGCGACGCCTTTGCCCAGCGCTTCCAGCGCCTGCCGGGCTACAGCGCGGTGGCGGCCTACGATGCGGCGACGGTGCTGTTCACCGCCCTCAGCCGGCGCCAGCGGGGCGACAGCGTCAAGGCGGCGGTGCTCAAGTACGGCCCCTACCAGGGCCTGCAGCAGCAGATCAGTTTCGACGCCTTCGGCGATACCACGCGGCAGGCCTTTTTCACCGAGATCCAGCAGGGGCGCTTCGTCCTGGTGCGCTGATCCCCTTCAGGCGCGGCGTTGCTGCATCCAGGCGGTGAAGTCCGCCGCCGGCATGGGCCGGCCGAACAGATAGCCCTGGCCCTGGTCGCAGCCGGCGCCGCGCAGGAATTCCAGCTGCTCCTGGGTCTCGATGCCTTCGGCGGTGATATGGAATCCCAGGGAGTGGCCGAGGGCGATGATGGCGCGGGCGATGGCCACGTCGTTGGCGTTGTGGGGCAGGTCGGCGACGAAGGCCCGGTCGATCTTCAGGTGGTTGATGGGCAGCACCTTGAGATAGGCCAGGGAGGAATAGCCGGTGCCGAAGTCGTCCACCGCCGTGGTCACCCCCAGGGTCTGGATGTCGCACAGCACCTGCCGGGCATGGTTGGGGCTTTCCATGATCAGGCTTTCGGTCACTTCCACCTCCAGGGCAGTGGCCGGCAGACCGTGCTTTTCCAGGGCCTGGCGCAGGGTCGCCGCATAGTCGCTGCGCTCGATCTGCAGGGCCGCCACATTGACGGCGATGCGCCCGGCCAGCAGGCCCCGGTCCGCCCACTGGCGGGCCTGGCGGCAGACCTGGTCGAGCACCAGTTCGCCGATGGGCACGATCAGACCGGTGCGCTCGGCCAGGGGGATGAACTCGGCCGGCGACACCAGACCCCGGGCCGGGTCGCGCCAGCGCAGCAGGGCCTCGGCGCCGCACAGGCTGCCGTCGGCCAGTTCCAGCTTGGGCTGGTACCAGACCTCGAATTCCCCTTCTTCCAGGGCCCGGCGCAGGGAGCGTTCCTGAGTCAGCCGTTCCTGGGCGCGGCGGGTCATGTCGGCCTGGTAGAAGCGGTAGCTGTTGCGGCCCCCTTCCTTGGCCCCGTACATGGCGGTGTCGGCATTGCGCACCAGGGCTTCCGGCGTGTCGCCGTCGAGAGGGGCGATGGCGATGCCGATGCTGGTGGTGACCAGGGCGGCGGTACCGTCCAGGTCGAAGGGTTCCTGCAGGGCCTGCAGCAGCTTCTTCACCACACTGATGGCGTCGGTGCCCTGGGCCAGGTTGTTGAGGATGATGGCGAACTCGTCGCCTCCCAGGCGGGACACCGTGTCCTCCACCCGCACGCATTCCTTGAAGCGGTGGGCCGCCTGCTGCAGCAGCAGGTCGCCGGTGGGGTGGCCCAGGCTGTCGTTCACCGTCTTGAAGCCGTCCAGGTCCAGCAGCAGCACCGCCAGCTCCTGGCCGTAGCGCTGGGCCCGCTCCAGGGCGTGCTGCAGGCGGTCGTGGAAGAGGGTGCGGTTGGGCAGGCCGGTGAGGGGGTCGAAATGGGCCAGCCGCTCCAGTTCGTCCTGGGAATGCTTGATGGCGGAAATGTCGGAGAAGACGCCGACGTAATTGACCGGCTTGCCCTCCTGGTCGAGCACGGCATTGATGGTCAGCCACTCGGGGAAGAGGGCGCCGTTCTTGCGCCGGTTCCAGATCTCGCCGCGCCAGATGCCTGTGCTGGCCAGGGTCTCCCACATCAGGCGGTAGAACTCCGGTTCCTGGCGGTCCGAACGCAGCAGGCTGGGCAGCTGGCCCAGGGCTTCGGCGGCGGTGTAGCCGGTGATGTCGGTGAAGGCCTTGTTCACCGAGAGGATGACGCCCCGGGCGTCGGTGATCATGACCCCGTCGGCGGTGTTCTCCATGACCACTCCGGCCAGGCGCAGCTGTTCCGTGGTCTGCTTGATTTCCGTGATATCGGTGGAAATGCCGAGGACGCCCCGCAGGCTGCCGTCCGGCCCCGGTAGGGGGCATTTGGTGGTGAGGTAGGTGCGTTGCACGCCGCCGTCGAAGGCCTGCTCTTCGAAGCGCATGGGTTGGCCGGACTGCATCACCAGTTCGTCGTTGTGCCGGTGCTGCACGGCCAGGGCGGGGGAGATGAAGCTCTCCCGCAGCAGTCCTTCCACGGCGGCGCGGGGGCGGCCGATGACCTTCTCGAAGAGGCGGTTGCCCAGGCGCAGGCGGCCCTCCGTGTCGAACATGTAGATCAGGGAGGGGGCATGGTCCACGATGGCACCGAGCAGGCTGCGCTGCCGCTCCAGTTCTGCCTCGGCCTGCTTGCGCTCGGAGATGTCGCGCACCACGGCATGGAGCACCGGCAACTCGTTGAGCTGCATGGCGCTGAGGGTCACTTCCGCCGGGAACAGGCTGCCGTCGCAGCGCTGGTGGGTCCATTCGAAGCGGTGCAGGCCCCGGGCCACGGCGATTTCCATCATGGCCTTGGCCTTCTCCGCCGAGGTCTGGCCGTCGGGCTGCCGGGCCGGCGACAGGTCGATGGGGGAAATGCCCCGGAACTGGGAAAAGTCCTTGAAGCCGAACATCTCCAGGGCCGCCGCATTGGCCTCGGAGAAGCAGCCCTGGCGGACGATCCAGGTGGGGTCGGGGGAATGTTCGAAGAGGGTGCGGAAGCGCCCCTCGCTCTGGGCCAGGGAGGCCTGGATTTCCTTGCGCTCGGCAATTTCCCGGGACAGTTCCGCATTGCGCTCGCGGATGAAGCTGTTGCGCCCCATCAGCTGGGCGACGAAATAGAGCAGCAGCAGGGTGTTGCTCAGGGCCACCAGGAACAGGGGCGAGTGCAGCAGATTGGTGCTGGGCCAGCCCGCCTTGGGCAGGCCCGCCAGCTGCCAGGTGCCGCCCGGCACGCTGACGTTCATCAGCACCGGCTGCTGGCCGAATACCGTACTGTCGCCCCAGATCATGCCGCCGTCGGCGCCGTCCCCGTCCCGGCCGCGCAGGGCCAGGTTGAGGGGGCCTTCCCGCCCGATGCCGCCGACGTTGAGCAGGCGATCCACGTCGGCCACTATGGAGGCCACGCCCCAATAGCGGCTGCCGCCGGCCTTGTCGGTGATGAACACCGGCCGCCGGTGGATCAAGGCGCGGCCGCCCTGGACCAGATCCACCGGGCCGGCCAGGAGGGGGCCGCCCAGTTCCCGGGCACGGCGCACCGTGGCGAACTGCTCCGGCCGGGTGCTGTAGGCGAAGCCCAGGGCCCGCTCGTTGCCGGCCAGGGGATAGACCTGGCGGATGACGTCATCCGGTGCCAGGGCGATGTTGCGGATGTGGGGTACGGCGGCGATGGCCTGGGAGGCCATGCCGGCGAAGCGCTCGGGAGAGATGCTGCCGTCGTGGCGCAGCAGGTGCACGATGCCTTCAGTGATGCTGAAGGTGGCCATGATCTGGCCTTCCAGCCGGGCTCGCACGGCGGCCAGTTCGGCGGTGGCCTGGGTGCGGGCCTCGCTGGTGCGGCGGTCCACCTCCAGTTGGCCGAGGAGCAGGGCCAGGATGCTGCCCACCAGCAGCACTGCCGCCAGCAGGGCATAGCTGCCCGCTCCCAGCAGGCGAAAGGAGGCGCCGAACGCCGCGCCCGTCTTCACTTTCGCCATTGACTATCCCTTCCACCCTGGTTGATGCCCGACTGGGCCCGATGCTGGGTTTATAGCGCTGATTACACAGGCAATATATGACTTTCGTCACATATAAGCCCATTTACCCCGGCCCCCCGGGAATACCCCAGGTCTCTAGTGCAGGGGTACCCAGCGGCCGTTCTGTACCGTCATCATCAGCCGTGCCCGCTGGTCCATGCCGTTATGGTTGGCCGGGGTCATGTTGAAGACGCCCTGGGCGCCCACCACTTCCTTCGATTGTTCCAGGGCGTCGCGCAGGGCGGTGCGGAACTCCGCCGTGCCCGGATGGCCCTTCTTCAGGGCCAGGGGAATGGCCTTCTGCAACAGCAGGCCCGCATCGTAGGTATTGGCGCCGAAGGTGGACATGGTGCCGGCGCCGTAGCGGCCCTCGTAGGCCCGGATGTAGCCCTGGGCCACGGCCTTGATCGGGTTGCCGTCCTTGAGGCCGTCGGCCACCAGCAGGGGACCGCCGGCCATCAGGGTGCCTTCCACGGCCTTGCCGCCCAGCTTGATGAAGTCGTTGGTGGCGACGCCGTGGGTCTGGTAGAGCCGGCCCTTGTAGCCCTTCTCCAGCAGGGTGGCCTGGGGCAGCACGGCGGGGCCGCCGGTGGCGGCGATGAAAATGGCATCCGGTTTGGCGCTGATGAGTTTCAAGGCCTGGCCGATCACCGACTGGTCGGTGCGCACGAAGCGCTCGCTGGCCACCAGGCGGATGCCCGCCTTCTCCGCCAGGGCGGCAAAGACCTTGTGCCAGTTCTCGCCGTAGGGGTCGTTGAAGCCGATGAAGCCCACGCTCCTGACGCCGCTGGCCTGCATGTGGGCGATCACCGCCTCGGCGATGAGGTCGTCGTTCTGGGTGGTCTTGAACACCCACATCTTCTTCTCGTCCATGGGCTGGACGATGGCCGAGGAACCCACGGTGGTGACCAGGGGCGTCTTGGCCTCGGCGACGAAATCGAGCATGGCCAGGGCCGCGGGGCTGGTGGTGGGGCCGATCAGGGCATCCACCTTGTGCTCGCCGATCAGCTTCTTCACCGCGGTGACCGCATTGGTGGGGTCGGAGGCGTCGTCGAGGACGAAGTATTCCACCTTCTGCCCGCCGATTTCCGCCGGCAGCAGGGCCACGCTGTTCTTCTGGGGAATGCCCACCTGGGCGGTGACGCCGGTGGAGGAGGCGATGACGCCGATCCTCACCTGGGCCAGGGCCGGGCCGGCGATCAGGGAGAGGGCGGCCAGGAGGGCGGCCGGCAAGCGGCGGCAGGGGGCGGGGCGGCGGGCTTTCATGGCGGGCAGGTCCGGGAAAATGGGGTGGCAGGACCGATTATAGCGGTGCCGGAGGCGGCCGCCGGCCATGGTAAAATCCGCCCCCTTATGGAACTGCACATCAACGGCGAAACCCGCCAATTTCCCGATCGCGACGCCGCCTTCACCGTGGCCGCCCTGGTGGCGGAACTGGGCCTGGCCGGCAAGCGTATCGCCGTGGAGCGCAACGGCGACATCGTGCCCCGCAGCCAGCACGGCGAGACCGCCCTGGCCGGCGGCGACCGCATCGAGATCGTCGTCGCCGTCGGCGGCGGCTAAGCCCGCCGCGCCGCCGGCGCTGCCCGCCGTCATCCTTCGCCCAACCCCTTCCCGCCTGGAACCGAGCCCATGGAACAACTGACCATCGCTGGCAAGACCTACCGCTCCCGCCTCATCGTCGGCACCGGCAAGTACAAGGATTTCGCCGAGACCCGCCAGGCCATCGATGCCTCCGGCGCCGAAATGGTGACCGTGGCCATCCGCCGCACCAACATCGGCCAGGACCCGAACCAGCCCAACCTGCTGGATGCCCTGCCCCCCAGCCAGTTCACCATCCTGCCCAACACCGCCGGCTGCTACACCGCCGACGAAGCCGTGCGCACCCTGCGCCTGGCCCGGGAGCTGCTGGACGGCCACGCCCTGGTCAAGCTGGAAGTGCTGGGCGATCCCACCACTCTGTTCCCCAACATGCCGGAAACCCTCAAGGCCGCCGAAGTGCTGGTCAAGGAAGGCTTCCAGGTCATGGTGTACTGCGCCGACGACCCCATCCAGGCCAAGATGCTGGAAGAGATCGGCTGTGCCGCGGTGATGCCCCTGGCCTCTCTCATCGGCTCCGGCATGGGCATCCTCAATCCCTGGAACCTGCGCCTCATCATCGACAACGCCAAGGTGCCGGTGATCGTGGACGCCGGCGTGGGCACCGCCTCCGACGCCGCCATCGCCATGGAGCTGGGCTGCGACGGGGTGCTGATGAACACCGCCATCGCCCACGCCGGCAATCCGGTGCTCATGGCCAGCGCCATGAACAAGGCGGTGCAGGCCGGGCGCGAGGCCTTCCTCGCCGGCCGCATGCCGCGCAAGCTCTACTCGGCCGACCCCAGCTCCCCCACCACCGGGCTCATCGGCAAGAACTGAGCATGGCCGCCCCTGCCTTCCGTCCCCGCCTCGCGGTGCTCTCCCTGGCCCTGCTGCTGGCTCTGCCGGCCGCCCGGGCCGAGGAAGGCAGCAGCATTCTCATGCCGCCGCCGGACCCCAACCAGCCTTCCCTGCTGGAGCTGCTGCAGCGGGTGTTCACCCCGAGCGAGGACGGCGGCCTGGATGCGGCCAACCCCTGGACCACGCCCCGGGGCGTGGTGATCCAGCCACGCCCGGTGCAAAAGGTGACACCGGCGGAGGAAGAGGCTGCCGCCGCGCCGCCGCCCGCCCTGCCGGAAGCCGCTGCCGGCGAGGAAACCGTGGCCCAGCCCCTGGGCGAGCCGGACTTCAGGGAACAGCCCCTGGCCCCGCTGCCGGCTCCGGCCGCCAGCGCGCCGTCGGCCGTTCCCACGGCGCCCGCCGCGGCGCCGGAAGACACAGCCAAGGCCGCTGCCCCGGCGACTCCGGCCGCCCCCGTCGCAGCTGCCCCGGCGGTGCCCCGCTTCCGCCCGGAGCGCCAGGGCTATGCCTTCGGCCATCCCCGCATCCTGGCCCAGCAAACCCTGTTCGGCCTCTCCCACGGCATTTCCCTGCTGGCCCGGGCCTGTTCCCTGTTGCCGGAAGAGGGCGAACTGGCCCGGGAAGCCTACGGCGCCTGGGAAGCCAGGAACCGGGTGCGCATCGAGCAGGCCGAATACGAGCTGGCCCGCTACTACTTCACGCCGCCGGCCGAGGAAGTGCGGCGCCTGGACCTGATCCAGGCCCTGCAGCTGAAGAGCGACCTGGGCCTGTCCACCGATGGTCCCGAACTGAAGGCCGCCTGCGCCACCCTGCCCGAAGCCCTGGCCAAGCCCCGCTACGACCTGGAAGCCCAATGGCTGCTCAAGGGCGATGTGGAGCGCCTGCGCCGGGCCACGGAAACCCGGGAACTGGTGAGCCAGTGCCGCCAGCAGACCGCTCCCGAGGCCGTGGAACGGCTCGACGCCGCCCTCGCCGCCTGGGAACAGGCCAACGCCGCCAGCGAAGCCGAGGCCCGGCAGCGCCTGGTGGCCGACATGGCCAGCCTGCCGGACCCCAAGCAGCCGGACCAGCCCGCCGACGGCGAAGCCCTGATGAAGACCTGGCAGGACGAGCTGCGCCGCGGTGTCGGCCGCCGTCTCGCCTACGGCGCCGCCGAGGTCTGTCCCGGCCTGGCCGATGCCCTGCCGGGCAAGGTCCACGCCCTGAACCACGCATTTGACGCTGAATGATCCACTGAAGGATGACCATGCAAGACCCGCAACGTGACGCCATCGACGGCGCTGACCTCCCGGCCGACTCCGCCGCGGACCAGGACAATCCCCTGGCCCAGCGCCACATCCGCAGCTTCGTCCTGCGCCAGGGCCGGGTCTCCAGCGCCCAGCTGCGCTACCTGGACGACATGATGCCGAAGATCGGCATCGAGCACCGTCCCCAGCTTCTCGACTTCGCCGCCACCTTCGGCCGCGAGGCCCCCACCGTGTTCGAGATCGGCTTCGGCATGGGCGAGACCTCGGCCAAGATCGCCGCCGTGCGCCCCGACACCAATTTCATCGAAGTGGAAGTGCACACCCCCGGCGTCGGCAGCCTGTGCAAGCTGGTGGCCGAAGGCAACCTCGGCAATATCCGCATCATCCAGCACGACGCCGTGGAAGTGCTGCGGGACATGATCTCCGAGAACTCCCTGGCCGGCGCCCACATCTACTTCCCCGACCCCTGGCCGAAGAAGCGCCACCACAAGCGCCGCCTGGTGCAGCCGCCCCTGATCGCCCTGCTCGCCTCCCGCCTGGCCCCCGGCGGTTACCTGCACTGCGCCACCGACTGGGAGGAATACGCCGTGCAGATGCTGGAAGTCCTCTCCGCCGAACCCCTTCTCGAAAATACCGTGGACAACAGCCACGGCGGCTTCGCCCCCCGCCCCGACTACCGCCCCCTGACCAAGTTCGAACAGCGCGGCATCCGTCTCGGTCATGGCGTGTGGGATGTGATCTTCCGCAGGAAGTAAGCCCGTTCTTCTCCGCCTGCCGGTCCTCGGCAGGCGGGAGCTGCACCACGTGACGACGTGCCTGGGCAAACCCCGTTTTGGCAGTGTCGCCGTCTCCTTCTCGCTCCCCTAGTCCTCCTCTCAGCATTTCTCCTCGTGCTCGTCTATTAGACGCAGCCGCCTGTCAGGCGGCGAAACGGGGCAGTCACGCCCCGATTTTCCACATGGTCTCTTCTGTATCTGTTCCAGGAGTGAGATCACCGATCTGGTGCTGCCTATCTGCGGTACTAATGGGGAGCATGGGCGGCTTGGGGAAAGACCGGAGCATGACGTATGATTTTGTTGTCAGGAATGTCCGGTTTGTACGTGAGGAGAATTATGCGAATAAGTAATAAGGGAATGGAGCGCCGCATGGTTATTGGCTTTCCGCCTGTCCGGTATCCCAGCTTATTGGATACCCCGACGTTTTATTGGACGTACTTGTCGTCTACTACTAGTTAGAACGCTTATGGACACCTTTTCGGCGAGATATCGTGAGTTATTGGATGAGCTAGAGGAGATTGCCGCAGCTCACGACGAGTTGACAGACACAGAAGTTCGAGAGCGAATCGCTTCCGTTCTTGATTACTACTTCATCTGGGACCATCCAGTGCAATCAGGAATTCCTAAACGCTATGCAATGTCATCCTCGCTAGGGGATCGGAAGGTGCACGCGGCAGTGTCCAGTTTTTTGACAGCTGCGCTTTCTATTGCCAAGGTCGAAATACTTAATCCCGGTTCTGCAAGGCATGCAGCTCTGCATAACGAATTATTACGTACCAAACGCGGACACACCTTTGACTGGTACATCGGCTCGTGGGAGATGTCTGGTCATTGCCCGTCGAAGCCCCGGTCCGACCGAAATTTCCGATATTCATCGAGAACTCCAGACTTGTACGGCAGTTTCATCGGAGAAGGAGTTGTGAAGATAGAAGTGGATGGACAAATTGCCCGTGTGGCATTTGATTCAGACGTACAGCAATATTTGTGTTGGATACCCGGGGTGGTCGAACCACAGTACTTCAATGCTCCGAGTAGAAAACAGGTGATGGCGAAAGCCACTCAAGTCCTTCAAACCTTTTTAGCAGCTAAGGCGTTCTAACATGGCGCTCAACCTCGCTCCCTTTGGTCGCTGGACGCTGCGCGATAAAGCCGCGCAGCGCCCCTTACCTTCGACGTTAGAGCGCAACATGTCCCGGAACCAGCTCATCGTTCAATTACCCGTTACGGAGTCGTCGGACTTCGACTCTCTCATTCAAGTCGAAGAGACACTGATTCAGGCTTTTTCCCAAAACAGATTCGCCGAGGTCGATGGACACGATATTGGAGAAGGAAAATTCAACATCTTCATTTTCCCCACCGGTTCCTGGGGCCCAGTGATTGAGCGAGTTCAGGCGTTCCTAAAGTTGCGTGGCGTATTAGACAAAGCGCTGATCGTCAAACGCCTAAAGGCCAGCGAAAAATTCGTGGTTGTTTGGCCGATCGGCTTTGCTGGCGAGTTTCAACTTTGAGACCCCGTGCCCTATGAGCCTAGAGCGGAATCTTGTCTCGCCGTGCGCCCTGCGCTCTAACCCGCCGCTCCAGAGGACGTCCTGCCGGCTACGCCGGCAGGTTCCCTCCGGCCTGCGGCCTCCGGTCGCCCCTGAGCTAGCACGTTAGAGCGCAAACCCATGCCGTCCGCTGATAGCACCTGCGCTGCCCCGAAAGAACTCGACGAACTCAAGGAGCTTGCTCGTGTCGCCACACGTCAAGCGCTTGAAGAATACGAACCGATCCCTAAGGAATGGGAAGTGAATCTCACGCTCGGAACGTTCTTCGATGGTGATGACAGAATCTTTGAGCTATACATAGCTGCCGACAAACCCAAAGACGCGATCGTTATCAGTTCGGCGCGAGTGAATCGCAAGAGTCGTTCGGTCCAGGTTGTCATCACCAACCTAAAGAAACGGGTTGCGCTTTGACCTCTTCATCCCAATCGACCGCATCGCTTACTCCAGTGTCTGTGCCGCGTGTTGCAAGGCCAATGCGCTCTAACCCTGCAGTCGAGCGGAGCTGCGCGAAAAGCCGCGCAGGCCGCTCACTTCCACGTTAGAGGTCACATGCAAACGGTCATTGCTCAGTTGCTGGAGAGAAACGAGCTGGTCCCGAAGCCACTGCCGAAGCCTACTTTGGAGGACATCGTACGAGTGGAGCATGAACTGTGTATCAAGCTCCCCGCGGAGTTCGTAGCGTTGCAGCTAAGTGCAGGCCATGTGGTGTGCGGCACCCAAGAGCCAGTGACGGTCACGTTAGCAACTGTGTTGAAGGTCAAGCCCTGAAGCGCACCAGGGGGTGTTGTTTTTGACTACGGCATTGATCACAGTCAGCAGTTTGCGCATGCAGGCGGTCAGCGCCACCTTCTTCGGTTTGCCTTGAGCACAGAGGCGCTGATAAAACTCCCGGATTGGCGGGTTGCTGCGCGTAGCTGACAAAGCCGCCATGTAGAGCATCTGACGTACCTGCGCCCTGCCACCCCAGATCACACGCTCGCCACGATGTTTGGCGCTGTCACGATTGAACGGTGCGAGCCCCGCCAGTGCTGCAATTTCCTTACGGTTCAGCTTTCCGAGTTCGGACAATTCCGCCAGCAAAGTCATGCGCGTCACTTTGCCTACCCCTGGAATGGCTTGCAGCAGATCGTCTTTCTCGCGCCAGACCTCGCTCGTCCGCAGGCGATGCGTCAGATCAATATCCAGTGCAGCAATGCGTTCATCGAGCCAGGCAATGTGTTCCTTCAAACTCGTCCGCTGCACTACCTCCGCCCGATCCAGCCGCAGCTTTTCCTGCACACGCATGTCGATGAGCTGGCGCCGCCGTGCCAGCAGCGCAGCCAGGGCTTGTGTCTCTTCATCCTTCAGAATTCGCACCTGCGGCCGGATCGCTTGCGCAAAAGCAGCCAGAATCAGGGCATCAATCCGGTCGGTCTTGGCCAGTCGCCCACACGCCTTGGCGTAGTCCCGTACTTGCCGAGGATTGACCACGGCTACCGGCACACCGGCCGCCGCCAGTGCGCTGGCCAGGGCTGTCTCAAGCCCACCCGTCGCTTCCATCACCACTAAGGTGGGAGGCTGTTCGCACAGGCGTTGGCACAAGCCCGCTATCCCCACCTCGTCATGCGCCAGCCGTTCAGCACTGCCGGTAGCAAGGAAGCCCACATCGAGTCAGGCTTTCGATACGTCGATTCCTACAAATGATTCATTTATCATGTCAGCCACCCTACCTTGCAAATCCGGGCTCATGGCCCCAGCAACTGTTCGGGTTAAAAGACAAGCAGGCGTGGCGCTCAACGCTAACGTACGGGTTCACGACCCCAGGCTTCAACGAGCTGCCACGCCCCAAAACCCGCCGGGGCATAAACCCCGGCGATTACTCCGATTCTTTTATGGAATCGGTGGAATGAACATACAAGGCAACACTATGCGCAGAGTCCCTTTTGACGTAGCCAACGGTTGGTCTCAACACCCTGAATTATGTATGGAGGCTGGCTGGAAAACCGCTACCGGCGAAGAGAACGTCGTATTCGAGGCAGCGGTCAGTGGTCAAACGTGGCAAGTTCGCATCAACGACTTCCCGGTCGAGCCGTGTTACACGCTTCTCATTGATGGCAACGAAGTCATGCACTTCGACGACTGGCCTTACTTCTGGCAGCGGCCAGTATTTCCCAACGATCACAGTCAGAGTGTCCACGATGCCCAACATTCCAATCCACCGGACCTACGGCAAGCTGCGCTTGCCTGCGTCCGGTGATTTACAACGTTAGAGTGCTCAACTGGAACACGCCCAAAGTCTCCAACAAAAAAGGCGCGGATATCCGCGCCTTTTTTGTTGCTGCGAACAGGCTGAGCGTCAGCCCCGGTCCAGGAAATCCTCCGCCATGCCTTCGAACCAGACGAAGTCTTCCTTGGCCAGGTTGACGTCGTGCTCGTGGTATTCCTTCACCGTCTGCACGATCTTGCCCTCGGCGTTGAACTTGTACTGGAAGTCCACCAGGATGGCCTCGATGGGGTTGCCGTTGACGAACATGTAGCACAGGTTGTCCGGTAGCAGCTTGTCGAAGTCCTTGCCCTGCATACGGTTCACGATCTGGCGGGCGGCGATGCGGCCCAGGCGGTTGGCCACGTGGCCGCTCTTGGGGTACCAGCCGAACAGTTCCGAGGCCTTGCCCACGGCGTCGCCGATGATCCACACATTGGGGTCCTTGGCGCTGTGCAGGCCCACGTTGTGCTGGTCGGCCCAGCCGGTGGCTTGGCCCTTGTCGTCCTGGCCGATGAGGTCGGCCATCCATACCAGGTCGCCGGCCCGGTGGGGCGCCATGAGGATAGCGTCTTCGAACTTGAAGTCGCCGGCGGCGGTCTTCACCTGCTTGTTGTAGGGGTCCACCTCCTTCACCGTGGCGTTGGGCACGTACAGCACCTGGTCCTTGTACAGCTCGTCGAAGGCCTGCTTGAAGCCGATACCGATGGGCGCGGGAGCCGGCTTGGGGTCGAGCAGGACGATGCGGCCGGGAATCTTGTGCTGCTTCAGGTGCCAGGCCATCATGCACACCCGCTCGTAGGGGGAGGGCGGGCAGCGGTGGGGCGGGGGCGGCAGCACGGTGACGAAGTCGCCGCCCTTGAAGCTGTGCAGCTTCTTCTTCAGGGTGATGTGCTCGGCGCTGGGGATGTAGGCCGCCGGGTAGTTGGCCTTGGTGTAGTTGATGGTCTTGCGGTCGTCGCCGAACCAGGCTTCGTACTGGTAGCGGATGCCGGGGGCCAGCACCAGGTAGTCGTAGCCGATGGCGCCCTGGCCGGTGATGACCTTCTTCCTGTCCCGCTCGATGCCGACGATCTCGGACTGCAGGAACTGGTAGCCGAATTTCTTCGCCACGGTCAGGTAGTCGTGCACCAGCAGGTCGGTGCCGACGATGTCCACCAGCCACTTGTTGCTCATGGGACAGGACCAGAACACCGGGTTGCGTTCGATAAGCACCACTTCGACCGACGGGTCCAGCTTGCGCAGGTAGCGGGCCACGGTGAGGCCGCCCCAGCCGCCGCCGCAGACGACGACGCGCTTGCCCTTGGGCGGCGGCAGCAATTCGGCGCCGAGGGAGGGCAACACCAGGTTGCCGGCATGGGCCCGGGAGACGACACCTGCGCCCAGGGCACCGGCAGTCGCCAGGAAGTTACGACGGGAAAAGGACATGACAGACTCCCCAAAACAAAGCCGCCGCGATGGGGATGGCACCGCAGCTTAAAAGCGGCCTGGCCGCTGAAAAATGGTGGCGGTACACCGACCGCCGGGGCGGAGGATAGCCTCGGGGAGGCGGCGTCGCAATGGGGAGGGGAAAACGGGCTGGCCCGACGGCGGTCGAAGCGGGGAGGGCGGCCGGTGGCCGGCGCCCTCCCGCCTCTTACTTCGGTTCGATCTGCCGCAGGTAGAGGCCTACCGAGAGCTGGGCGCCGAGCCAGCCGAGGAGGGCGCCGACGCCGAGCAGCAGCAGGGAGTGGTCGAGGCCCAGGCCGTGCAGGCGGAAGGCGGTGGCGTAGAGGCTGGCCAGCTGGCTGACCGGCCCGGAGAGGACGGCCACGGCGGCGGTGACCAGGAGCATGGCGATGAGGCCGCCGAGGATGCCCTGGAGGGCGCCGAAGTAGTAGTAGGGGCGGCGGATGAAACCGTCGGTGGCGCCGATCAGCTTGGCCACTTCGATTTCGTCGGCCTGGGCTAGGATCTGCAGGCGGATGGTGTTGAAGGTGACGGCCACCAGGGCGGCGGCGAAGGCGGCGGCCAGCAGCAGCACGGCCAGCCGGCCGAGGCGCAGGAAGGCGTCGAAACGCTTGATCCAGGCCGAATCCAGCTGCACGTGGGCGACCTTGGGCCAGGCCGAGAGGGTCTTGGCCAGGGCTTCCAGCTGTTCCGGTGCGGCGTTGCGCGGTTCCACGATAAAGGCGTCGGGCAGGGGGTTGCGCGGCAGGCTGGCCACCAGTTCGGCCATGCCGGCGGTGCCCTGGAGGCGCTTCAGGGCGTCCTCCCGGGGCACGAAGACAATGCTGCCGGAGACCTCCTGGCGCAGGCGGGATTCCATCTCCGTGGCCTCCTTGCGGCTGGCCTCGGGGCTGAGGAAGACGCTGATCTGCTGGGTGCTGGCGACGCCGGCGGCGGCCTGGCGCAGGTTGTCCAGCACCACCACGCCGGCGGCGGGCAGGGTCAGGGCGATGCCGATCACCAGCAGGGACAGCACGGTGTTGAGGGGCGAGGCGGCAAGCCGCTGCCAGGCGCCCTGGAGGGCCGACAGGTGTTGGGTGAGCCAGGCGTTCATGCTTGTCCTTCCGGGCGTTCGCCGGGGGCCCGCACCTGGCCGTGTTCGACCCACAGGACCCGGGGATTCAGGTGGCGCACCCATTGGGTGTCGTGGGTGGCGAGGATGACGGTGACGCCGACCTGGTGGAAGGCCTTGAACAGCTCCATCACTTCGCCGGCGGAATCCGTGTCCAGGTTGGCCGTGGGCTCGTCGGCGAGGAGGATGGCGGGGCGGTTAACCACCGCCCGGGCGATGGCCAGCCGTTGCTGTTCGCCGCCGGAGAGGGCGATGGGGTTGGCTTTCTCCCGTTCCAGCAGGCCCACCTTGTCCAGGGCCGCCCGGGCCCGCTTGCCGGCTTCCTTGGGAGAGAGGCCGACGATGGCCAGGGGCAGCAGCACGTTGTCGAGCACGGTGCGGTCGAAGAGCAGCTTCTGGTCCTGGAAGACCAGGCCGAAATTGCGCCGCACGTAGGGAATGGCGCTCTTGCGCAGGGCTGCCAGGTTCTGCCCGTTCACCACCACGCTGCCCGAGGTGGGGCGCTCGATGGCGGCGGCCAGCTTGCACAGGGTGGTCTTGCCGGCGCCGGAGTGGCCGGTGATGAAGACCAGCTCCCCTGCCTCGATGTCGAAACTCACGCCCCGCAGGGCTTCGTAGCCGGTGGGGTAGCGCTTGTGTACCGCGGAGAAGGAGATCATGACGGTCCTGAGCTTACTCGCCGAAGAGGGCGTCCACGAAGTCCCGGGCGACGAAGGGGCGCAGGTCGTCGATGCCTTCGCCGACGCCGATGAAGCGCACCGGCTTGGGACACTGGCGGGCGATGGCGGCGATGACGCCGCCCTTGGCGGTGCCGTCCAGCTTGGTCAGCACCAGGCCGGTGACGTTGATGGACTTGTCGAAGGCCTTCACCTGGGCCAGGGCGTTCTGGCCGATGTTGGCATCCAGCACCAGCATCACCTCGTGGGGGCCGGTGGGGTCGGCCTTCTGGATCACCCGGCGTACCTTGGCGATCTCTTCCATGAGGTGCAGCTGGGTGGGCAGGCGGCCGGCGGTGTCAGCCAGCACCACGTCGATGCCCCGGGCCTTGGCGGCGGCGATGGCATCGAAGACCACGGCCGCCGGGTCGCCGGATTCCTGGGCGATGACCGTGACGTTGTTGCGCTCGCCCCAGGTCATCAGCTGTTCCCGGGCAGCGGCGCGGAAGGTGTCGCCGGCGGCCAGCAGCACGCTCTTGCCCTGGCCCTGGAAGTACTTGGCCAGCTTGCCGATGGAGGTGGTCTTGCCGGCGCCGTTGACCCCGGCAATCATGATGACGAAGGGCTTGTGGCTATCCACCTGCAGGGGCGCTTCCAGGGGCGCCAGCATCTGGGCCAGGGTGTCGGCCAGGGCCTGCTGGATGGCGGCGGCGCCTTCCAGCTTGTCCTGCTTGGCGCGGCGCTTCAGTTCGTCGAGCAGGTGCATGGTGGCGTCCATGCCCACGTCGCTGGTCAGCAGCAGGGTCTCCAGTTCTTCCAGCAGTTCGTCGTCCACCTTGCCCCGGGCAAAGACGGACTTGAGCTTGCCGCCAAGCTGGGAGCGGGTGCGGGAGAGGCCGGCAAAAAGGCGCTCGCGCCAGGAAAGGGGCTTGTCCAGGGGCTCCGGCACCGGCGCCACGGCGGCTGCGGTGGCGGGCGTGGTGTCCTGGTCTTTGTCGGATTTTTTCAAGAAACCAAACATGCGGGGTTCCGTTCTAAGTTCGTTCCCGGGCTGTCAGGGCTGACAGGGGGAGGGCGGCTCGGTAAGATGCGCCGCAGGAAAATCCGAATTTTAGCCCAAGCGTCCCCCGAGGACGTTGCCGAATTCGCCCGTTCATGGCCCTGCGGGGCATTTCATTTCGGAAGCGAACCATGATCCCCAGAAAATCGAGACTCCTGGCCCTGCTGCTGGGCCTGCTCCCCATTGGCGCAGTCCTGGCCAATCCCTATGAAACCACCCTGAAGAACGGCCTCAAGGTCATCGTCAAGGAAGACCGGCGTGCCCCCACGGCGGTGCACATGGTCTGGTACAAGGTGGGCAGCATGGACGAGGTGGACGGCACCTCCGGCGTTGCCCATGCCCTGGAGCACATGATGTTCAAGGGCACGCCCAAGGTCGGCCCGGGCGAGTTCAACAAACGGGTGGCGGCCGCCGGCGGCCGCGACAACGCCTTCACCAACTACGACTACACCGCCTACTTCCAGCAGATTCCCAAGCAGAAACTGCCCGAGATGATGGCCCTGGAGGCAGACCGCATGGGCCACCTGACCCTGGACCCGAAGGAATTCGCCAAGGAAATCCAGGTGATCATGGAAGAGCGGCGCATGCGCACCGACGACAATCCCCAGTCCCTGCTGTTCGAGGCCCTCAACGCCGTGGCCTACTCCGCCCATCCCTATCGCCGGCCGGTGATCGGCTGGATGGCGGACCTGGAGCAGATGACCGCCGCCGACCTGCGCCACTGGTACCAGCAGTGGTACGTGCCCAACAACGCCACCCTGGTGGTGGTGGGCGATGTGGACCACGAGGCCGTCTTCCGCCAGGCGGAAAAGACCTACGGCCAGCTTAAGCCCCGCGCCCTGCCGGCGCGCAAGCCCATTGCCGAGGCGCCCCAGAAGGGCATCCGCCGCGTCACCGTGAAGGGCCCGGCGGAACTGCCCCAGGTGCTGCTGGCCTGGAAGGCGCCGACCCTGCGCGACGTGAACAAGGACAGCGACCCCTACGCCCTGGAAATGCTCGGTGCGGTGCTGGACGGCCACGACGGCGCCCGCCTCACCCAGCACCTGGTGAAGGACCAGCGTCTGGCCCAGTCCGTGGGCTCGGGTTACGACAACAGCAGCCGCGGCCCCTCCCTCTTCCTCATGCTGGGCACGCCCGCCGAGGGCCATACCCCGGCCGAACTGGAGGCCGCCCTCAAGGCTGAAGTGGCGCGCATTGCCGCCGACGGCGTCAGCGAGAAAGAACTGAAGCGGGCCCGCGCCCAGCTGGTGGCGAGCCAGGTGTACAAGCGGGACTCCATGTTCGCCCAGGCCATGGAGATCGGTCAGATGGAAATCGTCGGCCTCTCCTACAAGTCCGTGGAGCGCATGATCGAAAAGCTCCAGGCCGTCACCGCTGCCGACGTGCAGCGGGTGGCAAAGCAGTATTTCAACGACGACAGCCTCACCGTGGGCCTGCTGGAACCCCAGCCCCTGGCCGATGCTCCCCGCCGCCGCGCTCCCGCCGGCGTGCGCCACTGATCGAGGAGACCATGATGCGACTGCCTAATTTCCTGCTTTTTGCCGCCGCCCTGCTGGGCTCTGCCGCCCAGGCCGGGGTCACCATCGAGCACTGGGTCGCCCCCTCCGGCGCTCGGGTCTATTTCGTCGAAAACCATGCCCTGCCCATCGTGGACGTGCAGGTGGACTTTGCCGCCGGCAGCTCCCGGGACCCGGCCGGCAAGTCGGGCCTGGCCGGCTTCACCCACGGCCTGCTCGACGGCGGTGCCGGCGACCTGGACGAGACCGCCATTTCCAACCGCCTGGCCGACCTGGGCGCCAACCTGGGCGGCGGTGCCGACCAGGACCGGGCCAGCCTGAGCCTGCGCACCCTGGCGGCCCGGGAAACCCGGGATGGCGCCCTGGAGATCATGCGCCTGGTGCTGCAGCAGCCCCGCTTCCCCGAGGCGGTGCTGCAGCGGGAGCAGGTGCGCGCCGTGGCCGGTCTGCGGGACGCCCTGACCAAGCCTGAAGTGCTGGCCAGCCGGGCCTTCTGGCAGGCCCTCTACCCGGACCATCCCTATGGCCGGGTATCCACCCCTGAGTCCCTGGAAAACCTGACCCGGGCCGATGTGGAGGCCTTCTGGCGCGCCAACTACAACGCCGCCAAGGCCAGCGTCACCCTGGTGGGCGACCTCTCCCGCAGCGAGGCCGAAGCCATTGCCGAGAAGCTGACGGCCGGTCTGCCCGCCGGTGGCCCGGCTGCCCCCATCCCGGCGGCCAGCCTGCCCCAGGGGCGGGTGGTGTCGGTGTCCCATCCGGCCACCCAGTCCCATCTCCTGCTCGGCCTGCCCGCCATTCCCCGGGGCGATCCGGACTTCTACGCCCTGCAGGTGGGCAACTACGTCCTTGGCGGCGGCGGCTTCGTTTCCCGCCTGCTCAAGGAGGTACGCGATGCCCGGGGCTACGCCTACAGCACCTACAGCTATTTCGCCCCCATGGTGGCCCGGGGTCCCTTCCAGATCGGCCTGCAGACCAAGCGGGCCCAGGCCGGCGATGCCCTCAAGGTGGTCAATGAGGTGCTGCAGGAGTTCCTCGCCAAGGGCGTCACCGAGAAGGAGCTGAAGGCGGCCAAGGACAACATGGTCGGCAGCTTCCCCCTGCGCCTGGACAGCAACCGCAAGCTGCTCGACAACGTGGCGGTGATCGGCTTCTACGGCCTGCCCCTGGACTACCTGGATACCTACGCCGCCAAGGTGGAGAAGGTCAGCGCCGCCGACATCAAGGCCGCCTTCCAGCGCCACGTGCTGCCCCAGCACCTGGTGACGGTCAAGGTGGCTGCTGACTGATGGCCCGCCCCGGACCGCAGCCGGCCGGCCGGGCCGGCGCCGCCCGGGCCCGGGCGGGCAACAACGTGGTGCGCATCATCGGCGGTGAGTGGCGCCGCCGGGTGCTTTCCTTCCCTGACGGCGAAGGCCTGCGGCCGACGCCGGACCGGGTGCGGGAAACTCTCTTCAACTGGCTGGGCCAGGACCTGACGGGCTGGAACTGCCTGGATCTCTTTGCCGGCAGCGGCGCCCTGGGTTTCGAGGCGGCCTCCCGCGGAGCCGCCCGCTCCGTCCTGGTGGAGCGCTCGCCCAAGGCCTTTGCCGCCCTGAAAGACAACGCTGCCCTGCTGCAAGGGGAAAATTTGCAGATAATCCGGGAAGATGCGCTAAAATTCGTCGCCTCTACGGAGCTGCGTTTCGATCTGGTGTTCCTCGATCCGCCCTACCATCTCGGTTGGCTGGAAAAACTGGAACCCCTCCTGTCCCGGGTGCTGAAGGAAGACGGCGTGATTTACGCCGAAGCGGAAAAGCCCCTGGAAAGCCTGGGCGACTGGGCCACAGTGAAGCGCGGCAAGGCCGGGCAGGTCTTCTACCACCTTATGGCGCGGAACAATGCCGATGCTGAATAACCGACTGGCGATCTACCCGGGAACCTTCGACCCCCTGACCAAGGGGCACGAGGATCTGGTCCGGCGTGCCTCCAGCCTGTTCGACCGGGTCATCGTGGCCGTGGCCGACAGCCCGAACAAACGCCCGTTCTTCGGCCTGGAAGACCGGGTCGCCATGGCCCAGGAAATCCTGGCGCCCTATGGCAACGTGGAAGTGAAAGGTTTTTCCTGCCTGCTGATGGATTTCCTCCACCAGCAAGGCGCCAAGGTCATCATCCGCGGTTTGCGGGCGGTGTCCGACTTTGAATACGAATTCCAGATGGCGGGGATGAACCGTAATCTGTATCCCGAGGTCGAAACAGTATTCCTGACGCCTGGGGAGCAGTACATGTTCATTTCCGCCACCATGGTGCGCGAGATCGCCCGGTTGGGGGGGGATGTCAGCAAGTTCGTCCAGCCGGTCGTGGAGAAGCGGCTGGCGGCGAAAAAAGTCTCCGAACTATCTTGAATGAAGGAAAGCAGCTATGGCTTTGATGATTACCGACGAATGCATCAACTGTGACGTGTGCGAGCCGGAGTGCCCCAACGAGGCCATCTCCCAGGGCGAAGAGATCTATCAGATCGACCCCAGCAAGTGCACCGAGTGCGTCGGCCACTACGACACCCCCCAGTGCGTTGAAGTGTGCCCGGTGGATTGCATCCCCAAGAACCCGGACGTGGTCGAAAGCGAAGACCAGCTGTGGAGCAAGTACGAGAAGCTGACCGGCAACAAGCGCGCCTGAGTCTTCTCCGGGCCGGTGACGGCCCCAATAAAAAAGCCACGGCATGCCGTGGCTTTTTTATTGGCCGCGAGGCGTGCGTCAGGCGGCGGCCTGGAGGCCTTCCCCCTGGGGGTGCAGCAGGGCCTGGAGATCGTTGCCGAGGGTCTGCAGGGTGTCGATCTGGGCCAGCAGGGCGGCTTCCATGTGGTTCAGTTCGCCGATGCGGTCTTCCAGGGTGTCGGTGGCCTGGTGGATGCGCTTGATGCTTTCCAGGCGGCGCTTCAGCTGGATCTGGTGTTCCCGCACCTGGGTCTCCATGGGGGCCATGACTGCCTTCAGCCAGATTTCCACGTCCCGGTTGGCGTGCTCGAAGGCGCGGCGCACCTGCACCGCCACTTCCTCGAAGAACTTCTGGGTGACGTTGCCCTTCTCGTGGGTCAGCAGCTGGAACATGGTGTTGAGGTGGGTGTTGCACCACTGCTCCAGACGCTCCAGCTCCTTCTCATAGCGCAGCAGGTTGAACTGGGTCGGCGAACCCAGCTTGAGCCCGTGCTCGACGCTGAACTTCTTGTAGATGGCCTCCATCATGGAGAGGATTTCGCCGATCTCCTTGCCGGACTTCTGCACGTTCTCCTTGGAGGTGCGGAAGAAGCGGTCCATGGCCGCGGACAGACCCCGGGAGAAGGTGGCCGCCTGCATGGCGTCCCGGGTCTCGTGGGTGAGGCTGCGCAGGGCGTCCAGGCCCAGATGGGCAAAGAGGTTGTTGGTCAGGGTGGAGAAAACGCTGCGCACGGCGTAGTAGCGCTGCAGGCCCGATTCGAACTCTTCCTTCTCGGTCTTGATCTTGGCCATCATGTATTCCACGACGCCCTTGTTCTTGCCCTTCAGTTCGGTCAGTTCGGTCAGCTGTTCCTTCAGGCCCCGCATACGGGAATCCAGCAGGGCGCGCATGCGGGCGTGCAGCTCGCCGAACTCGGCCTCGGTGTTGTCGCGCACGATGTCCTGCTTGGCCGGGATCAGTTCCTCGGAGAGGGCCCGTTCCAGTTCCGGCAGGCGGGAGCGCTGCAGCAGGGCGTCGTCGCCGTTGATCTTGGCCACCAGGGCCTTCTGGGCAGAGACGGGGAATACCTGCTCCTGGGGCAGGCCCAGGATGGAGGCGCAGCTGTCGGCCTGGCGGGCAATTTCGGCCTGGATCTCGGCCTCGCTCTTGAGCTCGTCCCAGAGGCCGTCGATCTTGTTGAGCACCGCCAGGCGGCCCCGCTTACGGTTGCCGCCGGCGCCGATGTTGTCCTTCCAGATGGCCAGGTCGGACTGGGTGACGCCGGTGTCGGCGGCCAGGATGAAGAGCACGGCATGGGCGTTGGGCAGCAGGGACAGGGTCAGTTCCGGCTCGGCGCCGATGGCGTTGAGGCCCGGGGTGTCCAGGATCACCAGGCCCTGTTGCAGCAGGGGATGGGGGAAGTTGATGACGGCATGGCGCCAGCGGGGGATTTCCACCAGGCCGTCCTCGCCGATGCGGTAGGTGGCGGCCTCGTCGTCGCCGACGGGAAAGCCCAGCTTCTCCGCCGTGTCCCGGTCCACCCGCACCACTTCGCTGACGTGGCGCAGGGTGTCCTGCATGGCTTCAGGGGAGTCCACGTTGAGGGGCACGGTCTCCCACTCGTTGGGGAAGCGCTTGTATTCGGAAATGCCGGCATTGGTGGCCCGGGTGTGGATGGGCAGCAGCTCGATGCAGGAGGGCTTGTCGGCATCGAACAGCAGTTCCGTCGGGCACATGGTGGTGCGGCCGGCGGAAGAGGGCAGCATGCGGTTGCCGTAGTCGGCGAAGAAGATGGCGTTGATCAGTTCCGACTTGCCCCGGGAGAATTCGGCGACGAAGGCCACGTTGAGGCGGTCTTCCTTGAGGCGCTCGAGCAGCTGGGTCAGGCGCAGGTCGCTCTGGGCATCGCCCAGTTCATTGTCCGCCAGCCAGGCGCGGAAGTGCTCGATGCACTCCGACAGCTGCGTCCGCCATTGGCTGTAGGCGGCGAAGTTCTGGGCAAGGGTATTCGGCATGGCGACACCGGCGACAAAAAGGGAGAGGCTACTCTACCCCACAATGCCAAATGGAATCAACGCGCTGGCGCCGCTTGTGCCAGCACTGGTTGAAATGGGGCGACGGACGGTCGCCGGGGCCGTCAGCGCTGGCAGCGGGGGCAGTAGAAAGTGCTGCGTCCGCCCTGGGTGATGCGGCGGATGGGGCCGCCGCAGACCTGGCAGGGCTCTCCTTCCCGGTCGTAGACGGCGACGATGAGCTGGAAGCTGCCGGCGCCGCCGTCGCTGTGCACGTAGTCGCGCACGCTGCTGCCGCCGGCGGCGATGGATTCCACCAGCACCTCCCGCACCGTGGCTGCCAGCCTGTCGCAGCGCTGGCGGCTGAGGCGGCAGGCCGGCGTCAGGGGCGAAATGCGGGACCGGAAGAGGCTTTCCGCCGCATAGATGTTGCCGACGCCGACGATGCAGTGGGCGTCCATCAGCACCTGCTTGATGGGGGCCTGGCGCCGCCGCAGGGCCTGGTGCAGCCAGGCGCCGTCAAAGGCGTCGCTAAGCGGCTCGACGCCCAGGGGCGCCAGCAGGGGGTGGTCGAGCACAACGGGGCCGTCCACCCACAGCAGGGTGCCGAAGCGGCGCGGGTCCCGGTAGCGCAGGGTGCGGCCGGGAAAATGCAGGTCCACGTGATCGTGCTTGCTCGGCGGCGTGCCGGGCGGGACCAGGCGCAGGCTGCCGGACATGCCCAGGTGCAGGATGATCCAGCCGCCGCCCCCTTCGCTCTCGAAGTCGAAGAGCAGGTACTTGCCGCGCCGCTCCACCCGCTTCAGGCAGCGGCCCACGGGGCGTTCGGCCAGGGCCGGCGACAGTTCGTGACGCAGGCGCGGAGCCCGCAGGCTGACGCCCTGCAGCACCTGGCCGGGCAGGTAGGGCAGGAGGCCGAGGCGGCTGACTTCGACTTCGGGGAGTTCGGGCATGGCGAAAAGTGGATGAATGAGCGGATGTATGGATTGGTAAAGTGTTGCGAGCGGATGTAAGCGGCACGGCCGCCCGCTTGTGGCGCCCTGGAAAACTGCCTAACATGCGGCACTAATCTTAAGCGAAAGCTTCTAACGCGGTCTCCTCCCCGGTGACTGACACTGCCATGAAAATGATCCCCCTCGCTGTCCTGGTCGCCGCCCTGGCTGCCAATGGTGCCCTTGCCGCCGATGCCGCCCCCGCCCCCGTGGCCAAATCCCGGGCGGCCAAGGCCGAGCGGGCGCCCCGGGCCCCGGCGGCCGTGCCCACCTCTGCGGCCGAGCTTCCGGCCGGCCAGGTGGCGTACCAGGTGCTGCTGGCGGAAATCGCCCTGCGCCGGGGCTACGGCGACCTGGCCCTGTCCGTGTACGCGGAACTGGCCCTGCGCAGCCGGGACCCCCAGGTGCTGGCCCGGGCCATCGAGGTGGCGGGCTTTGCCCGGCGCATGGACCTGGCCCATGAACTGGCCCAGCTGTGGGTGGAAACGGAACCCGAGTCGGTGACGGCCCGCCAGACCCTGGTGGGGGTGCTGATCGTCCTCAACCGCCTGGACGACCTGGTGCCCCACCTGAGCAAGCTGCTGGAGCAGGACAAGGACAACCTGGGCGACAACCTCAGCCGCCTCAACCGCATGCTGGTCCGCCAGCCGGACAAGAGCGCCGTGCTGCGGCTGGTGCAGCGCGTCACCCAGCCCTACCAGGGCGTGGCCGAGGCCCATTTTGCCGTGGCCCAGGCCGCCCTGGCCGCAGGCGACCGCCCCCTGGCCCAGGAGTCGGTGCGCCGGGCCCAGGAGCTGCGTCCCGAATGGGAAATGCCGGTGCTGCTGGAGGCCCAGATCGTCTCCGCCGAAGCGCCGGCCAAGGTGGTGCCCCTGCTGGAGCGTTATCTGAGCCGCCATCCCAACGCCAAGGACGTGCGCCTGCACCTGGCCCGGGCCTATGTGGGCGACAAGCGCTTCAGCGATGCCAGCGCCGAGTTCCGCCGCCTGCTGCGGGACTTCCCCAACAGCGTCGAAGTGGTCTATCCGGTGGCCATCCTGGCCCTGCAGCAGAATGACCTGGACACCGCCGAGACCCAGCTCAAACACCTGCTGGAACTGGAGTTCGGCGACCGCAACCTGGTCAATTACTACCTGGGCCAGGTCATGGAGGCGCGCAAGAACGAGGCGGCTGCCATCGACTACTACGGCCAGGTCGGCCTCAGCGAGCCCTTCCTCAATGCTCGCAACCGCCAGGCCATGCTGCTGGCCCGGGCCGGCAAGCTGGACGAGGCGCGGCAGGTGCTGCAGCAGACCGCCACCATGCATCCCACCGAGCGGGTTGCCCTGGGCCAGTCCGAAGCCCAGCTGCTGCGCGACGCCAAGCGTTACGCCGAGGCCCTGGAGGTGCTGGAACGCCTGCTCAAGAGCAATCCGGGCAATGCGGAGCTGCTCTACGACTCGGCCCTGGTGGCCGACCGTCTCGACAAGGTGGCCCTGGTGGAAGAGCGCCTGCGCCAGGTGATCGCCCTGCAGCCCGAGAACGCCCATGCCTACAACGCCCTGGGCTACACCTTCGCCGAGCGCAACATGCGCCTGGACGAAGCCCGGGAACTGGTGGCCCGGGCCCTGGCCCTGCTGCCGGACGACGCCTTCATCATCGACAGCATGGGCTGGGTGCTCTATCGCCAGGGCGACCTGGCCGGCGCCCTGATCCAGCTGCAGAAGGCCTACGGCCTGCGCCAGGACCCGGAAATCGCCGCCCACATGGGCGAGGTGCTGTGGGGTCTGGGGCGCCAGGACGAGGCCCGCCGCGTGCTGCGCGAAGCCGCCAGGAAGGACCCGGACAACGAAGCCCTGGCTGCCGCCGTCAAGAAATTCCAGCCCTGATCCGTGGTTGCCGCATTTCTCCGTTTAGGCGCCGGAGCGCTCCTGGCCCTGCTCGCCGCCTGCAGCACCGTGCCGGAGCGCTATGCCGTGCCCGCCGTGGCGCGGGAAACCTTGCAGTCCTTCCAGATCGAGGGGCGTTTTTCCCTGCGCTACGAACAGGCCAGCTATTCCGGCAAGATCGCCTGGCGCCATGCCCCTGAAGGCGACGACATCTTCCTCATGAATCCTTTCGGCCAGGGCGCGGCGGAGATCAGCCGCCGTCCCGGCGTTGCCCGCCTGGTGACGGCCGACCAGAAGGAATTCCAGGCTGCCGATGCGGACCAGCTGGTGGCCGACGTGCTGGGCTATCCCCTGCCGGTGGCCGGCATGGGCGAATGGCTGCTGGCCCGTGCCACCCCGGCAGGGGCGGCGGAGCGCGACGGCGCCGGCCGCCTGCTGCGCCTGCAGGAGGCCGGCTGGAGCATCGACTACGACTACGGCGACAACCCCAGTCCCCAGGCCCTGCCGGTGCGGCTGACGGCCCGCCGGGGCGAAGCCCTGGAGCTGAAGTTGCGCATCGACGACTGGAGCGCCCAATGAACCCGGCCTGGACCTGGGACAGCGCCTACCCGGCGCCGGCCAAGCTTAATCTTTTCCTGCATGTGGTGGGCCGCCGCGCCGACGGCTATCACCTGCTGCAGACCCTGTTCCGTTTCGTCGATTACGGCGACACCCTGCACTTCGCGCCCCGGGAGGACGGCCAGGTGCGCCTGCTCAATCCCCTGCCCGGGGTGCCGGAGGAGAGCGACCTGACCGTGCGGGCCGCCCGTCTCCTGCAGCAGGCGGCCAACTGTACCCGGGGGGCGGATATCCGCCTGGAAAAGCGGCTGCCCATGGGCGGCGGCCTGGGCGGCGGCAGTTCCGACGCCGCCACCGTGCTGCTGGCCCTCAACCACCTGTGGCAACTGGGCCTGTCCCGGGAACGGTTGCAGGCCCTGGGTCTGACCCTGGGGGCCGATGTGCCGGTCTTCATCTTCGGCCGCACCGCCTTCGCCGAGGGCGTGGGCGAGGCGCTGCAGGCCGTGCCGGCGGCGCCGGCCTGGTATCTGGTGCTGCAGCCGCCGGTAGCTGTGCCCACCGTGGACATCTTCCGGGCTCCCGAACTGAAGCGGGACACGCCGGCCATGGCGGCTGCCGATTGGCGGCCCGGCCTGGGCGGCAACGATCTGGAGCCGGTGGCCTGCGCCCGCTTTCCCGAGGTGGCGCGGCACCTGGCATGGCTGCAGCGTTTCGGCCGGGCCCGCATGAGCGGCTCCGGGGCCTGCGTCTTTGCCGAATTCCCGGACCAGGCCGGGGCCGAGGCGGCCCTGGCCCAGCTGCCGCCCGACATGCAGGGCTGGGTGGCGCCCGGGCTGGACAGCCACCCCCTGTACGGACTGTTGCCCTAGGGTGGCCGGGTGGGTGGCGAAGTTTTTTGGCAAAAGATTTGCCCGCCCGAAATTTTTTGTGTAATATCCGCGCCTCGCTAGTCACGCAGCGCAACGCAGGTTGCGGGACAGGCACAGATTTCCAGTCGCTGGCGGCAGCAGTTCTGATGTCCGGCAGCGCCAAACCGGTTACTGGGGAGTCGCCAAGTTGGTTAAGGCACCGGATTTTGATTCCGGCATGCGAAGGTTCGAATCCTTCCTCCCCAGCCAATAATTCCGAGACAACGGGCAGGTACATACCTGCCCGTATTGCATTTCTGGGGGCGCCCCTATGGCTTTCAATAGCCTGATGGTCTTTACCGGCAACGCTAATCCCAAGTTGGCTGCCGACGTGGTTTCCCGCCTGGGCCGCCGTCCCCTGGGACGTGCCAGCGTAGGCCGCTTCTCCGACGGGGAAGTGAGCGTGGAAATCGAAGAGCACGTGCGTGGTCACGACGTCTTCATCCTGCAGTCCACCTGCGCCCCCTCCAACGATACCCTGATGGAACTGCTGGTGATGGTGGATGCGCTGAAGCGCGCCTCCGCCGGTCGCATCACCGCCGCCATCCCCTATTTCGGCTACGCCCGCCAGGATCGCCGCTCCCGTTCTTCCCGGGTGCCCATCGCCGCCAAGCTGGTGGCCGACCTGCTGACCGCCGCCGGCGTGGACCGGGTCCTCACCATGGACCTGCATGCCGAGCAGATCCAGGGCTTCTTCGATATCCCGGTGGATAACGTCTACGCCCTGCCGATCCTGCTGGAAGACATCCAAAAGCAGAACCACGAAAACCTGCTGGTGGTCTCCCCCGACCACGGCGGCGTGGTCCGCGCCCGTTCCCTGGCCAAGCGCCTGGAGTGCGACCTGGCCATCATCGACAAGCGTCGCCCCAAGGCCAACGTCTCCGAGGTGATGAACATCATCGGCGAAGTGGACGGCCGCACCTGCATCATCATGGACGACATCGTCGATACCGCCGGCACCCTGTGCAAGGCCGCCTCCGCCCTCAAGGCCAACGGTGCCCAGAAGGTGGTGGCCTACTGTACCCACCCGGTGCTGTCCGGCGCCGCCGTGGAGCGGGTCAATTCCTCCGACCTGGACGAACTGGTGGTGACCGACACCATTCCGCTGCGCGACGATGCCATGGCCTGTTCCCGCATCCGCCAGCTGTCCGTGGCCGAACTGCTGGCCGAGACCATCCGGCGCATCAGCAACGAGGACTCCGTGTCCTCCCTGTTCATCGAATAAGTTTTCTCAACCCCCCGGCTGGTCGCGGTCGGGGTCTTTACTTTGGAGTCATCATGATCTTTGAATTCAACGCCGATAAGCGCAACGACCAGGGCACCGGAGCGAGCCGCCGCCTGCGTCGTGCCGGCAAGGTCCCGGGCATCGTCTACGGTGGTACCGCTGCCCCCATCTCCATCGAGGTGGACCACAACGCCATCTACCTGGCTCTGCGCAAGGAAGCATTCCACTCTTCCCTGATCAACCTGAACATCGACGGCAAGAAGGAATCCGTTCTGCTGCGCGACTACCAGGCTCACCCCTACAAGGCCATCGTGCTGCACGTGGACTTCCAGCGCGTCGATCCCAACCAGAAGCTGCACACCAAGGTGCCCCTGCACTTCGTGAACGCTGACATCGCTCCCGGCGTCAAGCTGGGCGGCGGCATCGTCTCCCACGTGCTGAACGAAGTGGAAGTGACCTGCCTGGCTGCCGACCTGCCCGAGTTCATCGAAGTGGACCTGAAGGACCTGGCTGCTGGCCACTCCATCCACATCGCCGACGTCAAGCTGCCCAAGGGCGTGGCTCTGGTGCAGCACGGCCAGGACAACCCCGTGGTCGCCACCATCATGACCGTGCGCGGCGCTGCCGCAGCCGAAGAAGCGGCTCCTGCTGCTTAATCTTCCGGTCTGACCGTGCAAGAAGCCGCCGCCGGGCTCAGCCCTCGCGGCGGCTTTATTTTTTGAGTCTTTCCAGTGAACGCTCCCCGTCTCATCGTTGGCCTCGGCAACCCCGGCGCGGAATACGAAGATACCCGGCACAATGCGGGCTTCTGGCTGGTGGACCGCCTGGCCCGGGACCTCAAGGTCAGCCTGGCGCCCCAGAGCAAGTTCCTCGGCCTGGCCGCCCGGGCCGGTGACACCTGGCTGCTGCAGCCCACCACCTTCATGAACCGTTCCGGCCATGCGGTGGCGGCCCTGGCCCGCTTCTACAAGATCGAACCGGAAGAGGTGCTGGTGGTGCATGACGAACTGGACCTGATGCCCGGTGCCATCCGCCTCAAGCAGGGCGGCGGCAACGGCGGCCACAACGGCCTCAAGGACATCCAGGCCCAGCTCGGCAGTCCCAATTTCTGGCGCCTGCGCCTGGGGATCGGCCACCCCCGCAGCCTCAACCTGAAGCAGGAAGTCGTCGATTTCGTCCTGCATCGCCCCCGGGCCGAGGAGCAGACGGAAATCGACAAGGCCATCGACCGCTGCCTGCTGGCCTGGCCCCGCATCGCCGCCGGCGATTTCGCCGCCGCCCAACAACAGTTACACGGCAAAACCGTTTAGCAAGGAAAACACCATGAGCTTGAAATGCGGCATCGTTGGTCTGCCCAACGTCGGCAAATCCACCCTCTTCAACGCCCTGACCAAGGCGGGCATCGAAGCGGCCAACTACCCCTTCTGCACCATCGAGCCCAATGTGGGCATCGTTGAAGTGCCCGATCCCCGCATGGCGGCCCTGGCCGAGATCGTCAAACCCCAGCGCATGCAGCCGGCCATCGTCGAGTTCGTGGACATCGCCGGCCTGGTGGCTGGCGCCTCCAAGGGCGAGGGCCTGGGCAACCAGTTCCTGGCCAACATCCGGGAAACCGATGCCATCGTGAACGTGGTGCGCTGTTTCGACGACCCCAATGTGGTGCATGTCTCCGGCAAGGTGGATCCCATCGCCGACATCGAGACCATCATCACCGAGCTGGCCCTGGCCGACCTGGCCGTGGTGGAGCGCACCATCGCCCGGGACGGCAAGAAGGCCAAGTCCGGCGACAAGGAAGCCCAGAAGCTGGTGGCCGTGCTGGAAAAGCTGCTGCCCCACCTCAACGAAGGCAAGCCCGCCCGCACCGCCGGCCTGTCCGACGACGACAAGCTCATCGTCAAGCCCCTCTGCCTGCTCACCGTGAAGCCCGCCATGTACGTGGGCAACGTCATGGAAGACGGCTTCGAGAACAATCCCCACCTGGACCGCCTGCGCGAACATGCCGCCAAGGAAGGCGCTCCCGTGGTGGCCGTGTGCGCCAAGATCGAAGAAGAACTGGCCGACCTGGAAGACGAGGACAAGCAGGCTTTCCTGGCCGACCTGGGTCTGGAGGAGCCGGGCCTCAACCGTCTCATCCGCGCCGGCTACGACCTGCTCGGCCTGCAGACCTACTTCACCGCCGGGGTCAAGGAAGTGCGCGCCTGGACCATCCACAAGGGCGACACCGCCCCCCAGGCCGCCGGCGTCATCCACACCGACTTCGAGAAGGGCTTCATCCGGGCCCAGACCATCGCCTACGCCGACTTCATCGCCTTCAAGGGCGAGCAGGGTGCCAAGGAAGCCGGCAAGATGCGCTCCGAAGGCAAGGAATACGTGGTGCAGGACGGCGACGTCATGAACTTCCTGTTCAACGTCTGATTTCCTTCCGCCCCATGCCGGCCGGCCCCCTCGTCAGAGCGGGCCGGCTTTTTCTTGGTGCCGATCCGGTAAACTCCGGCCCATGACCCGCTCCCCTTCCGCCTATCGCGGCCGCTTTGCCCCCTCGCCCTCCGGCCCCCTGCATTTCGGTTCCCTGGTGGCTGCCCTCGGCAGTTGCCTGGAGGCCCGTTGCCGCCAGGGCGAGTGGCTGGTGCGCATGGAGGATGTGGATGGGCCGCGCACGGTGCCGGGCGCGGCGGATGCCATCCTGCGCAGCCTGGAAGCCTACGGCTTCGTCTGGGACGGCCCCGTGCTGTGGCAGAGCCAGCGCCACGAGGCCTATGCCGCCGCCCTGGCCCGCCTGCAGGCGGCGGGGCAGGCCTATCCCTGCGCCTGTTCGCGCAAGGAGATCGCCGAGGGCCACGGCGGCCGCTCCATTGACGGCGCCCCCCGCTATGCCGGCACCTGCCGCGGCGGTTTGCAGCCCGGGCAGTCGCCCCGGGCCTGGCGCCTGCGTCTGCCGGACCGGGAGGTGAGCTTCGAGGACGGCCTGCTGGGCTGGGTGGGGCACAACCTGGAGCGGGACGTGGGGGACATCGTCCTGCTGCGGGCCGACGGCCAGTACGCCTACCAGCTGGCGGTGGTGGTGGACGATGCCTTCCAGGGCGTCACCCACGTGGTGCGCGGGGCCGACCTGCTGGATTCGACGCCGCGCCAGATCTGGCTGCAGCAGTGCCTGGGTGTGCCAACGCCGGCCTACGTGCATCTGCCCCTGGCCACCAATGCCCGGGGCGAGAAGCTGTCCAAGCAGACCCGGGCACCGGCCCTGGACGACGGCCGGCCGGTACCGGCCCTGGTGGATGCCCTGGAGTTCCTTGGCCAGCGGCCGCCTCCGGCCCTGCGCGCCGCCAGCCGGGACGAGGTATGGGCCTGGGCAGTGGCCCACTGGAACCTGGCGCTGGTTCCCCGTTGCCGGGCCGTCAGCCTGGAATAGGGCTTGCTTGCTGGCTCCCAGGCCCTCAGTGCCTGGCGCCGTAGCCTGCCAATCCGATCATCAGCCGCACCAGGGAATAGGCCAGGCGCCGCAGCCAGCGGGAATGCCAGGGAATGCGGCGCCAGCGTCCCGGCAGCAGCTCCCGTCCGCCCTCGGCCATGGCCTGCTGCAGGCTGCTCCGCAACTGGGCGGTGAAGGTGGCGTCCCGCACCACCACATTGGCCTCCCGGGCCAGCAGCAGGGAGAAGGGATCGATGTTGCTGGAGCCCACGGTGGCCCAGTCCCGGTCCACCACCGCCACCTTGGCGTGGAGGAAGCTGCGGTGGTATTCGACGATGCGGATGCCGGCCTCCAGCAGGCTGCCGTAGAGGGCCTGGCTGGCGTAGTGCAGCAGCCGGTATTCCACCCGCCCCTGCAGCAGGATGGTGACGCGCACGCCCCGGGCGGCGGCTTCCCGCAGGGCTTCCTTGAAGCGGCGCCCCGGCAGGAAATAGGCGTTGGCCAGGATCACTTCCTCCCGGGCTGCAGCGATGGCCTGCAGGTAGGCATCCTCGATGTCGCGCCGGTGGCGGATGTTGTCCCGCACCACGAAGGCGGCCGTCTGTTTGCCGACCGGCTGACAACAGGCCGGGGCCGGCGGTGGCAGGCGGAAGCGGTGGCGGAAACTGGCCCAGACGACGATTTCCCAGACATGCCGCACCGAGCGCTGGATCGGTTCCAGCAACGGGCCCTCGACGCAGACGGCGTAATCGAAGCGGGGCGGAATCTGGTGCGGCGTGTTGCGGTCGTCGATGATGTTGATGCCGCCGACGAAGGCCAGGCGGCTGTCCACCACGGTGATCTTGCGGTGCAGGCGGCGCAGGCGATGCCGTCGCAGGCCCAGGTCGGGCAGTTCCGGGCGGTAGATGAGGACCTGCACGCCGTCGGCCACCAGGGCCGGCATCAGGGTCCGGGGAAAGTCCCGGGCGCCGAAGCCGTCGGCCAGGACCCGCACCTTGAGGCCGCGCCGGGCGGCCCGGCAGAGGGCGGAGGCGACAGCCTGGCCGGTCTCGTCGGCCTCGAAGATGTAGGTCTCCAGATGCACCTCCCGCTCCGCCCCGTCGATGGCGGCCAGCAGGGCGGGGAAGAACTCGTCGCCGCTGTTGAGCAGGGTGACCCGGTTGCCTGGCAGGTAGGCCGCGTCCATGGTGCCTAGACGGGGGTGAGGTGGGCGGAGAGGGCCGCGTGGTCCGAGATGCGCGACCAGGGACGGCCGAAATGGACCTGGGTGGCGCTGACGGCAAAGCCCCGGGCGTAGATGCGGTCCAGGCGGAACAAAGGCAGGCCGGCCGGATAGCTGCGCACCGGGCGGCCCCGGGCGCCGTGGAAGACCTCGGTCAGGCCCAGGCGCTCGGCCAGCAGGCCGTCGGCCCGGTTGCGCCAGTCGTTGAAATCGCCAGCGATGATGAGGGGCGCATCCTCGGGCACCAGACCCTCCAGGCGCTGGGCCAGGGCGTCCATCTGCCGCCGCCGGCTGCGGCCGATCAGGGACAGGTGCACGCAGACGCAATGCAGGTGGCGCTCCCAGCCCGGCACCTGGACTTCGCAATGGAGCAGGCCGCGGCGTTCGAAGCGCAGATGGGTGACGTCCTGGTTGTGGCTGGAGAGGATGGGAAAGCGGGAGAGGATGGCGTTGCCGTGGTGGCCGTGGTCATAGACCATATTGCGGCCGTAGGCGGCGTCGGGCCATACGTCCTCGGCGAGGAATTCGTGCTGGGGTTCCTCCGGCCAGTGCTCGTGCTGTTCCGCATGGCCCAGGTGCAGCCCCTGCACCTCCTGCAGGAAGACCAGGTCCGGGCCCAGGGCCCGCAGGCGTTCCCGCAGCTCATGCACCATCATGCGGCGGTTGAACTGGGAAAAGCCCTTGTGGATGTTGTAGGTGGTGATATGCAGGGTCGGGCGGCTCATGCTTGAAGCGTATCACAGCGGAAAGGGGCTCCGCCGGGACGAAAAAAAGGGGCCATGACGGCCCCTTTCTTCTCTGTTGCGCCGTGTTCAAGAAATGGCCAGCATCCGGTCCAGGGCCAGCTTGGCCATGGGGGCTTCGTGGGCGGGCACGCTGATGCGGTTCACCACGTTGCCCTCGGCCAGGTTTTCCAGGGTCCAGGCCAGGTGCTGGGGGTCGATGCGCTGCATGGTGGAACACATGCACACCGTGGGGGCCATGAACTGGACGATCTTGCCTTCCGCCTTCACTTCCTCGGCCAGGCGGTTCACCAGATTCAGCTCGGTGCCCACCAGCCAGCGGGTGTTGGGGGCGGCTTCCTTGATGGTCTTGACGATGTGTTCGGTGGAGCCCACGTAGTCGGAGGCCTTGCAGACATCGAAGCAGCATTCCGGGTGGGAGATCACCAGGCCGTCCGGATGCTCCTGGCGGAAGCGCTGGATGTGGGCCGGCTGGAACATCTGGTGCACCGAACAGTGGCCCTTCCACAGCAGGATCTTGGCCTCCTTGATCTGCTGGGGAGTGAGGCCGCCGTATTCCTGGTCCGGGTCCCACACCACCATCTGCTCCATGGGGATGTCCATGTTGTGGCCGGTCCAGCGACCCAGGTGCTGGTCGGGGAAGAACAGCACCTTTTCCCGCTGGGCGAAGGCCCACTTGGCGATGGTGCCGGCGTTGGAGGAGGTGCACACGATGCCGCCCCGTTCGCCGCAGAAGGCTTTCAGGTCGGCGGCGGAGTTGATGTAGGTGACCGGGGTGACCAGGGATTCCGCATTGCCCAGCACTTCGTTCAGTTCGCGCCAGCAGCGCTCCACCTTGGCCAGGTTGGCCATGTCGGCCATGGAACAGCCGGCCGCCAGGTCCGGCAGGATGGCGATCTGCTCCGGCTTGGACATGATGTCCGCCACCTCGGCCATGAAATGCACGCCGCAGAAGACGATGTATTCGGCGTCGGTCTGGGAGGCCAGGCGGGACAGCTTGAGGGAGTCGCCGGTGAGGTCGGCGTGCTGGTACACGTCGGCCCGCTGGTAGTGGTGGCAGAGCAGGACGGCCTTCTTGCCCAGCTTGGCCCGGGCGGCGCGGATGCGCTCCTGGCAGTCGGCGTCGGCCATCTGGTTGAAACGGTCGAATTGAATGGTGGCTTGCATTTGCTAGTATGTTCCCGTACGGAATGGGAGCCCGGGGGCGAGGAGCAATGTTGGGAAAGCGGAAATTCTATCATCGCTGGGGCCGGCCCCTTTCGCTGCTTTGCCTGCTGCTGGCGGGGGGGGCTGCACCGGTGTTCGGCGAGGAAGCGTTGCCGGAGCCGGAGGAGCTGCTGCTGGCGCCGCCGCCCCGCACCATCCAGGACGTAACCCGCCTGCTGGCCCAGTACAAGCCGGACCCCAAGGCGGCGGCCGAAGCCGTCGCCGCAGCCGAAAAGCCGGTACCCGATACCTCGGACCGCAATGTGCTGTTCGAGTTTTATCTGGAACGGGCCCGGGCTGCCGGCCGCATCGGTCGGGTCCGGCAGCAGATCGCCGACCTGGGCCAGGCCCGGCTCCTGGGCGAAGCCGGTTCGGCCCGCTATTCCCGCGCCCTGCGGGAACTGGCCTCCGCCGAAACCTCCGGCGGCAACCTGCTGGCGGCCGTGCGTTATGCCGAGGAGGCCATCCGCGCCACTCCGGCCAATTCCCAGGGCCAGCTGACGGGGACCAACCAGCTGGCCGCCTACCAGTACACCCTGATCGGCGATTTCGACAGCGCCCGGGCCCGGCTGCGGGACCTGGAGGCCATCCTGACCCGCATGAAGCAGAGCCGCAACTGGGACAACTTTGGCCATTCCTGGGTGGCCAACTACGAGCGGGCCCGGGGTGAGCTGTTCCGTGTCGAGGGCCGCTTCATCGAAGCTGAAGCGGCCTACCGCCGCGCCCTGCGGGAGAACGACGCCTACCTGGCGCTGCTGCCCCGGCTGCAGGAGCGGAACATCGACGGCGGCAGCGTGGATGGCAGCCGCCGTTTCACCGAGGTGCTGGAACGGAGCCTGGCGGCCACCCTGCTGGCCCAGGGCAAGACGGCGGAGGCCGAGATCTATGCCCGCCAGGCCATCCGCCACTCCCTGGAGCGGGGCGGCCGGGATTCGATCGATGTGGGCCAGGGCCTGCGCATCCTGGCCTCCATCCTGGCCGAGGAGGGGCGCCTGGAGGAGTCCTCCCTGCTGGCCCGGGCGGCCCTGGACACTTTCCTCGAGGCCGGCGCCGTGCCCGAATCCCGCCTGCTTTCGGATGCCCGCCGCGCCCTGGCGGCGGCGCTGGTGGCCCAGCGCCGTTACGGCGAGGCCCTCCAGGTATTCGAGGAGCTGCGGGCCGGCATCGCCGCTTCCCCCGAGCTGCTGGCCAAGACCGGTGCCGCCGACCTGGATTGGGTGCTGGCCCTGCTGCGTACCGGCAATGTGACGCGGGCCGAGCAGATGGCCCGGGCCATGTACGACTGGGCCCGCCAGCGCTACGGAGACGGCAGCGCCCGCAGTGCCGAAGTACGGGGCTTCCTGGCCATGACCCTGGGCGCCGCCGGCCGCCCCGAGGAGGCCTTCCAGGCCTTTGCCCAGGCGGTGCCGATCCTGCTGGACCAGGCCCGCAACGATGCCGAGGCGGAAACCGGCAGCCGCAAACGCCAGCAGCGCCTGCTGCTGATCCTGGAAAGCTACCTGCAGCTGCTGGGTCGCCTGGACGCCTCCAGCCCGGTCCTGCCCAAGGGCTTCGATGTGGTGGCCGAGTCCTTCCGCCTGGCCGACATCGCCCGTTCCAGCAGCGTACAGCGGGCCCTTACCGCCAGTGCCGCCCGGGCCCGCATCGACGATCCGGCCCTGGCCGAGCTGGCGCGCAAGGAACAGGATGCCCAGCGCCGCATCAATTCCCTCAACACCCTGCTGACCCAGCTGCTGTCGGCTGCCGCGGACCAGCAGCTGCCCCAGGTGCAGCAGAAGATCCGCAGCGATGTGGATGCCCTGCGCCAGCAACGGGAAAGCTATCGTAAGGACATCGCCCGCCGTTTCCCCGATTACGCCCAGCTGGTGGATCCCCGGCCGGTGACCCTGGAGGAGGCGCGGCGTCGGCTGCACCCGGGGGAGGTGCTGGTGGCCTGGTACTTCGGTGAGGAGGGCGGCCAGGTATGGGCGGTACCGGCCCAGGGCCAGGCCCGCTCGGCGCCCGTCGCCCTGTCCCGGGCCCGGCTGGCGGCGGCCGTGGCCGGCCTGCGCCGCGCCCTGGACCCGGGGGTGACCAGCATCGAGGAAATCCCCCCCTTCGACGTGGCCGCCGCCCATGATCTCTACGTGCAACTGCTGCAGCCCGTGCTGCCGGCCTGGCAGGGTGCCCGGGTCCTGCTGGCGGTGCCCCACGCCGAGCTGGGCCAGCTGCCCCTTTCCGTCCTGGTGACAGAAGCGGTGCCGGCGCCGGGCCGCAGCCCGCTGCCTTTCGCTGCCTACAAGGAGGTGCCCTGGCTGGCCCGCAGCGTCGCCATCGCCCAGCTGCCCTCGGTAACGGCCCTGGGCAGCCTGCGGGCCCTCAAGCCGGGGGATGCCGGGCGTCGTCCCTTCATCGGTTTCGGCGATCCCCTGTTCAGCGAGGAGCAGGCCCGGCTGGCGGCGTTGCCCCCCAAGGGCATGGCCACCCGGGGAGTGCCCCTGCACCTGCGCAGCGTGCCTCGCACCGGTGGCGTCGATTCGGCCGAGCTGGCTTTGCTGCCGCGCCTGCCCGACACGGGCAGCGAAATCCGGGAAATCGCCCGGGTTCTGGGGGCCGAACGGGATGACGACATCTACCTGCAGACCCGGGCCAGCGAACGCTCCGTCCTGGAGGCGGACCTGAGCAACCGGCGGGTGGTGATGTTCGCCACCCACGGCCTGGTGCCCGGGGACCTGGACGGCCTGATCCAGCCTGCCCTGGCCCTCACGGCGCCCCAGCTCAGCGGCGGCAAGGGCGACGGCCTGCTGACCCTGGACGAGATTCTCGGCCTGAAGCTGAATGCGGATTGGGTGGTACTCTCCGCCTGCAATACGGCAGCGGGGGAGGGCAGCGGCGCCGAGGCTGTGTCAGGCCTGGGGCGGGCCTTTTTCTACGCCGGCGCCCGGGCCCTGCTGGTCTCCAACTGGCCGGTGGAAACCGTGGCGGCCCGTCTCATCATGACGGACCTGTTCCGCCGCCAGGTGCAGACGCCGGGGCTGGCCAAGGCCGAGGCCCTGCGCCAGTCCATGCTGGCCCTGCTGTCCGGGCCGGGCAGCGTGGATGCGAAAACGGGCAAGGCTGCGTTCAGCTATGCCCATCCCCTGTTTTGGGCCCCCTTCGTGGTGGTGGGCGATTGAGAGGAGAGCGACGATGCAGCGAGTGACGAGTTTTTTTGCGACGATGGCCTTGCTCGGCCTGCTCAGCGGCCCGGCCGCGGCAGTGACCCTGATCAAGGATGAGGAAGCCCGCCTGCCGGCAGCGGCGGCGGGGCTGGTCACCCGCGGCATCACCCGGGGCCCGGGGGTGAAGATGCTGTCCCCCGATCCGGCGGCCGGCCCGGTCAAATCCCCCTTCAACCTGAAGGTCAGCTTCGAACCCCGTGGCGGAGCCCGGATCGATCCGGCCAGCGTCTCCGTCACCTACCTGAAGGCGACCCCGGTGGACCTGCTGCCCCGGGTCAAGGCCGGCTTGAGTGCGGGCGGTATCGAGCTGGCGGGCGCCGAAGTGCCGCCGGGGGAGCACCAGATCCGCGTCACCGTGCAGGACAGCGAGGGGCGTCAGTCCTCCACCGTGCTGCAGCTCAATGTGGTGAAGTGATCCCATGAAGTGCCCCTACTGCACCTCCGACATTTCCCGGGAAGCCCTGGTGTGTCCCGTCTGCCGCCGCGACCTCTACCTGTTCAAGCCGCTCCTGGCCCGCATTGCGGACCTGGAGGCCCAGTTGCAGGAGAGCCGCGAGGCGGTACCGGAACTGTCGGCCCTGCAGGAGCGGATTCGCCTGCTGGAAGCCGGCAGCCCGACCGGGACCATGCCCGGCGCGGCGACCGGCGGTTCTGGCTGCGGGCGGGGCAGCTGGCTGCTGTACTGGGGGCTGCCCCTGCTGTTGTTGCTGCTGGCCCACGGCCTGATTGTGCTGGCCTTCGATCTCGACACGCTATATCTGCGCATCGTTTCCCTGCTCATTCCCCTGCCCTTCGGTTTTATGCTGCTGCAACGGGGGCCGCGGTCCCTCTGGCATGCCGGCGCTGCCGCCTTTGCCATGGCGGCCCTGGCGGTGCTCGGCATGAGTGGTCTGGTGGCCTACGTGGATGGGGTGCCCTGGCTGCCCCAGGGGCGGGTGGAGTGGCGCGAATTCGCCGAGTACGCCGCCAGCATCGGTTTCAGCTACCTCACCGGCATGCTGCTGGGGCGCCTGCTGGCCCGCCGTGTCTCCGCGCTGCCGGCGGACTTGGCGGCGGAGTCGGCGGCAGGGCAGGGGGGCTGGAAGATGGCCCTGGCGCGGCGCCTGGTGAGCGGCCCGCCCAGCATGGAAAAGCTGCAGAAGGCGGTATCCCGCATCAACGAGGTTTCCAGCTCCCTGGTGGCCATCGGCACCACGGTGCTGTCCATCTACACCGGGCTGAAGGACCTGCTCGGCTGATCCTCAGCCCTGCTGCCAGGGCAGGCCGGCATGGCGCCAGCCGCCCACCTTGTTGCGCTGGCCGTTGGCATCCTTGTCGCCCTCGAAGCCTTCGAGGACGTTGTACACCTCGGTGTAACCGGCCTGCACCGCCGTTTCGGCGGCCTTGTGGGAGCGGGCGCCGCTGCGGCAGATGAACATCACCAGGGCCTCTTTATCCACCTGATGCACCAGTTGGGCGGCAAAGTGGGGATTGGGCTGGTTGCCGGGATACTGCATCCATTCGATTTCCACGGCATCGGGAATGCGGCCGACCCAGTCCCACTCGGCGTGGGTGCGCACATCCACCAGCTTGGCTCCCGGCGCGGACTGCAGCAGTTCGTAGGCCTCCCGGGGCGTCAGGGCGCCGCCATAGGGCAGGCCCAGTTGCCGGGCCCGTTCCTGGGCCAGGGTCAGAATGTCGGAAATCTTGCCCATGGCGCTTGTCCTTCTGCTGGTTGATGGGAAAAGTATAAGTCAGATGCCGCTGCCGGCGGAGCCATCCAGGTTTCCTGGCGCCGGAGTTGTCGCGAGGGGGGACGAGCAGCTTTGGGGCGCTGATATACACGAACGCACCAGAATGGTGCGTTAGCCTGTAAAATGCACCGTTTGCGTGCGTCAAAAAAGTCCCGGTCGGGAAGTTTGCTTATGGCACAATGGCCTACTCGGCGCGAAGTGCTGGCATGGAACCTGCTATGAAAGTCGCGCACCGAATTATTTGATTTTGCCGGTCCGGCCGGTACCTGTTCAGTTAGGAGACTTAGCGTATGGCTACCCCCCAAGACATCATGAAGATGGTCAAGGAAAACGACGTCAAGTTCGTCGATTTCCGTTTCACCGACACCCGCGGTAAAGAGCAACACGTGGGCGTGCCCGTCAGCGCCTTCGACGAAGACAAGTTCGAATCCGGCCACGCTTTCGACGGTTCCTCCATCGCTGGCTGGAAGGGTATCCAGGCCTCCGACATGCTGCTGATGCCGGACCCCAACACCGCCTACATCGACCCCTTCTTCGACGAAACCACCCTGATCCTGACCTGTGACGTGGTGGAACCGGCCGACGGCAAGGGCTACGACCGCGACCCCCGCTCCATCGCCAAGCGCGCTGAAGCCTACCTGAAGTCCTCCGGCATCGGCGACACCGCCTTCTTCGGTCCGGAACCCGAATTCTTCATCTTCGACTCCGTGGAGTGGAAGACCGACATGTCCGGCACCTACGTGAAGATCTTCTCCGAAGAGGCTGCCTGGTCCACCGCCGAGAAGTTCGATGGCGGCAACGCCGGCCACCGTCCGATGGTCAAGGGCGGCTACTTCCCCGTGCCCCCCGTTGATTCCTTCAACGACATGCGCGCCCAGATGTGCCTGCTGCTGGAAGCCTGCGGCGTGCCCGTCGAAGTGCACCACCACGAAGTCGCCACCGCCGGCCAGAACGAAATCGGCACCGTCTTCAACACCCTGGTGCGTCGCGCCGACCAGACCCAGATTCTGAAGTACATCGTGCACAACGTGGCTCACCAGTACGGCAAGACCGCCACCTTCATGCCCAAGCCCATCGTTGGCGACAACGGTTCCGGCATGCACGTGCACCAGTCCATCTGGAAGGATGGCCAGAACCTGTTCGCCGGCAACGGCTACGCCGGCCTGTCCGAAACCGCCCTGTACTACATCGGCGGTATCATCAAGCACGCCAAGGCCCTGAACGCCATCACCAACCCCGGTACCAATTCCTACAAGCGTCTGGTGCCCCACTACGAAGCTCCGGTGAAGCTGGCCTACTCCGCCAAGAACCGTTCCGCTTCCATCCGCGTGCCCTTCGTGCAATCCACCAAGGCCCGCCGTATCGAAACCCGCTTCCCCGATCCCATCGCCAACCCCTACCTGTGCTTCGCTGCACTGCTGATGGCTGGCCTGGACGGCATCCAGAACAAGATTCACCCCGGCGACGCTGCCGACAAGAATCTGTACGACCTGCCGCCCGAAGAAGATGCCAAGATCCCGACCGTTTGCGCCAGCCTGGACGAAGCCCTGGCCAACCTGGACAAGGACCGCGAGTTCCTGACCCGCGGCGGCGTCTTCTCCAACGACTGGATCGATTCCTTCATCGACCTGAAGATGGAAGAAGTGAACAAGCTGCGCATGACCACCCACCCGGTGGAATTCGACCTGTACTACAGCTGCTAAGCGGCTGCAGTACCGAGAAAGGGGACGGCCGCGGCCGTCCCTTTTTTTTGCTCCCGAGGCCGCCGAGCGAGGCCTCCGACGCCGTGTCCGGGCTTGCCCGGAGCAATGGCAAAGGCATTTGTAAAAGCCCTATCGATCCAATACACTTGCCCCGAACTCAAGGAGCGGCAATGAATACCAAGCTTTCCCGTGCCTCCCTGCTGGCCAGCCTGCTGGCCCTGGGGTTTGTCGGCCCGGTCCGGGCCGACATCTTCAAATGTACCGACGACGCCGGTCACATCACCTATGCCAATGCCCCCGGCAAGGGCTGCAAGCGCATCATCACCGATCCCACCAACTCGGCTCCCAGCGGCGGCAGCCGGGCCCCGGCCAAGGTCAGCACGCCTTCGCCTTCGGATTTCCCCAAGGTGGGCAGCGAAACCCAGCGCAGCCGCGACAACGACCGCCGCACCATCCTGGAACAGGAACTGGCGGCGGAGCAGAAGAACCTGGAGGCCGCCAAGAAGGAGCTGGCCAATCAGGAGGCCAACATCCAGCCGACCGACCGCAACGTCGGCGGCGGCATCAACGGCGCCAAGGTGGCCGAGCGGGTGCAGCCCTACAAGGACAAGGTGCAACTGCATGAGCGCAACATCGAAGCCATCCGCAAGGAAATCGGCAATCTGCGTTGAGCGCCGCGGCTGGTACGCTTCCTGCTATCCAACCAGCCATGCCTAATCTGAATCCCGGCCCCTTCAGCGGCCTCGACCTGCTTTCGTCTGCCGTCATCCTCCTGGGTGACGGCCTTGTCATCCGCCACATGAACCCGGCGGCGGAGAACCTGCTGGCCACCAGCGGCCGGGTGGTGGTGGGACGCTCCCTGCTGGACATCATCCAGGCCTCGGCCGGCCTGCAGAAGGCCCTGGACAGCGCTCTGGACAACGACTGGAGCTATACCGGCCACAACATCGAGATTCGCCGCGAAGACGACGAGGTGCTGCAGATCAACTGCACCGTGACGCCGGTGGATGCCCCGGAGGCCCGCCTGCTGCTGGAGCTGCGCCCCATCGACCAGCAGATCCGCGCCTCCCGGGAAGAGCGCCTGCTGCAACAACAACAGGCCAGCCGGGAACTGATCCGCAACCTGGCCCACGAGATCAAGAATCCCCTCGGCGGCATCCGGGGCGCCGCCCAGTTGCTGGAGTTCGAACTGAACAACCCCAGCCTGCGGGAATACACCCAGGTCATCATCAAGGAAGCGGACCGGCTGCAGGACCTGATGCAGCGCCTGCTTTCGCCCCATCGGCCGATGCAGCCCGGGCCGGTGAACATCCACGAAATCCTGGAACGGGTGCGCAGCCTGCTGTTGGCCGAATTCCCCGGCCAGCTGAAGATCCGCCGTGACTACGACACCAGCCTGCCGGACCTCATCGGCGACCGGGAGCAGCTGATCCAGGCCATCCTCAACATCGCCCGCAACGCCGCCCAGGCCATGGAAGGCAAGGGTGAGATCGTCCTGCGCACCCGGGCCGTGCGCCAGGTGACCCTGGCCAAGAAGCGCTTCCGCCTGGCCCTGGAACTGCAGGTGATCGACAACGGCCCCGGTATTCCCGAAGACATCCGGGAGCGCATGTTCTACCCCCTGGTCTCCGGCCGGGACGGTGGTTCCGGCCTTGGTCTGACCCTGGCCCAGAGCTTCGTGCAGCAGCACCAGGGCACGGTGGAATGCGAGAGCCGCCCGGGCCGCACCTGCTTCATCGTGCGCCTGCCCCTGGAACACGCCTGAGGCCGGCGCCAAGCTGGCAAAGTAATTGCTCGGTGCTGTGGACCATTTCGCCACAGCGCAAAACGAATAAGGGATCACAATGAAACCCGTCTGGATTGTCGACGATGACCGCTCCATCCGCTGGGTCCTGGAAAAGGCCCTGGCCCGGGAACAGATCGCCCACAAGAGCTTCGCCTCCGCCGTGGATGCCCTGGCCGCCCTGGACGCCGGAGAGGTGCCCCAGGTCCTGCTTTCGGACATCCGCATGCCCGGCCAGTCCGGCCTGGAGCTGCTGCAGCACGTGAAGTCCCACATCCCCTCCCTGCCGGTCATCATCATGACCGCCTACTCGGACCTGGAGAGCGCCGTCGCCGCCTTCCAGGGCGGGGCCTTCGAATACCTGCCCAAACCCTTCGACGTGGACCAGGCCCTGGAACTGATCCGCCGGGCCCTGGATGAGTCGATGCACCAGGATGGTGCGGTTGAGGAAACCAGCATCAGTCCGGAGATCCTCGGTCAGGCTCCGGCCATGCAGGAAGTCTTCCGCGCCATCGGCCGTCTGGCCATGAGCCACGCCACCGTGCTCATCACCGGCGAATCCGGTTCCGGCAAGGAGCTGGTGGCTCGGGCCCTGCATCGCCACAGCCCCAGGGCGGACAAGCCCTTCATCGCCATCAACACCGCGGCCATTCCCAAGGACCTGCTCGAATCCGAACTGTTCGGCCATGAGCGGGGCGCCTTCACCGGCGCCGCCACCCAGCGCCGGGGCCGTTTCGAGCAGGCCGAAGGCGGCACCCTGTTCCTCGACGAAATCGGCGACATGCCCTCGGAACTGCAGACCCGCCTGCTGCGGGTGCTCTCCGACGGCCACTACTACCGGGTCGGCGGCCACCAGCCGTTGAAGGCCAATGTGCGGGTCATCGCCGCCACCCACCAGAACCTGGAAACCCGGGTCAAGGACGGTCTCTTCCGGGAGGATCTGTTCCACCGCCTCAACGTCATCCGTATCCGCCTGCCGGCCCTGCGCGAGCGGCGTGAGGACATTCCCCTGCTGGCCCGCCACTTCCTCGCCAAGAGCGCCCAGGAGCTGGGGGTGGAGCCCAAGCGCCTGTCCGACGGGGCGGTGAAGTTCCTCGTTTCCCTCGACTTCCAGGGCAACGTGCGGCAGCTGGAAAACCTCTGCCATTGGCTCACCGTCATGGCTCCCGGCCAGCTGGTGGAAGTGGGGGACCTGCCGCCGGAACTGCGGGAAACCTCCCCCGCCAGCGGCGCCGGCGTCATCGGCGGCTGGGAGGAAGCCCTGGCGGCCGAGGCCGATCGGCTCCTGGCCCGGGGCGTGCCGGACATCCACGGCAAGCTCTCCGACACCTTCGAGCGCATCCTCATCTCCCGTGCTCTGGCCCACACCGGCGGCCGCCGCATCGAGGCGGCCCAGGCCCTGGGCATCGGCCGCAACACCATCACCCGCAAGATCCAGGAGCTGGGCCTGGAGGGCGGCAAGGCCGCCGCTGCGGCCGAGGAACCGGCGGCGGAATAAGCGGCTTCGGCCCCGCCGGGGGATTCGATTCCCGGCGGCGGCTGCCTCTGAGGCCAGAGCATGGGGCCAGAGAAGTTTTTCCTTCCCGGCCTTATCCCCGATAATGGTGCCTTCATTCCTTCTGGCGCTGTCATGGCTGCATCCCTGATCGACCCGGCCCTCCTCGTTTCCCGCCTCGGCGCCATCGTCGGCCGGGTGGATGTGGACAGCCTGGAAAGCTGCGATTCCACCAGTTCCGAACTGTCGCGCCGGGCCGCCCGGGGGGCGCCGGCCGGCAGCGTGGTGGTGGCCGACCGGCAGAGCGCCGGCCGCGGGCGGCGCGGCCGGGACTGGGTTTCCAGCCCCGAGGACAGTCTCACCTTTTCCCTGTTGTGGCGTTTTGCCGGCGGCTTCGACAAGGTGGCCGGCCTGTCCCTGGCCGTTGGCGTGGCCGTCGCCCGGGCCTGCGAATCCCTCGGCGCCGCCGGTGTGGTCCTGAAATGGCCCAACGACGTGCTGGCCCCGGTGCCGGGCGGCCTCGGCAAGCTGGCCGGCATCCTGGTGGAACTGTCGTCCAGCCGCAGCGGCACCGAGGCCATCATCGGCATCGGTATTAATTTGCGGGCACCGGCGGTGAGTGCGCCCGGCGGGCTGGCCCCGGCCGGTCTGGCGACGCTGATGGGCGCGGTGCCGGAGCGCCACGACCTGCTGGCGGCCCTGCTGCGGGAGCTGGTGGCGGTGCTGGACCGCTTCAGTCGCGGCGGCTTTGCCGCCCTCGCCGACGACTGGCAGCAGCGCCATGCCTGGCAGGACTGTCCGGTGCATTTGCTGGAGGAAGGCAAGGTGGTGGCCTCCGGCCTGTGCCGCGGCGCCGACGGCGACGGCGCCCTGCTGCTGGAGGGCCCGGACGGCGTGCTGCGCCACCTGGCCGGCGACCTTTCCCTGAGGCCCCTATGATCCTGCTGCTCGATGCCGGCAACACCCGCCTCAAGTGGGGCCTGCGCCAGGCCGGCGCCTGGCGTGCCCGGGGCGCCCTGGAACGGGAGCGCATCGGCGACCTGCCCCATGCCCTGCGCCAGGCCCTGCCGGCGGGGCAGGGCCTGCAGCGCATCCTCTTTTGCAACGTGGCCGGACCGGAAGTGGCGGCGGCCGTGGCCCAGGCCCTGGTGCCCCTGTCCCCCGGGCTGGAGAATTTTCTGGCGACGCCGGAAGCTGCCGGGGTGCGCAACGGCTACGCCCGCCCGGCCCAGCTGGGGGCGGACCGCTGGGCCGCCCTGGTGGGCGCCTGGAACCAGGAGCGACGGCCTTGCCTGGTGGTCAATGCGGGAACCGCCCTGACCATCGATGTGCTGCTGGAAGACCCGGAGCGGCCCGGTCACGGCTATTTCGCCGGCGGCTGCATCCTGCCCGGCTTCGACCTGATGCGGGGCGCCCTCAACCGCCACACGGCCCAGCTGCCCCTGGCCGAGGGGGATTTCGCCGAGCTGCCGCGCAGCACCGATGCGGCCATCGTCAGCGGCTGCCTGCATGCCCAGGCCGGCGCCGTGGAGCGGCTCTACCGGCAGCTGCCGCCCGGCTCCCCCTGCCTGCTTTCCGGCGGCGGCGCCGCCCAGCTGGACGAATGCCTGGACCCGGCCCTGCCGGTGCGCCGGGTGGATTACCTGGTGCTGGAAGGACTGGCCCGGGTCGCCGATCTAACGGCCGTCGCCTGACGGCCGCTGCGGCGGCCCCGCCCGGCCGGAAAGCCGGGGCGGGGCCGCGTTATACTTCGCCTGCCGGCCTTGCTGCCGGCCAGAACCGTTAAAAGACAAAGGGAGATCATGGAGAACACCCGCATCCTGCTCGAGCAGAACGAGATTCCGACCCACTGGTACAACATCGTGGCCGACCTGAAGACCCCGCCGGTCCCGCCCCTGGGTCCGGACGGCCAGCCGGCGACGCCGGAGCAGATGGGCGTCATCTTCCCCGGCGCCATCCTCGAACAGGAAATGTCGGACCAGCGCTGGATTCCCATTCCCCAGGAAGTGCGCGAAATCTACCGCCTGTGGCGCCCCGCGCCCCTGGTCCGGGCCGTGCGCCTGGAGCAGGCCCTGGGCACCACCGCCAAGATTTACTACAAGTACGAAGGCGTCTCCCCGGCCGGCTCCCACAAGCCCAACTCCGCCGTGCCCCAGGCCTTCTACAACAAGCAGGCCGGCATCAAGCGCCTGACCACTGAAACCGGCGCCGGCCAGTGGGGCTCCTCCATCTCCTTCGCCGGCCAGATGTTCGGCTTGCCGGTGCGGGTGTACATGGTCAAGGTCAGCTACGACCAGAAGCCCTACCGCCGCCTGATGATGCAGACCTGGGGTGCCGAAGTCTTCGCCAGCCCCTCCGAGCTGACCCAGACCGGCCGTGCCGCCCTGGCGGAGAATCCTGACAACCAGGGCTCCCTGGGCCTGGCCATCTCCGAAGCGGTGGAAGAGGCCGCCTCCCGCCCCGACACCAACTACACCCTGGGCTCCGTGCTCAACCACGTACTGCTGCACCAGACCATCGTCGGCCTGGAAGCGAAGAAGCAGTTCGACAAGATCGGCGAATACCCGGATGTGGTCATCGGGCCCTGTGGCGGCGGCTCCTCCTTCGGTGGCATCGCCTTCCCCTTCCTGGCCGACAAGGCCGCCGGCGACAAGCGGGCGGAAAACCTGCGCTGCCTGGCGGTGGAACCCACCTCCTGCCCGACCCTGACCAAGGGCGCCTACGCCTACGACTTCGGCGACGCCTCCGGCTTCACCCCCTTGATGAAGATGTACACCCTGGGTCACGACTTCATGCCCCCCGGTATCCACGCCGGCGGCCTGCGTTACCACGGCGCCTCGCCCCTGGTTTCCCAGGTGGTGCATGAGGGCCTGGTGGAGCCGGTGGCCGTCTCCCAGCTGGCCACCTTCGAGGCCGGCGTGCAGTTCGCCCGGGCCGAGGGCATCATTCCCGCCCCCGAATCCTGCCACGCCATCCGCGCCGCCATCGACGAGGCCCTGAAGGCCAAGGTGACCGGCGAGCCCAAGGTGATCCTGTTCAACCTCACCGGCCACGGCCACTTCGACATGTCTTCCTACGAGCGCTTCTTCAGCGGCAAGCTGGAGGACTACGACTACCCGGCCGAGGCGGTCGCCCGTTCCCTGGAACATCTGCCCAAGGTGGGCTGAGGCCAGCCGGCCTTTTCCGGAGATTTCCGTCATGCGCGTCCTGGTCTTCCTGCTGGTTCTGGCCAATCTGCTGTTCTTCGTCTTCGCCCGGGGCTATCTGGGCGGCGGCGACAACCCGGATGGGGAGCGGCTGCACCAGCAGCTGCAGCCGGAGCGCATCGTCATCGTCAGCAAGGGCGAGCCGGCGGCGGAGGCAGGTGAGAAGCCGACCGCCGAGGCCCCTGCCCCCGTAGCCAAGGAGGACGCGCCTGCCAGCCATGGGGTGGCGGAGACGCCCGTCCCTGCTGCCTCCCAGGCGACCGATAAGAAGGCGGACGAAAAGAAGGGCGACGAGAAAAAGCCGGAGGAAAAGAAGCCGGAAGAGAAAAAGGCCGAGGACAAGAAAGCCGAGGACAAGAAAGCCGAGGAGAAGAAGGCCCAGGCCTGCCTGGCCTGGCCCGACCTGCCGGCGGCCGAGGCCGACGCCCTGGTGGCCCTGGCCAAGAAGCGCTACCCGAGCCTGACCCTCTCCCGCAGCGTGGTCTCCGCCGAAGGCGGCAGCCACTGGGTGTATATCCCGCCCCTGGCAAGCAAGGCCGACGCCGAGCGCAAGGCCGGCGAGCTGAAGAAGCTGGGGGTCACAGAGTTCTTCATCGTCACCGAAGCCGGCGCCAACCAGTACGCCATTTCCCTCGGCATCTTCTCCAGCGAGCAGGGCGCCAAGGACCAGCTGGACAGCCTCAAGGCCAAGGGCGTGCGTTCGGCCAAGGTGGGGCTGCGGGGCGGCAAGACCACCGCCGTGCATGTGGAAGCCCGGGGCGATCCGACCCAGATCCAGGGCCTCAAGGATTCGGGCACCGCCATCACCGCCACGCCCTCCGCCTGCGAGGCCAAGGCGGCGAAGAAGCCCTGAAATGCCCTACGTCGTCGGGCTGACCGGCGGAATCGGCAGCGGCAAGAGCACCGTGGCCGACCTTTTCGTCGCCCGGGGCGCCGCCCTGGTGGATACGGATGCCATCGCCCACGAACTGACCGGGCCCCATGGCGCCGCCATGGCGGCCATCGCAGAGGCCTTCGGGCCGGCGGTGGTGGACGCCCGGGGCGCCCTGGACCGGGCCGCCATGCGCCGCCAGGTCTTTGCCGACGCCACGGCGCGCCAGCGCCTGGAAGCCATTCTCCATCCCCTGATCCGCGCCGAGAGCGATCGCCGCTGCCAGGCGGCCCGGGCGCCCTACGTCATCCTGGCGGTGCCCCTGCTGGTGGAATCGGGCAGCTACCGGGAACGGGTGCAGCGGGTGCTGGTGGTGGATTGCCCCGAGGCGGTCCAGGTGGCCCGGGTGATGGCCCGCAACGGCCTGGGCGAGGCCGAGGTGCAGGCCATCCTGGCGGCCCAGGCCAGCCGCCAGCAGCGCCTGGCGGTGGCCGACGACGTGGTGGACAACGGCGGCGATGCGGCCGCCCTGGTCCCCCAGGTGGAGCGCCTGCACCACCAGTATCTGGCGGCCGCTTCCGGAATTCATGCACCAACTTGATGCATATTATTCAAATTTATGCCCAAAGGCTTATTAGTGTTGAGGTTTATGGCTGAATGGTTCAGAATCCTCGCACTTTGACGACATAATGCCCGCCGTAAGCGCACTTACCGGACCCTGACTGGCAAACCCTGGCGAAACCTGGCGTGATCACCTACGAATATCCCTTCAATGAGCGCATCCGCACCCTGCTGCGGCTGGAGGATTTGTTCGACAAGGCCGCCTACTATCTCCAGGCCGAAGGCCACCTGGAACACCATGTCGTCCTGCTGACCCTGTTCGAAATCCTGGAAGTTTCCCGGGCCGACCTGAAAATGGACCTGATCCAGGAACTGGAGCGCCAGCGCCAGACCCTGCTGGCCTTCCGCAACAACCCCGACATTTCCGAAGAGGCCCTTTCCGGCGCCCTCTACGAGATCGAGCAGGCCTCCGCCGCCCTGCTGGCCATGACCGGCAAGATCGGTCAGCACCTGCGCGACAATGAGTGGCTGATGAGCATCAAGAGCCGGGCCGCCATTCCCGGCGGCGTCTGCGAATTCGATCTGCCCTCCTACCATTTCTGGCAGCACCACCCGGCCGAGCAGCGCCGGGCCGCCCTCATGGGCTGGCTCAAGCCCCTGCTGCCCCTGCGCGACGGCCTCACCATCGTGCTGCGCCTACTGCGCTCCTCCGGCCGGCCCAAGGCCCAGGTGGCGCCCTCCGGCGGTTTCCAACTCATGCTCGGCGGCAGCAATGCCCAGATGGTGCGGGTCACCCTGCGGGACGGCGACCCCGCCATTCCCGAAATCAGCGCCAACAAATACGCCCTGAACATCCGCTTCACCTGCCCGGACGGCGACCTCAAGCCCCGGGCCTGCGACCGCGAGGTCGCCTTCGACATGACCTTCTGCAACCTCTGAGCGTCATTGGGGCGGCCGCTCGCGCTGCTTCGCCTTCCATCCCGCTGCTGAATGTCCTTTTCCCGTTCCGGACTCGGGTTTCCACGTCTGCGCCTAGGAAGACTGCGGCGGCCTGGAAATTCTGCTTTAATGCGGCCCGTGGCGCTGCGGGATTGCTCCTGCCGCCGCCGTACCTTTTCCCTTTCGCCCATTCCGTCCCTGGCTGCCATCGCCCATGAACGCTCCCCGTAAAGTCCGTTGCCCCCAGTGCGGCGGCGACTCCCTCTGGTCCCCCGACAATCCCTATCGTCCCTTCTGCTCCAAGCGCTGCAAGCTGATCGACCTGGGCGCCTGGGCTTCCGAGTCCTACCGGGTGCCGGTGCAGGAAGAGGCCGGCCCGGGGGAAGACGGGGCCGTTGCCGACAGCCCCTTCCCCAAGGCCTGAGGCCTACCAGCCGCGCATCAGGGCGATGCCCTGGGCGCCGTGGCGGCGGGCCGTTTCCAGCTCCGCCGTGGTCATGCCTCCCAGGGCGTAGACCGGCTGGGCGCAATCGAACACCCACTCGCCGAAAACGTCCCAGCCCAGCCCGGCCTGCTCCGGATGGCTGGGGGTGGGCCGGACCGGGCCGAGGACGCTGAAATCCAGCTCCAGCCGGTCGGCCAGGGCCAGTTCCTCCGGCGAATGGCAGGAGGCGGCCACCAGGGGGAAGTCGGGGCGGGCCGTGAGGGTCTGCAGGCGGGCGGCGGGCAGGTGGATGCCGTCGGCGCCGAGGCGGCGGGCGAGGGTATCGCTGGCCTCGTCCGGCGCGTTGAGCAGGGCCCGGGCGCCGTGGGCGTGGGCCAGGGCCACCACCCGGGCGGCGAAATCGGCCCGGACGGCAGGGGGCAGCTGCTTGTCTCGGACCTGCACCAGCTTCAGCCCCCCGGCCAGGGCCCGCTCCAGACGTGCCATTTCAGCCTCCACTCCCCGCTCCTCGGCCTGGGTCAAGGCGTACAGGGGGGGCAGGGCCAGGGCCCGCAGAATGGGGCCGTTGGCCGGCAGGATGGGCTCAACGCCAGCATCCATGCCGATCCTGGCCCAGGCAAAGGCGGAGTGCTCGATCGGGGCGATCTCCCCCTCCCAGGCGGTGACGCGGAAGAACTTGAGGCGCACCGTGGCGTGGGGATAGACGAAGCGGCGGGAAATCCAGGGCGTGGCGGCGGTGACGGTGATGCCCAGCTCCTCCTGCAGTTCCCGGTCCAGGGCCTGGCGGTGGCTCTCGCCGGCTTCCACCTTGCCGCCGGGAAACTCCCAGTAGCCGGCGTAGACCTTGCCCTCTGGGCGGCAGGCGAGGAGAAACTCCTGGCCGCCATTGCGTTCAATGACGGCTGCCGATACTTCCACCACCTTGCTCATTTGCCACCCTTCGGCGCGTGGCTGCCGGCGTAGTCCCGGGCGAACTGCCAGGCTACCCGGCCGCTGCGGGAGCCGCGCTGCAGGGCCCAGTTGAGGGCATCCCGCTCCCAGCTCTCGCGCGCCGCTGCGGCGCAGCCGAAGTGGGCCAGCCAGTGGGCGGTGATGTTGAGGTAGTCGTCCTGGCTGAAGGGGTAGAAGGAAATCCACAGGCCGAAGCGTTCGGAGAGGGAGATCTTTTCCTCGATGGCCTCCCCCGGGTGGATTTCGTCGCCCACCTTGCTCGTCTCCAGGTTCTCCGCGTGGTACTCGGGCATCAGGTGGCGACGGTTGGAGGTGGCGTAGATCAGCACGTTGTCCGGGACGCTGGTGACGGAACCGTCCAGCACCGACTTCAGGGCCTTGTAGCCGTCCTCGCCGGCCTCGAAGGAGAGGTCGTCGCTGAAGATGATGAAATGCTCGGGGCGGCCCGCCACCATATCCACGATGTCCGGCAGGTCCACCAGGTCCGACTTGTCCACCTCGATCAGGCGCAGGCCCTTCTTGGCGTATTCGTTGAGCAGGGCCTTCACCAGGGAGGACTTGCCGCAGCCCCGGGTGCCGGTCAGCAGCACGTTGTTGGCCGGGCGGCCGGCGAGGAACTGACGGGTGTTGGCGACGATGCGCTGCTTCTGGTCGTCGATGTCCTGCAGGTCCTTGAGACGGATCGGGTGGGGCTGGGCCACGGCCTGCAGGAAGCCGCGGCCGTTCTTGCGCCGCCAGCGGTAGGCCGGGGCTTTCCAGTCGGGCTGGGGCAGGGCTTCGGGCAGCAGGGGCTCGAGGCGGGCGAGCAGGGCTTCGGCCGTGTCGAGGAAGCGCACCAGGCGTTCCAGGGGATCGGCCACGGCGGCTGCCGTACGGGGCGTCTTGGCAGGTGAGGGCATGGGGCTACCGGTATACTGGGGAAAAGTCCGGACCTTAGCCCAATCATGCCCATAAGCCAAATGCCCCGCCGCCTGCTCCTGCTTGCCGCCAGCCTGGCCCTCCTGGCCGGCTGCGCCACGGCGCCCCGGCCGGCGGCCACCGCCGCCGGCGCCTGCCCGGCCTGTCCCGTCTGCCCGGCGCCCGGCGCCGCCCCGGTGTGTCCGCCCGCCGGCGCCCAGCTGCCGCCGCCCCCCGCCGCCAAGCCCCTGCAGCCGGCCCGCTGGGAAGACCTGCCCGGCTGGGGCGAGGACGATCTGGGCGCAGCCTGGCCGGCCTTCCTGCAATCCTGCAAGGGCCTGGTGGGCAAGAAGGAATGGCCCCTGTGGCGTCCCGCCTGCGATGAAGCCCAGACCCTGGGGAGCAAGCCGGACAACGGCAGCCTGCGGCGCTTCTTCGAATCCCGCTTCCAGCCCTATCTGCTGACCAATCCGGAAGGCACCGTCGAGGGCATGATCACCGGCTATTACGAGCCCCTGCTCAAAGGCAGCCGCAAGCCCACCGGTCCCGGCCGCTATGCCGTGCTGGGGGTGCCGGACGATCTGCTCACCATCGACCTCTCCGAGCTGTATCCGGACCTCAAGAACTACCGCCTGCGGGGCCGCCTGCTGGGCAACAAGGTGGTGCCCTACTGGTCCCGGGCCGAACTGATGGCCAGGGAGGATAGCCTCAAGGCCCGCACCCTGCTGTGGGTGGACGATCCCATCGAGCTGTTCTTCCTGCAGATCCAGGGCTCCGGTCGGGTCCGGCTGCCCGACGGCAGCATCGTTCGCCTCGGTTACGCCGACCAGAACGGCCACCCCTACCAGTCCATCGGCCGGGTGCTGATCGAGCGGGGCGAGCTGAAACCGGAGCAGGCTTCCATGCAGGGTATCCAGGCCTGGGCCCGGGCCAATCCGGCCAAGGTCAACGACCTGCTCAACGCCAATCCCAGCTACGTCTTTTTCCGGGAGCTGGACCTGCCCGCCAGCGAAGGCCCCATCGGCGCCCTGGGCGTGCCCCTGACTCCGGAGCGCAGCATCGCCATCGATCCCCGCAGCACGCCCCTGGGGGCACCGGTGTTCCTGGCGGCGAGCCATCCCAACAGCAGCAAACCCCTGCGCCGCCTGGTGCTGGCCCAAGACACGGGCGGCGCCATCAAGGGCGTGGTGCGGGCCGACTACTTCTGGGGCTACGGCGCCGAGGCCGGCGCCCTGGCCGGGCGGATGAAGCAGACGGGGCAGATGTGGGTGCTGCTGCCACCCGGTCTGGGACCCCGCTAAGGGGCCGGACGGCGGGCGCCCCGGTACGGTGCAAAATGCACCAATAGGCAGCATGTCCGGTGCAATACGCACAATGCCGGTGCGTACCTGCCGGGCGCCTATGGCTAAGGTAATGATTTAACAGTGCTAAGCCCCTGGAACGGGGCTTGCTTTTGTGGTGCCAACTTTTTGCTGGAGGCACCATGGAAGCTTACAAGTCCGCCTCGGACACCCTTTTCGTTCTCTTGGGCGCCATTATGGTGCTCGCCATGCACGCCGGTTTTGCCTTCCTCGAACTGGGCACCGTGCGCCGCAAGAACCAGGTCAATGCCCTGGTTAAGATCCTTTCCGACTTCGCCGTGTCCACCCTGGCCTACTTCTTCGTCGGCTACGGCATCGCCTACGGCGTGCATTTCTTCCAGGACGCCCAGGCGCTGATGCAGAACAGCGGCCACGACCTGACCAAGTTCTTCTTCCTGCTCACTTTCGCCGCCGCCATCCCGGCCATCATCTCCGGCGGCATCGCCGAGCGGGCCCGCTTCAATCCCCAGCTGGCCGCCACCTTCTGCCTGGTGGGCTTCGTCTATCCCTTCTTCGAAGGCATCGCCTGGAACCACGCCTTCGGCATCCAGGAATGGCTGCTGGCCAGCTTCGGCGCCGAGTTCCACGATTTCGCCGGCTCCGTGGTGGTGCATGCCATGGGCGGCTGGATCGCCCTGCCCGCCGTACTCCTGCTCGGCGCCCGCCGCGGCCGCTACCACAAGGATGGCGGCATAGCCGGCGCCCATCCGCCGTCCTCCATTCCCTTCCTGGCCCTGGGCGCCTGGATCCTCATCGTCGGCTGGTTCGGCTTCAACGTTATGAGCGCCCAGAGCCTGGACAAGATTTCCGGCCTGGTGGCCCTCAACTCCCTCATGGCCATGGTGGGCGGCACCCTGGCGGCCCTGGTGCTGGGCAAGAATGACCCGGGCTTCGTGCATAACGGCCCCCTGGCCGGCCTGGTGGCCGTCTGCGCCGGCTCCGACCTGATGCACCCCCTTGGTGCCCTGGTCACCGGCGGCGTTGCCGGTGCCCTTTTCGTTGTCATGTTCACCCTGACCCAGAACCGCTGGAAGATCGACGACGTGCTCGGCGTTTGGCCCCTGCACGGCCTGTGCGGCGCCTGGGGCGGCATCGCCGCCGGCATCTTCGGGCTGGAGGCCCTGGGTGGCGCCGGCGGCGTTTCCTTCCTGTCCCAGCTGCTCATGACCGGCCTGGCCATCGTCATCGCCCTGGTGGGCGGCGGCCTGGTCTATGGCGTCATCAAGCAGCTGGTGGGCATCCGCCTGGACCAGGAGGATGAATACAACGGCGCCGACCTTTCCATCCACAAGATCACCGCCTCCGCCGAGCGGGAAACCCTCTGGTAATTCACGCTTTCTGTTTCCGGACAATAGTTTCTTGAAATGAAATGGAGAATCTTGAAACTAAATAAAAACAAGGAGATAGCCGTTTTGCTGCAAAAATGAGCTGATGGTAGTAAATAAAGTCGGCCGGACAACAATGGAAAAGAGGCCCCGCAATTGCGTGGCCTCTTTTTCATTTGGTTGCCATAGCTCAATCGATATCGCCCCGAGTGAAAGGCTTCAATGTGGCTACTATGGTTGCGTTACTTCACTAGCTCCGGCTGCTTTATGTGTGATGAGTGCATTATTGCTTCGATGATGTGGCTACAAAGCCGGAAGGGGTCATGTGGCAGTTATGTCGAGAGATCGTTCGCTTACTGGCACGTATGCCCGATGACCACGATGTGGAATGTTGGGGGCTAGACTGCACTTGGTCAGGCGTATCCGGATTCCCCACTGGACGGCTCAAACGCAACAGCGGCAGGCCAACTTGTCTAGGATATGATGGTTATCGCCAAGTTTGCAGAGGGACTCAAAATGCCGATCGAGCTCTTCAAAAAGGATGTATCCCAAGGAAAACTCATCAGGTCGCTGGAACATCGGGCGTTTCAGTTGATCAACAATCTCCCGCTCGCGGGCCGCTGGCGCCACTAGATAAAGATGTTCCTCCTTTCCCGGAATGGAAAGGGCCATATCGGTGAGGCGCAATATTCCGGAATAGATGGAGGTACTTTTTTCAACCTCAAAGGCGGCGGCAATCTGCGCCTTCCCCTTGTACAGCCAAAGGACATCGATCAGTTCCGCCGTAGCGTGCACCTCCGGAGACAATCCCAAGTCTGGAAGGTGCTCTAGGCAGTGGAATCCCAGCGGGCGGCCTTGGTATTGCGCACTACGGTCATTGCGTGCGACCAAGACGTCATATCCCAGGGTACGCCCTAGTTCAGAAAGTTGGTGCTGAACCTTGGTGTGCAGCCGTTCCTCCACAACATCCTGTTCAACCTGTGCGTGCCGTTTGCGGCGACTTTTCTCCAGTTTTTCCTGCTCCGCAGCCAAAGTCTGCTGGCCATTAGAATCGGGGGCCAAGCGTCCTACCCCGATCTCAAACAACATGCCACTGAACGCGCCAAGATCCTTGGAAAGTGTTCCAAGCGTCGAATTGGCTTCGATGATCGTCTCGCGCATTTCCAGGTAGCTGTCCCAAGACCCTAACTTCTTCTTGGCCTGAAAGAGGGCATTGAAACCGTTGAGCATCGCCGTATTAAATGGCGGAAACAGTGTGGGATGAAGAAAGTAGAGGATATTGGCGACCGCTGGCCCCAGGCCCTTGATGCTGCGGCCGGCAAGCTTCAAAACTTCCCTTTCCAGAATCCGGATGTCGGCGGTTTCCAGGCAGGCGAAGAGAAATTCCCCGAACGCCCCCTTATTTTCATCGTTCTCGTAGATATCCGGGATGCGAAGCTTAGGCTTCCAATAGAAGGGATGGGCCGCCCCTTCAAACACCTGCTTTTGCTCAGCAATACAGCTCAGCACAAATTCCAGCGATGATCCTTTGAAGTCGTTGGGGAAACGCTTCTGCTTGATGTCTTCGACAACCGTACCAACACCGCGCCGGATGCTTCGAAACGCTTTGAGGCGATCTTCACTACTAACAAACCAAGTGTTGTAAACAGACTCGGGGTCAGCCTTATAGGCTTGCGCTATGGGCAGGAGAAGTTGCTTCATGACGAAGCATTATGAAAGGGCGGAATTACTTTTGCTAGTACAAAAGGCAATCAGAACGCCTCATTCCCCTAATTACCTAGGCGTAGTTCCATGCATTTGACCAATTCCTTGGCTCAGCGCATTTCCCTCAATCGTTCTGAAGCTACGGCGATAGACTAAGACCCGTCATGGAAAGATGGTTACTATCGCCAGCCAGTTCTTCCAGGATGGGGCAATCGGGCCGGTGATTTCCTTGGCAACAACTGACTAGATGCTGGAGCGCCTTTTTCATTGCAAGAAGCTCTTGGAGCTTATTTTCGAGCTCGTCTAGATGCTCCTTGGCCAGGGCTTTTACCTCGCGGCTGGTACGGTCTCGGTTCTGCCAAAGACTTAGCAAATTCCGAATTTCATCAATGGAGAATCCGAGATCTCGAGATCGACGAATAAACTGCAGGGTCCGGATGTCAGCTAATCCGTATTGGCGGTAGCCCGCCGCAGTCCTACTGGCCGGTGGCAACAACCCTACACTCTCATAATGACGAATCATCTTGGTCGAGATGCCGGCGGCCTTTGCTACCTCTCCAATATTCATTTTAGCTCCCTGGCTAGATTCAATCAGGATGTCTGATATCACTGGCGCTACGCCAGCGGCGAAGTAATAGCGCATTCATTACTACGCTAACACTACTGAATGCCATCGCTGCCCCTGCAACAACAGGACTTAGCATTCCGGCAGCTGCGAGGGGAATACCGAGGATGTTGTAAGCAAAAGCCCAAAAAAGACCCTGTTTGATTTTTCCGTAAGTGCGGCGAGAAACATCGAGAGAATCGGCAACCAGGCGGGGGTCTCCTCGCATTAAGGTGATTCCGGCTGCCTGCATCGCCACATCGGTCCCAGTGGACATGCTGAGCCCAACATCAGCGGCGACCAAACTGGGAGCATCGTTCAGTCCATCTCCAACCATTGCCACAACGTATCCACGGTCACGGAGGTCCTGAATGATTGAGGCCTTATCCTCTGGCAACAATCCAGCCCAGACTTCATCAATACCCAGATTCTCGGCAACGGCGTTGGCGCTTCCCTGATTATCCCCAGTCAACATCACTGTTTTGATGCCTAGCTTATGCAAGTTGGCCACCGCTTGGTAAGAAGCACCTTTCACAGCATCACCAAAAGCTAGAAGGCCCAATGTCTCTGTTTCATTTCCGCGGCTACGAAGTAGCCAGGAGATAGTTCGCCCTTGCTTTTCAAGGGCAGCCGCACGTTCCAGTAGTCGAGCGGGGGCTGTTCCAGACTCCAACATTAGTCGGGTGCTACCCAGCATCAGGATTTCCCCACCAACTACTCCTTGCACTCCACGTCCAGGAAGGGCTTTGGCATTCACCGTGTCGGGTACTGCTAGTTGTTGTGATTTGGCCATTTCCAGGACAGCATGGGCCAAGGGGTGGTCACTGGTCTTTTGCAGCGCAGCCGACAACTGAAGGATGTTGTTCTTGTCCATGCCTTCAACAGCCTCGACAGCGACCAGCATTGGCTTTCCCTCCGTCAATGTTCCCGTCTTATCAAAAGCAACGGCTGTCACCGAGTGGGCAATTTCGAGTGCTTCAGCGTCTTTGATCAGGATGCCATGTCGGGCCGCCACACCGGTACCCGCCATTATTGAGGTAGGGGTGGCAAGGCCAAGGGCGCATGGACAGGCAATCACTAAGACTGTTACCGCATTGATCAATGCGACCTCCCAGTCCGCCAGGAGTAGCACCCAAACGATAAATGTCAGTATGGCGATGGAAAGGACTACTGGTACGAAGACAGCGCTGATTCGATCAACGATACGCTGAATCGGAGCTTTGGCTGCTTGCGCAGATTCCACCATCCGGATGATGCGGGCTAGAGTGGTTTCTGTACCGATGGCGATGGTTCGCAGAACCATTAATCCTTCACCATTCACCGATCCGCCTGTCACCTGATCACCAGGAGCCTTCGCGATAGGGAGGCTTTCTCCGGTAATCAGAGCTTCATCGACGTGGCTTTGTCCATTGATGACAGTCCCATCCACTGGGATCCGCTCTCCTGGCCGTACCACCACCTTGTCTCCGATTGCAACTTGCTGGACAGGAATAGAGACTTCCTGCCCTTCTATCAGGACGCGAGCCACCGTTGGGCGAAGTGCGTTAAGGGACCTTATAGCGTCGGTAGTTTGTCGCTTGGCTCGTGCTTCCAGCCATTTCCCCAGAAGCACCAAAGTGATGACAGCCGCAGATGCCTCAAAATAAAGATGGGGCATTCTGGTATCTGCATTTCTCCAAAGCAGATACACCGATAAGCCATAGGCAGCAGAAGTTCCCAGGGCCACCAATAGGTCCATATTGCCGGCACGGGCCCGAACTGCCTTCCACCCGGCCCGGTAAAACCGTAAGCCCAGCCAGAACTGAACGGGGGTTGCCAAGGCAAGTTGCCACCAGCCATCCAACATCCATTCCTTCCCCAGGAGCTCAAGCAGCATCGGTGCAAGTAGCGGAAGTGTAAGGACGATACTAACTGCGACCGGCCACCATTCCGGAAAACGTCGCTTCACAGCGGGAACTTCTCCAGCTGTCTCGGGGCTGGCGGCATACCCGGCTTTCCCAATGGCTGCGGCAAGCGTGGCAAACGATACGTCGGGCAACGTGATCACCGTCGCCTTTTCAGAGGCCAAATTTATTGAAGCCTCTTGCACTCCAGGCACCTTTAAAAGGGCTTTCTCCACCCGGGCGACACAGGAGGCACAACTCATCCCGTCGACTAAAAGGGTGTGGTTCGTAGTGCGAATAGTTGAAGTAAAGGCAGACATGGAACTCTCCAGAAGCGTTATAGCGCCTATGCTGAAGATTCCCATGGTGGGAAGGTCAACGGTTCAAACTAAAAAAATCGACTTCATCCAAATAGCGACATCACGGAGTTGACCTTCCCCCTGTAGGAAGGAAGAAAGTGGTCAGGGTAACTTCCCAAAAAATGAAAGGAGAAAACCGTGATTACCTTCAAAGTTGATGACATGACCTGTGGCCATTGCGTCAGCAAGCTCACCCAGGCGCTTCGGGATCTGGACAAACATGCCAAGATCACAATCACTCTGGAACAGCATCTGATATCTATTGAATCAGTAAGCGTTAGTGTTGAAGAGGTGGAAGGTGCAATTTCTGAAGCTGGCTATATGCCCCTCAGGGTCGAGAATGCTTAAGTAGTGGCAGGCTGCTTACTGCTGAATAGATGGCAGCCGTAGTTCAAAGGTTGTCAATCCATCCTCAGAGCGCACCGTCGCATTGCCTCCGTGGGCGCGCAGGATAGATCGCGTAATAGCGAGGCCTAAGCCCGCTCCTTCGGAGTCCCGTTGCCTTGACGGATCGGCCCGATAAAAGCGGTCAAATAATCGAGGAAGATGCTCCGGAGAGATAGTTTGGCCTGTATTGCTAATGCTGATAGTTGCCATTCCATCGACGTTTGTTAGCAACACGGCAATGACGCCACTCCTAGGGGTGTGTCGGAAAGCATTGGATAGCAAGTTGCCAATAGCTCGCCGGAGCATCAACCTATCACCTGCTACGGAAGCCTCTCCTTTGATGGATAGGGTTACGCCCCTTTCATCCGCCAGAGCTTCATAAAACTCCAGTAAGTCATCGGTTTCCTCACGCAAGTTCAGCGGCCCAAGTTCCGGCACAACTAGATCGTTTTCAGCTTTAGCCAGAAACAACATATCTGCGATGGTTCGGGAAAGCCGCTCGAATTCTTCGGAGTTCGATACCAATACCTCTCGATATTCCTCGGCAGTGCGAGTTTTCGATAGTGTGACTTGTGTCTGGGTAAGGAGGTTACTAACTGGTGTGCGCAACTCGTGTGCAAGGTCAGAGGAAAATTCGGAGAGTCGACGGAAGGACGCCTCAAGGCGACCGAGCATTTCATTTAGCGTCCTAGCTACTTCCGCAAGTTCGATGGGGAAGTCTTCTGCAGTCAGCCGGCGGTCTAAGTGGTCGGCCGTAATCCCCGCAGTATCGCGGCATATTTCCCGTAAGGGGGAAAGCCCCCCTCTGGCAGCCAGCCAGCCGAATAGACCACTAGCTATCGCGGCCAAGGCGACTAAACCCCAGAACGTCTTATTGAAAGAGTGCATGAAATGTTCATGGACTTGCAATTCAGTGGAGACTGCAACGATGGCACCTCCAGTAACAGTGCCGGATATGCCTCGAAAAAGCTGCCCATCTTCATTTCGCCAGAGCTTAGGGTGAGTTCTAAGGTCAGTGCCTGGCACCTTCATGATCGATGGAAAATCAACACTGCCATGGGAATAAATCGGCTTGCCGGAAGCATCCCAAATAGCTACTGCCAGTCCGTGATGCCCAACCAGTGCTGCGTCCAGTCGGTCACTCAAGGCACTCTGACTGTGCTCCCATAGAGCATGGCCGACGAGCTCGAACTTCCCCACCAACAGTTCTGTGTCCATTTCTTCAAAGTGGCGCTCAACCAGAGCACCAACCGCTAGCCCAAGTGTTGTCAGCACCAGGGCGGAAACAACAGTAAAAAGTAGTGTTAGCCGAAGCGTTATAGACTTCTTGCCTAAGGGCTTCATTCCCCATCCTCCAGCACATACCCCATGCCTCGTGCTGTCCGGATCAGCTTTAGCTCGAATCCGTCGTCCACTTTGGACCGCAAGCGACGAATGGCGACCTCAATAATATTGGTGTCGCTGTCGAAATTCATATCCCAGACCTGGGATGCGATGAGGGATCGGGGCAGCACCTCGCCACGTCGGCGTAGCAAAAGTTCCAGTAAGGAAAATTCCTTGGATGTCAGGTCGATCTTTCTCCCTCCACGAGTGACCCGACGCCGGCGAAGATCCAGTTCCAGATCTGCAATTCGCAAAACATCATCCTCGCGGGCCTTTGTACCACGGCGCAAAAGCGTTCTAACTCTTGCGAGCAGTTCTGCAAAAGCGAAGGGTTTTACGAGGTAATCATCCGCCCCCAGTTCTAGGCCTTTGACCCGGTCATCCACCGAGTCGCGAGCAGTAAGGAAAAGTACGGGGATTTCCTTGCCGGCCTTACGGATTCCTTGCAATACCTGCCATCCATCAATACCGGGAAGCATTACGTCGAGAATGGCCAAGTCATAGGCTTCAGTTAGGGCCAGATGTAGTCCATCGAACCCATCCCGAGCTAGGTCCACTACAAACCCGGCTTCTGAGAGCCCCTTATGCAGATAGTCACCTGTTTTGGGTTCGTCTTCTACGACCAGTATCTTCACATCACTCTCCTGAAGGTCGAATAGGTGCATTGTGAGGCTGAAATCACCCAGAAAGCATCCGCATTACATAAATGTAATGTTGATGTCAGTCCCTCGTTATGCGGCATCTACCAGAATCCTGGTTACTCCTAAATAACCGCATTCCAATGCAAAAGCCCTTTCTTACCGTCGTAGGCGTAGCTGCAGTATTTGTAAGCGTGGTCGGAGCATCCATCAGCATGGGGTTTCCCTCCTTTGCCGCGGATGAGCCCCATTCTGAGTTAGTGACATCTCTCATCACTTATGCAAGAGAGCGTTCCATAAGCCGAGAGGTTAAAGGAGTAGATGTTCCTGCGGATCTAGGCTCTCCTGAACGAGTCCGCCGTGGTGCGGGGAATTACGAGGCCATGTGCGTCGACTGCCATCTATCCCCCAGTGCTGGAAATAGCGAAATCCGCCAAGGGCTATATCCCACTCCGCCCAATCTATCGGTAGTGCGAGAAAACGCCCATGACCCGAGTTCTGACGCCCGGGACTTCTGGATCATCAAACATGGCATCAAGGCCTCCGGCATGCCTGCCTGGGCAAAAGGAGGGATGGATGATGCAGCTATTTGGGATTTGGTTGCTTTCCTGAATGTCCTCCCCACGCAATCTACCGATAGTTACCAGCAACTGGTGAGTGCCAGCAACGGCCATTCTCATTCTGGAATTCCGGATGCCCATGGTGCCAGTGGTGGTCCCAGCCACCATTCGGTAGATGAACACAGTCCAGGCCACGTACATAGCCATTGATTACAAAAATGTAATCCGCGAGTCAGCCAACTGTAGGGGACGAGTCCTCAAACTGGGGACTTACAACGCAGGAGCTAGACAGTTATGACCCTACAAATGACATTTCGGCAGTTGCTAATGGTCGCCGCTGTGGCGGCTTCCGGTGCTGCTTACGCGCAAACCTCTACTCATGTCGAAGTCTTCAAGAGTCCTTACTGCGGTTGCTGCAAGGAGTGGGTTGAACACATGCGTAAGGCAGGATTCGATGTAACAACCCAGAATGTGACCGACGTTCCTGCTGCACGCAAGGCAACCGGAATGCCCGAAAAGTTTGGGTCCTGTCATACCGCCAAAGTTGGCGGCTATGCCATTGAGGGCCATGTTCCTGCTGCAGATGTTCAGCGCCTTCTTAAAGAAAAGCCCAAAGCCATCGGCCTTGCTGTCCCCGGGATGCCCCAAGGCTCTCCGGGTATGGAGACTAATCACCCGCAGCCGTATGACACCCTACTCGTCATGCCTGACGGTAGCTACAAGGTTTTTGCCAAGCACTGAGTTCATAATTAGGAGATTGACATGAAAAAGATGATTGTTCCGTTTGTTGCCGTTGCTCTGCTGGGGCCCGCTATTGGTATGGCAGCATCTGGCCATGATGATCATGGCAGCCACGGTGGAATGCACATGGAAGCCACTCAATCTGCCCTGATTGATGGCATCGTCAAAAAGGTGGATAAGGCAGGTGGAAAACTGACGGTATCGCATGGTGCTTTGCCGAATGGAATGCCTCCTATGACTATGGCGTTCCTGGTCAAAGATGCATCTTGGCTTGGCAAGGTGAAGGAAGGGCAGAAAATCCGCTTTGCCTCAGAAAACATTGATGGTGCGATGACCATCGTTCGCCTGGAGCCTCAAAACTAGGTGACTCTAGTTTGAGCGCGGTGTAATCGGAAACTTCCACGAGGGTCCAAACATGAAATCAATAAAAACCTCGCGCAACATCCTGTGCGCCGCGCTTATTGCAGCCTGGAGCATAAGTGCCGGAGCCCAGGTTCAACCGGGCAGCACGGTGGAGAGCCTTCTCTCGATTGCTCGGGAGAACAATCCTGAATTTGCCAGCATGCGCTACGAAGCCGATGCCGCAGCAGAGCGGATAGTTCCGGCAGGCGCCTTGCCCGACCCCCGGCTGCGTACCGAGTTGATGGATATCACAAAGGGGGGGGCTCAGAGCCCAACGCTTGCCCCCAACCGTGTTGGTACGGCTCGTTATACCCTGATGCAGGATGTTCCGTGGTTCGGCAAACGCGATCTCAAACGTGAAATTGCAGAACTAGAGGCTGCTGGGGCCAAAGGGCGTGCTTACGGGGTCTGGAGCGAGGTTTCTGCCAAAATCAAGACGACCTATGCCCAACTGTACTATCTAGCTCGCAATGAAACCCTGACCCAAGAAATATTGGATCTTATGGTTCGCTTGGAGCGCATAGCTCGAGTTCGCTACGCAAACGGATTGGCTGCCCAGCAGGATGTTATTCGTGCTCAGGTTGAGCAAACTGCAATGCGCAATGAACTCATTGCCCTGGAAACTGAGCATCACCACCTTACTACCCGGATGAATGCTCTGCTCGGACGGCCGGCATCGGCGTCCCTGGCATCTCCCGAAATCCTGCGCCCTTTGCCTCCGCCGGCCAAATTGGATTACGCCAGTCTAGTAGAGCGGGCCGAGGCCAAGAACCCGATGCTCTCGGCTGAAGGGCATCGCATCAAAGCCGCCGAGAAGAGCCGAGATCTGGCTTACAAAAATCGATATCCCGATTTCACCCTGGGTCTTGTTCCCAACCAGATGGGAAATGATGTGAAGCAATGGGATTTGATGTTCGAAATCAATATCCCATTACAACAAGCCAGCCGCCGTGCCCAGGAGCGTGAGGCAGAAGCAATGGTTTCGGCTAGTCGTGCCCGACGCGAAGCAACTGCTAACCAACTGCTCTCGGATCTTTCTGAGAGTTTGGCAGCGCTGGAGGCTGCGGTACGGACGGAGCGTTTGTCGACAGACAACCTACTGCCACAGGCTGAATTGACATTTAAGGCCGCCCTCGCTGGTTATGAGACTGGCAAGGTGGATTTCACCACGTTGCTGGATGCCCAGCGCCAAATCAGACAGGCCAAACTCAACCAGATTAAGTCCCGTGCCGAGGCTCAAGTACGTCTGGCTGAGGTAGAACGTATTCTCGGAGAAGAACTATGAACAAGGGAGTCATTTCAGTTGCCGTAGTTGCTGTTCTGGCTGCAGGTGGTGGGTATTGGGCAGGACAGAATAGTGGAAATGCTCCCCATGCCCACGACACCGTGGCTAGCCCCACTGACTCTGGGAAGGCAGAGCGGAAGATTCTCTATTACCGCAATCCGATGGGTTTGCCGGATACCTCCCAGGTACCAAAAAAGGATCCCATGGGGATGGACTACATCCCGGTATATGAGGGGGAGCAGGACGACGAGCCGGCCTCAGCAAACCAGATCAAGATCAGCACGGAAAAGATTCAGAAGCTGGGTGTTCGAACCGAAGCGGCGACCCTTGAGAGTCTTGATAAGGTGGTTCGGGCTGCTGGCAGAATCGAACCCGATGAACGCCGCACTTACGCTATTTCTCCAAAATATGAAGGCTATGTCGAACGCCTCTATGTGAATGCGACCGGACAGGCGGTTGGCAAGGGACAACCACTGTTTGAGGTCTATAGCCCTGAACTGGTCTCGGCACAGCGGGAGTACGCAATTGCTTCCCAAGGGCTAGAGAGCATGAAATCTGCTGATGACGCTGCCCAGTCTGGCATGCGTCAGTTAGCCGACTCCAGTCTGACTCGCTTGCGAAATTGGGATATTTCTGAGGAACAAGTCAAATCCTTGACCAAATCTGGCGATGCCAAACGTACGCTGATTTTTCGTTCTCCTGTTAATGGCATTGTGGCTGAAAAGAAGGCGGTTCAGGGAATGCGCTTTGCTCCAGGGGATGTGCTCTACCAAATTACTGATTTGGGCACCGTCTGGGTGATTGCTGATGTCTTTGAGCAAGATATTGGATGGGTGAAGTCCGGTGCCAAAGCGAAAGTAAAAATCAACGCTTACCCTGAAAAGACCTTCGAAGGGACCGTTTCCTATGTGTATCCGACCTTGAAGGCAGATACACGGACCATTCCGGTTCGGCTCGAACTCCCCAACCCTGGCAATCTGCTGAAGCCCGGCATGTTTGCCCAGGTAGAACTCCCCACTATTGCCAAGGGTGCTGTAGTCACTATCCCGAACTCGGCCGTAATTGATAGTGGTACCCGGCAAATTGTTCTGATCCAGGCGAAGGAAGGTCGATTTGAGCCGCGTGACGTAAAGCTTGGTGCCCGGAGTGAGAACCGGGTGGAGGTAATCGAAGGAGTTCGGGAGGGTGAGCAGGTTGTTGTTGCAGCCAACTTCCTCATTGATGCGGAAAGTAACCTCAAGGCTGTAGTCGGTGGATTCGGTCATTCCGGCCATGGCAGCTCCTCTCCTGGTGCAGGCCAAGATAAGCCTGTAGGCGTTGGCTACAAGGCAGAGGGCAAGGTTGAAGACCTTGATGCTAAAGCAGGGACCGTGATGCTTGCCCACGGGGCAATCCCGAGCCTGAAGTGGCCTGCCATGACGATGGAGTTCAAGGTGGCCAATCAATCTCTGCTCAAAGACCTCAAACCTGGGACCCCCATCAAATTTGAGTTTGTGGAGCGCAGTCCGGGAGAATGGGTTGTAACCACCATTAGCCCCGTTGCCGCTGTCCCAGTCCAGGCCAATCCTCACGCTGGTCACTGAGAAAAATAAAAGGAGCCCAGCGCGATGTTGGCAAAAATCATTGAATGGTCAGGGCGGAATCGCTTCCTGGTCTTGTTAGCCACGCTATTCATCATTGTTGCCGGTGTCGTTGCTGTCGTACGGACACCGCTTGATGCCCTGCCTGACCTGTCGGATGTACAGGTTATTGTCTATACCGAGTATCCCGGGCAGGCTCCCCAGGTGGTGGAGGATCAGGTTACCTATCCGCTAACTTCGGCAATGCTCTCTGTACCGAAGTCCAAGGTGGTTAGAGGCTTCTCGTTCTTTGGCGCCTCCTTTGTTTACATCATCTTTGAGGACGGAACGGATATCTACTGGGCCCGGTCCAGGGTCCTGGAATATCTCAACTTTGCCGCCGGCCGGATGCCCAAGGGTGTTACGCCCCAAATTGGTCCGGATGCCACCGGTGTTGGTTGGGTTTATCAGTATGCCGTCTTGGCAAAGAACAAGACCCTGGCAGAACTCCGTACCCTGCAGGACTGGTACCTGCGCTACCAGCTGACCAAAGCGCATGGTGTGGCTGAGGTTGCCTCCATCGGAGGCTTTGTCCAGACCTACCAAGTTACCGTAGATCCGGTAAAGCTACGGTCTTACGGCATCCCCCTGTCCAAAGTCTCCCAGGTTATTCGGGATTCCAATCGCGATGTGGGGGGGCGTGTCGTTGAGATGGCTGAAACCGAATACATGGTCCGCGGCAAAGGATATCTCCGTGGCACCGCAGACATTGAGAATCTGGTTGTTAAGGCCCAAGGCGGAACCCCCGTCATGATTCGGGACATTGCCCGAGTCGAATTGGCGCCCGATGAGCGTCGCGGGTTGACCGAGCTGAATGGAGAGGGAGAGGTTGTCTCCGGCATTGCAATGGCTCGTTATGGCCAGAATGCCCTAGAGGTCATCCATAACCTCAAGGAGAAGATCGGCGAGATTTCCTCCGGTCTTCCTGAGGGGGTAACCATTGAGACGGTCTATGACCGCTCCGAACTCATTCATCGGGCGATTGACACGCTAAAGCATACCCTGGCGGAAGAAAGCGTCATCGTGGCTCTGGTGTGTGTTGTGTTTCTACTGCACCTACGTAGCGCCCTGGTGGCAATTCTGATGCTGCCTGTAGGCGTCCTGATTTCCTTCATCTCCATGCGTTTGTTAGGGATGAACTCCAACCTCATGAGTCTTGGGGGGATTGCCATCGCCATTGGGGCGATGATTGATGCCGCCATCGTCATGATTGAGAACGCTCATAAGCACATTGAGCGGCTGCCCGAAAATCACAGCCATTCTGAGCGGGTGGAAGCAATGATTGCCGCTTGCAAGGAGGTGGGGCCGGCGTTGTTCTTCTCGCTGTTGATCATCACTGTCTCCTTCCTCCCTGTATTCACGCTGGAGGCCCAGGAAGGACGGCTGTTTTCCCCGCTTGCCTATACCAAAACCTTCTCCATGGCCGGTGCTGCTCTCCTGTCGGTCACGTTAGTTCCGGTCCTGATGATGCTGTTTATCCGCGGCAAGATCATGCCGGAAGCTAAAAACCCGGTGAATCGATTCCTCATCTGGGGATACCGGCCGATTATTGCGTGGGTGATGCGTCGGAAGACTGCCACCATCATCGCTGCGATTGTGGCGATGCTGATCTCAATCTATCCCGCTTCCAAATTGGGCTCAGAGTTCATGCCCACACTGAACGAAGGGACCTTGCTCTACATGCCGGCTTCCCTGCCAGGGATGTCCATTACTAAGGCGGCAGAGCTTCTCCAAACCCAGAACAAAATCATTAAGAGTTTCCCGGAAGTTGCCTCGGTCTACGGCAAGGCTGGTCGCGCCAATACCGCGACTGATCCGGCGCCGACAGAGATGTTTGAGACCGTAATCAACCTTAAGCCGGAGTCTGAATGGCGCCAGGGCATGACAACTGACAAGCTCATAGCCGAAATGGACAAGGCTCTGCAGTTCCCTGGTGTATCTAATGCCTGGACGATGCCGATCAAGGCTCGGATCGACATGCTCTCTACGGGGATCCGTACGCCCATCGGCATCAAGGTCTTTGGTAAAGATTTGAGTGAGATGGAGAGCCTTGCCCGAGAAATCGAAACTGTTGTGAAAGAAGTTCCCGGGACAACCTCGGCCTTTGCGGAACGAATCACTGGCGGCTATTACCTAAACATCGAGCCCGACCGTACCCAGCTTGCCCGGTATGGGCTGGCTGTTGGGGAATTGCAGGATGTGATTGGCCAAGCCTTGGGCGGTGAAATGGTCACCACTACCGTTGAAGGACGGGAGCGCTTCGGTGTGACTGTTCGCTATCCCCGGGAGTTGCGTTCCGATCCGCAGCAAATTGCCCAGCAGGTACTCGTGCCAACTGCGGATGGAGCCATGATTCCGCTTGGGCAACTGGCCAAGGTCCAAGTAGCCAAGGGAACGCCAGGTATCCGAACAGAAAACGCACTGCTTTCCGCTTACATATTTGTGGATATCCGTGATCGGGACATCGGTGGTTATGTTGCAGATGCCAAGAAGGCCGTTGCTGAAAAGGTGAAGTTCCCTCCCGGCTATTACGCCACCTGGAGCGGCCAATTTGAATCCATGGAACGGGCTATCGAGAAGATGAAGGTTGTGGTGCCTGTCACCCTGCTCATCATCTTCCTGTTGCTCTACCTCAATTTCAAACGTCTGACCGAAACGCTCATTGTGATGCTGTCAGTCCCGTTTGCCCTGGTGGGAGGGGTCTGGCTCATGTGGCTGCTGGGCTACAACCTGTCGGTTGCAGTGGCGGTTGGCTTTATCGCACTGGCCGGCGTGGCTGCGGAGACCGGGGTAGTCATGTTGATCTACCTCGACCATGCCTGGGAAGAACTCAAGACCAAGCGTCGGGCATCTGGCCAGGAGCCCAGCCTGGGCGACTTGTACGAAGCGATTATGGAGGGTGCAGTAGAGCGAGTCCGTCCGAAGATGATGACCGTGGTGGCCATCATGGCGGGCCTCCTGCCCATCATGTGGGGTACCGGTACCGGCTCGGAAGTCATGAGCCGTATTGCAGCCCCCATGGTTGGTGGAATGATTTCCTCGACAATCCTCACTCTGGCAGTGATTCCCGCGATCTACGCCCTGATTAAGCAGTGGCGGTTGAAGAATGGGAAAGAGAGTTAAGCGCATTAGGAGAAATATCATGAGAACCAGGATATCCCTTCCGATCCTCTGTCTGTGTCTGGGATTGTCGTCTGCAGCCTTTGCCAATGACGAACATCATCCGGAAAAGCCTCAAACCCCAGCTTCAGCTCCGGCGCCCCTCCAGCAAAGTGGGGGAATCAATACGCTTAAGTCTGATGTCATCAGACTCCGCTTGCAGGTCCAGAAAATCGCAAAGGCCAAAGACGACCAGGAGCGTAAGCGACTGCTGACTGAATACATGCATACCCTCCACGAGAGCATGCAGACGGCAGAAGGTATGGTTGGAGGAATGGAGGGCTGCCCGATGATGGACGAAATGTCGGGAGGCCTGCCTGCGGGCGGTAACCATGAGCATCATATGGAAATGATGAAGCGCATGATGGCGCCAGATAAGCACTGATCTTTATCTGCAGAGGAACTGTTTAGGTTGCGCATACCCGACTAGCAGCCGTGGGGAGGAGCTGAAATGAGTGACATTGATCCCGTATGTGGAATGACCGTAAAGCCGGATTCCCCCCATGCGTCTGATTTTGGGGGGACGCACTACCGGTTCTGTAGCGGCAAGTGCAAGGCAAAATTCGATGCTGATCCGCGGCAGTATCTGCATCCCCGCCAGGAGGAAAAGGCGCCCACCGGTGCTGAGTACACCTGCCCAATGCATCCGGAGGTTCGTCAGCTGGGGCCTGGAACCTGTCCCAAGTGCGGTATGGCTTTGGAGCCGATCATTCCGGAACTGGAGGCAGAGGAAGGCAATTCGGAGTATCGGGATTTCCGGTTTCGCTTCTGGGGCAGCCTACCGCTAACGCTCTTGGTAGTAATGCTGGCGATGGCGGGGCATCAACTCGAATTCCTGGCACCACAGCTACGGACCTGGGCGGAAATGGTGTTGTCCGTTCCCATCGTTTTCTGGGCGGGAGCCCCTTTCTTCATCCGTTGCTGGCAGTCCCTGGTCCACCGGACCCCCAACATGTGGACGCTTATCGGAATCGGTACCGGCGCCGCCTTTTCCTACAGCGTGGTGGCAGCCTTGGCCCCGGGACTGTTCCCGGCCTCGTTTGAAGCTCACGGCCGGATCGGGGTGTATTTCGAGGCGGCGGCGGTGATTATTTCCCTGACGCTGTTGGGGCAAATGCTGGAATTACGGGCCCGCTCCCAAACCTCTGCAGCGATCAAGTCCTTGCTGGGGCTGGCGCCCAAAACGGCGCGTCGGATCAATGCTGACGGGACTGAAGAGGACATCCCCCTTAATTATGTCCACGTGGGGGATACTCTGCGAGTTCGCCCGGGAGAAAAAGTCCCGGTGGATGGTGAGGTTACCGAGGGCTCCAGTGCGGTGGATGAATCCATGCTGACGGGTGAGCCGATCCCGGTGACCAAGCGGCCTGGGGACAAGGTGATTGGTGCCACAATGAATACCTCTGGCAGCCTCATTATTCGCTCCGAAAAGATCGGCTCCGAAACAATGCTGGCCCAGATTGTCCAGATGGTTGCCCAGGCCCAGCGTTCCAAGGCCCCAATGCAGCGCATGGCCGATGTGGTGGCTGGCTATTTCGTAATTGTTGTTGTCGCTATTGCCCTTCTGAGCTTCTTTGGGTGGGGCTTCTTCGGCGGAGAGAAGGGTTGGCTCTTTGGGCTAATCAATGGTGTCTCCGTGCTGATTATTGCCTGCCCCTGTGCCCTGGGGCTGGCGACACCCATGTCCATCATGGTGGCAACGGGTAAGGCCGCTACCCAGGGGGTATTGTTTCGAGATGCCGCGGCTATTGAGCGGCTCCGGGAGATCGATACGCTGATCGTGGACAAGACCGGCACTCTCACAGAAGGCAAGCCTACGTTTGAGTGTGCCATTGGTGCCCCCGGTGTCGATCAACAGGAGGTATTACGTTTAGCTGCCAGTCTTGACCAGGGGAGCGAACATCCCTTGGCTGTTGCGATTGTTCAAGCAGCCCGGGATCAGAGTCTCAACCTGGAAAAGGTTGAGGGTTTCGAGTCCGCCAGCGGCATTGGCGTGAGAGGTATGCTCGCCGGCAAGCAGCTGGCTTTGGGCAATACGGTCCTGATGTCCCAGGATGGTGTGGAGGTAGCCCCCATGGCAGGGCAAGCAGAGACGCTACGCCAAGGAGGGGCCAGTGTCATGTACCTGGCGGTCAATGGCCGTCTACAAGGAGTTCTGGCGGTATCTGACCCGGTCAAGGCCAGCACCCCGGAAGCACTCGCGGTCCTACGGGCAGCGGGCCTCCGGGTGGTAATGGCTACCGGTGACGGTGAAACCACCGCCCGGGCGGTTGGGCAACGGTTGGGGATCAGTGAAGTCCATGGAGAAGTGAAGCCAGCAGACAAGTTGGCCTTGGTTGAACGCCTGCAGAGGGAAGGAAGGGTAGTCGCCATGGCTGGAGACGGCATAAACGATGCGCCTGCCCTGGCCAAGGCTGATGTTGGGATTGCCATGGGAACCGGTACGGACGTGGCAATGAACAGCGCCCAGGTGACTCTTGTAAAAGGTGATTTGCGTGGTATCGCCCGTGCCCGCCTGCTATCGGCTGCTACGGTGGGTAATATGCGGCAAAACCTTGCCTTTGCCTTCTTGTACAACGCTTTGGGGGTGCCGGTAGCGGCAGGGATTCTCTATCCAGCATTCGGCTTGGTCTTGTCCCCGATTATCGCTGCGGCGGCCATGAGCCTTTCATCTCTCAGCGTGGTGAGTAATGCCTTACGACTACGTGGCATTAAGGCGGCAAACCTTACATAAAAGTAATGATGCGTTAATGGTTTTGACGGTTTTTCCGGTGCAAGATGGAAATCATCCGGGGGCAACCGGACGTGATCCCAACTCAACTGTTCAAGGAGATTGTCATGAAAACCAAAATTACTCTTGCTGCGACCCTGGTTGCTGCTGTTGCTCTGTTTTCTAATGGCGCTTTTGCTGCTGCGGACTCCGACAAGGTAACGGCTCCCGAAGCAACGGCTACCAAGACCAAGCCCCATTCCCACATGGAGGAGAAGACTGGCGTTACCGCTCCTGCAAAGGATCAAAAGGAAGCCACTCCTGCTGAAGGTCAGAAGAAGGTTGCCAAGAAGCAGCACTTTCATCCGCGTGACGGCAAGTAAGTCACTAAGGTATGGGCCGGGTATCCCGGCTCGTCTTCCCTATGTCGCCATATGAAAATCCGGGGCACGGTAATCTCTGTTCATGCCGTCTTTTGGCTGATGCAGTTGGTAGTGATCCCAAGGAAATACGCTTTGGCTTCTGTCGGAATGTCTTGATGCGACGCTGGCAGATCCAATGCAACCACGGCTGTACGAGGGTGCAACCGCCGGCAGATCCTAAGAGTTCCCATTGGAAGAATTTTGGAGAAATGGATTCCATCAAGGCCATCCTCATTCACAACGACTAACTGATTGGTTGGGGAACGCCATAAGGAGTACCACGATGAGAACTGCATCCCAGTCTTCCTCTGACGGGGCGTATGGCGAATGTATTGTCAAAAGCCGCCTTGGCTTGGCACCTGTCTTCAAGAAGCGCCGACTGCATTTCATATCTCCTGTTCCGGAGGCAATCCGTATGGTTTGCGGCTTTCTTCTTGGGATGGAAGGGGTCAGGTCAGCCATTCCGGATGGAGATGCTCTGTTGGTCGAATATGACCTGTTCCAGGTCACCTTGGCCCAGCTGGAGAAAACCTGCGCTGGCACTGGGCTCGTTCTGTGCAGCGGATTTCATGGTTGGATGCGAGCAATATGGCGCTTTACTGAAGACAATGAAATTCAGAATGCGGCCCATCCAATTAGTAGAGGATGTTGTAATCGTCCTCCGGCCCATACCAGCTAAGACGCCAGGATAAGGAGCCGCGAAATGCGAAATGAAAGCAAGACGAAGGAGGACTCTGCTCATGCACGACATGGGCGGAAAATATGGTGGGGATGGTGGTTCTTTGCTGCAGCCGGTTTGTTCTATCTGCTGTCCGAACACCAGGCCCATTTATTTGGCGTTCTACCCTACTTGCTGTTGCTGGCTTGCCCCTTTATGCATCTGTTTATGCACCATGGTCATCACGAACACCATGGGCAGAGGGGCGAACATCACAACGAGCAAGGTGAAAAGAAGGAGACTGGGCTATGAACCATGGTCAATCCGGTTACGGACTTTGGACTCTCGTATTCCTGAACTCCGCCTTCTTCATTTTTTTTGCTGTCAGCTTTTTTAAGCCCCAAACGAAACAGGATTGGCGGACGCTCGGGATGTTTTCAGCCTTTCTGGTTGCGCTCTTTACCGAGATGTATGGATTTCCGCTGACCATTTATCTGCTGTCTGGATGGTTGACGAAGTATTTCCCTGGGATCGACTGGCTATCTCATGATGCAGGTCATTTACCGGAAATGCTGTTCGGTTGGAAAAGTAACCCGCACTTTGGCCCCTTCCATTTGCTATCGACCGTATTCATTCTTGGGGGCTTCCTACTGCTAGCGAATGCCTGGCCAGTTCTCTACAAAGCACAAAGGAGCAGTACGCTGGCGACGGAGGGACCATATCGGCGGATTCGGCACCCACAATACCTAGCCTTTATTCTGATCATGTTTGGGTTTCTGTTGCAGTGGCCAACAATTATTACCCTTCTATTGTTCCCTCTTCTCGTGACGACCTACGTCAAACTAGCTCATCGGGAAGAGCAAGTTGGCCAAGCTATGTTTGGTGAGGCATGGCGCGATTATGCTGAGCACACTCCAAGGTGGATTCCCATAATCCGGGTTGAAGAGACTGGTGACTCCGCATAGAGGGGGGGCTTCTCCCGTCTAGGCAACTGCTATGGAATCTGACCGAAACGTGACCGGTTTGTAATTTCCCCGTTATGGGGGAGACAGGTTACCCCAGGCAAACTCTCCCTATGAGGCAATGAGCCTTTATGTTAGAGGGAGAAATCATGTCTGAGGTGACCCCATTCAGTAGCGCTAGAGCCCAGGTTGAGTCTCATCTGGATTTTGCCGGTCAACTGGCTATTTTAAATCTAGAGTACGCAGCCAAAGCACTCTCAAATCATCTCTCTACGGCCAAAGAATTTCTGCGCCAGCCAGCAGAGCTGGCTATTCTTGACTATGACCGGCCTGGGAAATGGCTAGTGGGTTTTAGTTGTTCTGCGATTGATTATTGGAAGACACATTCCATCGATTGCTTTGAATATCAGTATCGGATTTCCCAGGTTCTAACCGCATATTCGGCGAAAGAAGATTCTGGAAAATAGATAACCCCCTGATACCGACAAACTATCACTCTCATGGCTGGGGCATCGTCAATTCCTTCTGTAGCCAATGCCTCTATGTCTCCGACTCAAGGCGGGCATGAGGGGCATGGGAATGGGGGGGGGAATGCTGAAGGCGGAACCTTTTCTGGGGCTTTTAGCCAGGCGATTGCGCAACAAGCAGGTAGTCCCATGAGCACCCATGCTGCTCATGGTGGAGTTGGGTCCAGTGGTAATAGCCAAGGAATTGGGCACTCATCTGGAATGCTATCCAATAATGCTGCGGGGCACTCCGCGCATTTCCCGATCGGACAAGGGGGGCATGGCAGTCACGATTTTCAGCAAAAAATGCTAGGGGTGCGTGCTTACCGGCAGCAACTCATTGCGTCGAACATCGCGAATGCTGACACCCCTGGCTATAAGGCCGTTGATATTGATATTGAGCAGGCTGCTGAGATCGTCCGAGGAGCTTCAGCATCTCTCCCGTTGGCAAATACTGTGCAAGGTCACTTATCTGGAAGCAAGCAGCCCCCTCCTTTTCCCCTCAAATATCATGTTCCCTATCAACCAGCAGCTGATGGGAATACAGTAGAGATGGATGTTGAGCGAGCAAAGTTTGCAGAGAATTCGACGATGTATGAATTCTCCTTGGATCGGGTCAGCGGCCATTTCAAGCACATGATGGAGATGCTGCAAAATTTGAAATGAAGCGTTCGGCTTTTTATCCCTAAATACGCCGGGATATATCCGATAAAGACCTAAGTTGCCGAGCAACTATGTTAGGCAGAATTTATAGGAATGTATGAAGCGAAAACGGCTCCCAAAGGGAGCCGTTCAGATGGACATCAAAATTGATTAACCGCGATGCCCGCTGTGCAACAGATTATCAAGGCGCATGACCTCGTCACCATGCATCATGATCTTCTGGCCGTCTTTGGTTTCCATTACGGTGTCCTTCTTCATGCGCGTGGCACGACCGAACTTGTCTTCCATGCTCATTTTCCCATCTTTGAAGATGTAGAGAGTAGAGCCATCTTTCAACTCGATCGATTTCTCAACTTGAGAGGCGTCGACGGCGAAGGCGGATACACATGCGGTACTCAGGGCGGCAATGATTAGTGCTTTCTTCAGCATTTTTATCTCCTTATTTAGGTGTACTGCAGTTCCGATACTAGGGGTTTCATCCTGACAAAATGCCGTCACCAAGGTGACAATTGTGTCATCCCGGTGTCAGTGCATTAGCCCCCCTGATAGCTCGGATTTTCAGCTACATAGACCGTAATGCCATCTGCGCCAGGCATGATTTTCGAAAGAGGAAACGCGGCAGTTCCCAACGTATCAAAGGTCCAGACAACAGTCTTGCCTCCGACATTGATCTTGACGGTTTCCAGGCGAGTGACATTTACGTGCTTGGTACCGCTATCCACAGTGATTTCTCGATCGGCACTTTTGGTGGCGGCGTATCCAAATGCTGCTTGCTGATTTGCCGTCGGGCTTCCCGTGCTTTCTGCAACATGGCTAAGCCAATGAATGGCACCTGCCTCGGAGTAGTCTTCGTGGGCATAAGTCGTACCGACAGCCGCTAGACTCATAGCAGCGATTGCCATCAGTTGGGAAATCTTCGTCTTCATGGTTTTCTCCTTGTGACATCTAGTTAATTGAGGCGGACTATCGCGTCCAACCGTGATGCCATCTTAGGAGTCGTAAACCAACAGAACGCTGACCCAGGCGTTACGTTTATGAAAGCATTTTGATAAGAATTGTCAGGAATGCTTCCATAAACATTAAAGGCTATAGAAGTAGTAGCCAGGCCTTCTTATATGCGTGTAAGTTTTATTCATGGTCTATTGCCCTATTAAAGTCATTGGCGCTATCGTTTCCAATAATGATATTTGGATGAATTGAGGCGCGCCTTATGGGGCTGATTGTTGGGGATGATGGACTCCCTGCTGACGAAGTGGGGATCTGGGCCAAAGACAAGCACAAGTACCTTACTCGATACTTGGATATTTCCCGAGCCACTCGTCGGAAGTACATAGGCGAACGAAAGGGAGGTGCTGTTTATTTCGACCTTTTCTGCGGGACGGGCCGCTCGAAAGTTCGAGATACCGGTGAATGGATTGATGGCGGTGTCGTGGCTGCCTGGAAGACCAGTGTCGAGGGAGGCGCCCCCTTCACTGCCCTCCATATCTCGGATTTAGACGAAGAACGGCTGAAGGCCTGCACCAGTCGCCTAAAAGCACTCGGAGCTCCAGTGCATCCGATACACGCTAGTGCTGCACAAGCAGCAGACCTAATGGTCAAGGCGGTTAGCGGATATGCACTCCACTTTGCATTTATCGACCCCTACAATCTGGAGGCATTAGATTTTCGGGTAATCCAGGCCCTGTCGAGGCTCAAACGGATTGATCTTCTGATCCACTTAAGTGCGATGGATCTTCAACGCAACCTGGCGATCAATCTATCTGCAGAACACTCTGCCTTTGATGCATTCGCACCCGGCTGGCGCCAAGGAGTGTGTACTACCACCACCCAACTTGAGGTTCGCCGACAAGTGGTGGATTACTGGAGAGAATTGGTGGCCAATCTTGGTGTATGGCCTTCAACGGAGATGAAACTGATTACCGGAACGAAAAACCAGCCGCTTTACTGGCTCCTCATGGCCGCCAAGCACGAACTGCCGCACAAATTCTGGGAGACGGCAGCAAATGTGGAGGGCCAAGGACGACTTTTCTAGTAGGCCACTTGCTGGGCCGAAGGGTAAGCATCCCAGGTACGGCCCTTGAAGACTCGTCCATTTGCTTTCTTGTGGCGCTTAACGCCATCTGCGCCCCATCCTCCCCACTGTTTAAAGAAGAAGGCAGAACCGGCGGCATCTGCCTGTTCCTGGACGTTGGTTACCCAGTCCTCTTGCATGGGCCGGGCATGATGCCCCGATTCACCGCCAACAATGACCCAGTGAATCCCTGTCAGGTCGATCTCGCCGATATCTTCCAGCAAAGGCTCCACCGACAAAAAGCGGATACTTGCCTCTACCTGCCGCAGGTAATCGATACGGGGAACACCATATTTCCGGTCTTCCACCGAAACCCCAAGCCACACATTACTCGGGCATCCCCGCTCCCTGAAGTACTGAGGTAGGCGCTCAGCCCGCTTGGTCAGAATCTGGTAAGTGTGCTGAGGGGTATTGCGGATGACGTCAAAGACTTGGTCTAGGAACGTATCCGGAATGTCCTCGTGGAAGAGGTCGCTCATGGAATTGACGAAGTAGACGGTCGGCTTTTTCCGTTGCAGCGGTTGCTTCAGCCGTTCCGGCAGGATGGCCAACTTGAAGCCATTTTCATAGCCTGGCGCCCCCATGGCATGCAACCGACGAGCCATAACTTCAGCGTAGCAATGCTTGCATCCGGGAGATATTTTGGTGCACCCGGTTGTGGGATTCCAGGTTTGTTCAGTCCACTCGATACTGGTTTGAGTTGTCATAGCAGCTCCTTCCTACAAGCAGTAGTCCTTAATCTCACTAGGCCAGTTAATCAGACTGCAAGGCCGTCGATCAGTTTGGAGAGGGCCGTCCGTAAAGGCGCCTGATCCGCTCGCCCTAACCGTCCCCGGACCTTGGCCACGAGTTCTTCAATGGAGGATCCCTGGTCATCGTCGTTTCCATGCACCAGGTGCATACATTGCTCAATGACTTCGGCTCTGGGATTGACCTCTCCGCTTTCGTAGCGACAGAGCGTCGATTGAGAAACGCCAAGAAACTTGGCGAATTCAGCCTGACTCCTGCGATCACGGGCTTTTCGGATTAACTCGGGAATGTTGGTGATCATTGAGGCGTGTGACGAATAATGTATGTTTTGCATTATATATGCATTTGGCGCATATTAATGCCCTAAGTGGAGTTGCCTGCATGTGCTTGCTAAGACCTCGGGGGGAATGTGTGATGCCCCATGAGGGGGCGGTGCCGAAGTCGGAGCGCTATTTCGTTCTCAGACTCGTTTGACGCTAGTTGTTTGGCTAAGTAAAGACCTAGTTACGCCCGAACTTAGACGTTGAACAAAGTCTGGGCAGACGAACCGGATGTTCGGAGGTGTGCGAATGGAACTTGCTGAGCAGATCCAGCGGGATATCGGTGAGTTGGTCGATAAGCATCGGCATGTTGAACTCGACAGTCCTGCGAGGAATGAAAAGCTACAGCGGTGGCTGGCCAGCATCAATTCGCCAACCGGGACGCAAAAAAAGCGTCGCCGCGTAATGACATGGGACAAGCTCAATGAGCGCGTCCAGCAGGGATACGGGATGGGACACGGCGCTGACTATCAGCCATGGCTTACCCTCCGGCGGAAGAACTCATCTCGTGAGTCCAATCAAGTCGCAGCACACTTACATCCGCTGCATCGAGTTGGGTATTTCTTTTCCCGCGGCGAGTACCAGATCGCACTTTTGCTTCTATGGCTGCAGATTCATGATCTGCGGGAGCAGTACCCCCTTTGGCCAATTGCGCATCCTCATCCCCTGTATGGAACTCCGGGAACTGATGGGCTGCAGCTAGGCTACTGTACTGGCCTCTTTGACATTGCAGCGGAAGCTGGGATCGACCACGGCTACTTTCCTGGTGCTGATATTCCCTATGTTGCCACCATCGACTTTCTCGTCACCGTACGGAACGGTAACGAGTTCGAACTGGTAGCAATCTCCTGTAAGCCGATTGAGGATCCGGATCAGGAGGTGAAGTGGCGAACGCTAGAACGCCTGGAACTTGAGCGACGCTACGCAGAACGCATGGGAATCCGGTATCTCATCATGAGTTCGCGGTTCGTCCCAATTTTGATGGCCGGTCAGCTGGAATGGTGTATGGAGCGTGCCAGTCTGAGCGATGTGCCGCACCTCGCCGAATGCGTTGATGAGTTCTCATACGAATTTGCAGCGCTGCCACATCTGTCCGTCTCCGATGCGGTGGCCCGTGCGTCCGAGAGCCAGAAGATGTCTCTCGAGGAAGGCTGGATGGTCTTTCGTCACTGTGCCTGGACTCAGGCGATTGACATCGATCTTTCTGTCCCGCTTCTAACCTCCTATCCTGCGCGTAGGAATGGTCGCGTCCTTAGGGAGAAATTACGGGGCTCCCTATTTGAAGGGAGTGCGAAATGACGAACGTCGGGGTTGGCTTCATTTTCAGAGTGCAGGAGGACAACTGTACCGTCTGCCGCGGTCTCTATCGTGTCGTGGATGAATTGGGGGCGAATGATGGACTAGACAATCCTCTCGTCGTAATACAAATTCCGGAGCCCCCGCCACCTAGGGAGACTGGTAAGAGGCAGCCAAGCTACTACGCTAAGGGGTTCAGATACGTACGCCTTGATACGCTGCATGAGTTGCTAGATGAACGGAAAGCCCTCCAGTCCGAGACATTGCCCATTCCTCCCTGGTGGGGAAAGTCAGATGCGGAACTACTCGCTGCATGTCCACGAAAGCGGTGGGTGCAAATTGGTGAAGAATGGGCCACTCCCGAGGTAGTTGCGCGGGAGGCGAAATGGCGGTTGATCGAACCGTTGATCGTTATGGCAGAAGCCAAGTTGGTGTCCAGTATCGCGGAATTAGATGCGTTGGTTCCTGCTCGAGCAAAGGCAGCCAAGATTGGCGCCAACCAGATTTATGACGCACTGCATCGCTACTATGCCTTCGGTCAGAACAAGGATGCATTGCTGCCAAATACGCCCAATAGAGGGGGGAAGGGGAGCGTTCGCTTTGGACGGAACGGCATTCGATTAGGCGCTCCCAATCAGGCGAAAAAAGTGGGCAATAAGGAGCTGGAAGGGAAGATCTGTGATGAGCAGGATCGTCAAAACATACGTGACGGCTTTTTCATGTTCGCCCGGCCTGGAGTGTCACAAAAGGAACAGTTCATTGCCTTCAGTTCGACCTTCTACAGCGATGGTTACAAGAACGAGAATGGCCGCCAGCTTCCGCTACTCCTGCCGGCGAATCAGCGTCCCACCGAGCGTGAGTTCTTCTTCCATGGACCGAACAGTTCAGACCGTGAGACGGCTTTGGTTCGGATTATGGGGGAGGGAGAGTGGGCAAAGAACTACCGCCCGCTTGTTGGATCGGCCCGGGACGGAATTCATGCAATCGGGCAGGTCGGATCGATCGATGCCTCGCCGATCGATGTGAACCTGGTGGCATGCTTCGACAGTACCAGTCCAATCGGTGTGCCGCGTGGTCTCTTCGTCAGAGAAGCCCTTCTGGGGCTTTGGTGTGGAGCACATAACGTGATTGGTGGACCTAGTACTGCAGATGCCAATCTCACGATCCTACGGGCAGCCCTTGGCAAGGAGAAGGTACTGGCTCGTCTTGGTCTGTCTGACATTTCCCCCGATGATTTTTCGAGTTTTCTATTTACTCGCCTGTTATCTGACAACGGTGAGCTTCGCGCCATCGCTGGTATGGAAGCATGCGCGAAGAAGGTCCGAGTCTCAATCGAGTTTGTCGAAAGCGGGCGAGCCGACAGAAACTCACCGTCAGAAGGCGGGCATCACGCACGGCACGCGGGAATCGATCATAAACTTCCCGGAACAACCTACGGGAGGAAGCCGAAGCGCGGAGAGGTGTTGCCAATCCGCAATGCGCTCTTATCTTTGTTTGGGTACGAACGCTTGTTGTGGCAATGGATGCATTGGGCAAACACCAAACAACGAGTACCGCATCTAGTACCTACCGAGATGAAGCGTGCGATGGCCGGGCGGTCTTACAACCCCACCCGGATTGAAATCTATCGATGGGCAGAGAGAGAGGGGTACGTCAGCAAGCGACCGGTGGACGAACTATATCTGCGTTCGAATCTACTACCCACCTACACGGCGAGTGTGCAGAGGAACGGGCTGGTACTTCACCGGCCTGACACCGGGAACCGCGTTGAACTGCTCAAAGATGCGCTTTTCAATAGTGAGTACATTGAGCAGTCATGTCTGTATCACAACTTTGCGCACAACGAGCTACGGCATGTAGAGGTGAAGGTCGATCCAGATGATCTTTCCGAGATTCTTCTGGTTGATGCTCAGGGGATTCATCCCATTTCGAATATCTCCCGAGACGTGATCGTCGTACGTGAGTATTACGTCGCCGACTTGATCGCGAGCAACGAAGCGAATCGTTTGAATCGGGTTGAAACCCAGTCTGAGGACCATCAAGCAGTATCTGATCAACGGATGTCCAGGCTTGCCGAGGTCGATGACGCCCGCGAAAACCGAAAAAGCGCCGAAGCTGAAGGCCGTCGCACTGAGGCCAAGGTTAAGCGGGAACGTGTGCGGGAAAACCAGCGGCAGGAAAAGGCTGCTCAGCTCGATCAAGCAACAAGGCGGGTTGCTAACCAGAATACTTCCCCAGCCACGGAATGGCGCAAGGGTCATTCCGATCCCGTTGGGCCGGCAGCCAGTAACGTTGTTTCAATCAGTTCATCATCGAAACTAAAAAGTGCGCTCACCGAGCGACTGACTAAGTTTCAGGATACGGGGCGCTGACCTATGTCGATAGAACTCGGACAACTTACTGATGAGAGCCATCCGTTCTTGTCTCCCTTGGCTACTGCTTTACAGGTCGACGATATCTTGCCCCGCATCCGGTATTCGCCGCTAGATGGAGTTGATGTAGCAAGCCTGAGCAATAGTGAGCGTCACGTCTTGCTTGATCTGATGCAGGAGCGGCTGTTTGAGCCGACGACGACTACCTTGGAGCTGGCGACGCGGCTATTCCGCATGATTCGTCGGGGGTACCTATCGAGAGATCCAAGGCAGTTAAGCATACGAAAGGAAACGATGGCGTTGGCAGCATGTAGCGGCAAGAAGCTTTCTGAGCTCCCATCATCTTCAGCCTACGCCCAATGTATCCGTGTATCCGGAGAAACCGGAACAGGAAAAAGCTACGAGATTAAGAATGCATTACGACTGCTGCCCCAGTGCATCGTGCACTCAGAAAACAAGGCGGCTGGCTGGTCACACCAGGTCCAACTAGTGTGGCTATATGTACCCATGTCGCATGATGGAACCCTCGGTGGGCTCTTACTAAATATCCTTTGCGCTATCGACGAAGCAGTCGGGACAAGCTATTCGACGCAACCGTCTCTCATCCGTTTGAGCAACGAGAAGCTCGCTGTCCATGTCGGCATTATTCTTAGAATCCATGCAGTCGGTGTCCTGGTAATTGATGAAATTCAGCAGCGCAATTTTTCTGGAAAGGCGCATGGCGGTCTGGCTGCGCTGTTCTTTCTCCGTCTGCTGAACTTCGGGATACCGATGGTCCTCATGGGCAATCCGTTCGGTCTAGGAGCGTTGGATCGCTATTCTCAAGATGTTAGACGCACGAGTTCGGCTGGATCGTTCGATTTTGAGCCCATCAGTTTAGATGACTTCGACTGGCACAAATGCATTGCGCCAGGCGTTTGGCGCTACTACGTGCTTCCTGAACCTATGACATTCAGCGATCCGGGAGGAAAAATCCTATTCCAATATAGCGGCGGATTTCGCGACTACGCATGCCGGATATGTCATTCAGCCCAACGACTGGCGCTTGATTTGAATGAACGAGCACTCACTGTGGAGCATCTTCAGCAGGCTTATGAGGGGGTCGATTTCTCGCAGAAGGATCGGGACCTCATCGAAGGATTCGTCCATCGCGACCCTATTCGCCTCCTGGATTTTGAAGACGTTCGCTGCGAGCACTATGCCAACAAATGGGGCTTGCTGAGCCAGACGAAAGACAATTCCAAAGAGCCAATGGCCGAGCAATACGGGAGCAAATCGCCTCTGACCACCGAGTCGGAGATGGCACCACCGGAATCCGCTGGCCGGAAGAAGAGTCCCCATGAGCGAGAGATGACCGCCGCAAAGCAGACAGCTGCTAAACGAGCTAACGCCGAGAAGAAGCGAGCTGAGGGAAAAGCCCAGTGTGACGGCGATGACCTCCGCAATGAGGGGTTGAAAAAATTTCTCATCAAGGGCTTTGATGCATTCCGAGACGTCGCCTGAGTCACCCACATAGAAGGGACTTTGTATGCAGTCAGCCTGCAGTGCTAATCAATCAGCGTCTGCTGCCACGGTAATTCTGGAGAGGAGTCAGATTCTGCCGTTTTTCCCTGCATCACTACCTGATGAGTCGTTGGCATCTCGTGTCAGTCGCTTTCACATTGAGCGCGGAAATACCAAAACTCTTGAGACGTATCGGGAGCTATTCGGCTCATCACCATTTGCTATGTCCAACTTGTTCATGCCGCGAATTGAAGCCCTGGCAAAAAGAATGCCCGGTGACCTCAATGTGAACGTGGAGAAGCTAATTCATGAAGGCACCTTACTCCCGATAACTCGGCTCTTTACCACCAGCACAGCGACTTGGGCATCGGCTGATTATGTCCGCAGAAGCGTTGGCGAATCTGGCGCAACGCGAATTTGCCTCGAATGCATTAAGGAAGACGTGGCTCAGTTCGATACTGCGTATCTTCACAGGTCACATCAAATCCCGACTGTCACAGCCTGTTGGAGGCACGGGTGGAGGTTGCTGGACAATTGCCCAGAATGCGGCTGCCCTATCGAATCACCAAAAGACCTGACTCTCGCCCCCTGGCAGGGGTGTTGTTGCGGATATCAGTTTGAGCTGGCGGAGGTAGAGTCGTCCGCCTACGTGGCATCCAGTATAGAGAAGGACATTGCAAGGTTTGCAAACCTTGTATTGGCCCATGTGCCGAAAAGAATGCTGGCCGAGAACCTGCCCAGGGTTCTCCGCGAAAGGGCGCTCGAGCGAGGATTTCGCTGGGGCGCTGAGAAAGTCGACCGGTTGAGTCTTCAAGCTGCGATGGAATCCTACTACTCGCCGGAGCTCCTTGCCCGACTGGATCGAGCGTATGCGAAGGGGAAGACGGAGAATTGGTTTCACTTTCTCGGCTTAACGAAGGGGGCAATTGAAGGGCCATTAAATAGGAACCTATTGCTCGCAAACTATCTGTTTCAGGACGCTGAGACATTTCTGGAGAGGCTGGCCGATATTGAGGCTCAAGGCCCCTATGTAGTCGCACATGAGGTACCTCCCGATAACGCATACGCTCCCACTCCGGTTAATCGTACCGCCGATGGAGTGAGTCTTCTCGTTGATCGACTGGCAAAAATTGCAATAGACCAAAATCTCGATATTAGCGATTTATGGCGTGATCACTATGGAGCCATGAAGCGAATCGCTATCGCCGGGTCGAAAGCGGGAATTGAAGCCTTGAAGAAGGTGATAGAGAGGCGAAGTTCTAAGCTGGCTAAGAAGCTGGTGCGATCATCGGCCAAGGTGCATCCGAGAGATGCTGATTGGGCTGAGGAAATCAAAAAAACTGCCGTTCGCCTTCTTAATGATTCTGACCGGCCGATGCGAGTTTCAATGGGGTCGTTAGTTAGAAACACCGAGTTCAAGCCAGCTGCCTGGCCGGATGCGATCTGCTTCCCCCTAACTCGTGCAGCGTGTATTGAATTCCAGGAGTCTCAATGGCATTTCTATGCGCGGCGCGTACTGTGGGCGATGGCTCGCCACCATGGAAAGGTCGTCGCTCGAAGTCTCATCACCGAAGATGCCGGGCTTGAACATCACCGCGCTAGCGATGTTTATCATTACCTTGTTTCGTTGGCAGTCATTCCCGTTGCTCCGTTTAAGAAACAGCTTGAGGCTAAAGGAATCCATCTTGATTGGTCAGGTCCCTGCCCGGGAAAAGAGTATCGAAAGGCGGGGCGCGGCTATCAAAAGACCGGCGCAATAACCGCTTATGTACCACCGGAATTCGCTGGGCAGACATGAGCGGAAGCCTTGGTGGAAAAGTCCATGAGTACCGATATCGGTCTATTCGACGGATATCCAATCAACCTGCCATCGCTGGTCGACGGTGAGACCTTGTACTCCTGGTGCGCGCGGTATCACCGATTAAGTGGCAATGTAAATGCTAGCTATTCCTGTGTTCAGCTATTCGGGACCTCTCGTCTCTTGCTAAAGCATGATTTCCCGAAGAATCTGTCGGAGTTTAGCAAGAGAACGGGCAACTGCTTAGGCACCTCGGAAACCTTGGCGTTGGAAAGGACACTGCTGGGGTACTACGCTAATTTCATCTCACCACCACGCTACCAACAGGCATTGGCAGCGGTTTGTAATCAGCGAGCGGCAGAGCCAAAACACCTGCTTGGGTTGATGGCCAGTCGGGTGGGCGCTTCGCATCCTTTGAAGGCTTGCCCTGAGTGCATACAGCACGACCTAGGTGAATTAGGGTTTTCGCGCTGGATTCTTGAGCATCAGTGGCCGTCCGTCTGGGTATGTCGCCATCACGGTATTCTGCTTCGTCGCTTGAAAAGCAGCGCTCAGCGACGGGGACTTCGGGATTGGACTTTGCCAGAGGATCACTCCTGCAACGATTGGGAAAGTCTGCCGCACCTTAATGGAGCGTCAATCACCAAGTTGGTGCGCATTGCTGACATAAGCGCAAGTATTGCCCAAATGTCGGTGATATTTGATGACGACCGCCTGAGAATTGTGTATCGGCAGGGAGCGCGAGACCGCGGATGGGTCTCATTTGATGGGTCGCTTCGTACATTGCTGATCAGACAGCACTTAAAGGTCGAGTTCGGTGATCTCGAAAACGTGCCTGGATTCGGCTTTCTTGCCGATACCGACCTCGATCCGAGTGGCACAGGAGTCGTCGGCTTGTTGACCAGGCGCTTCCCCGGACTGCACCACCCTTTAAAGCATGCTGTGTTGATTGCATTCCTATTTGACTCAGGGGAACACTTTTTCGACGCGTATCGAAGCGCTATGTCAGCCGAGATATCTAATGAGCTTGACGCCATGGTGGGCGACTGGCGTGAAGGATTGCGGCAGCTGGTCGAGTTTGACAAGTGGTCAGTGACCCGTGCTGCAAAAGCAATGAGGATACCATTGTGCCAGGCATGTCGGTGGCTGGATTCGGTTGGTGTGCCGTTCGAACATCGGCCTCGTGTGCTAAACGACCAGATGAAGGTGCAACTTAGAAGTCTGCTGGAAGCAGGTAACGATTACGGGCAGATTGCTGAAATAACTGGGTTGAAAAAGAGTCTTGTCCGGGCATTCGCAGGCTCAGAACCTTCTTTACGGAACTCCTGGAGAGCGCAGCGATTTGAGCGCCTTCGTGCTAGCCATCGAGCTCGTGCCATGGAGTTGTTTAATTCCCAGCACGGGGTTTCCATCAAGGCATTGAAGTCGATAGAGGGAAATGGATTGGCGTGGTTGGAGCGTCATGATCGGGAATGGCTCGCAGAAGTCGCTCCTTCTCTTTGGTAACTTGAAACGAGATTGTCGCGCGGGCCTCCGCAGCCATCCTCAAAACAATAGTTGTTTGAAAGGCTAACAAATTAGGCACTTACATCTTTTTGTCGAGCCGAGTAATCTAGGGGCTGTGAGTCAATTGCTTGAAACCATGACTCAACCATATGAATTTTCGCGATTTCAAGAAAATATTGTGCGGTGACACTTTCGGTGCAGCAGGGGAGCCTCGGGCTCCCCTTTTCATTTGGGGCCTTTTCCCCTGCGGGGTCCGGCGGACGCGGCTGCAGGAATTTTCCCGTTTCGCCGTACGGGGTTGGCATCGCCCTTGCTAAAGAATGTGAACTAATACACAAAAATACGGAGAGAACAGATGCTGCAGAGTCCTTCCATGTCCCTGTCCAGCCGCGAGAAAGGCTGGCTGCCTCTGGGTGGCAAGACCGGCAAGATCGCCATGGGCTGGGCCACCTACCTCAACCGGGACCGCTACCCCGTGCTGGAACAGGCCTTCGAGGGCTTCGCCTCGACCCGGGTGCGCATCCTGCAAAGCTGGGCCGAGCAGTGCTGGCACCACCTGGAAACCCTGGCCGGGGACCTCCAGGCCCTGCATCCCCAGCGGCCCCGCAGCCTGTTCCAGGAGAAGAAGAGCTTCGCCCGGGACTTCTCCGAGCTGTTCCTCATCGACAGCAACGGGGTGGTGCTGGAATCCACCCAGGGCAGCCGGGTCGGCGCCCGGGACCTGCCCGCCCGGGCCGTCGCCGCCGGCCTCCAGGGACGCTTCCTGCACGGCCCCTATGTGGACCCGGTGACCAAGGTTCTGGGGCCGTCCTCTTCCCGTTTCCACGATGCAGTGACCCTGATGTTCTACCTGCCCATCAACGTGGCCGGGGAATTCGCCGGGGCGGTCTGCGGCCGGGTACCCAACGACGTGGTGGGAGACCTGATCCAGCGGGAGGCGGGGCACATCTTCCGGGATTCGGGGGACAACTACCTGTTCATGGTCAAGGCCGAGTTCGACCCGTCCATCCAGCCGGGCACGGCCCTCTCCCGTTCCCGTTTCGAGGACGCCACCTTCTCCCTGGGAGACAACCTGAAGCAGGGGGTGCGCACCGACTACGGCACCGTGCGGGTGCGGGAGCACACGGAACTGGAACTGGTGTTCAACGACCCGGCCACGGGCCAGCTGCACCCCGGCGTGCGGGAAACCATCCGCAAGGGGCAGAACCTGTTCGTCACCTATCCGGGCTATTCCGACTACCGCCATGTGCCGGTGATCGGCAAGGGCGTCACCTTCAGCCTGCCCGGCTCGCCGGACCGCTGGGGCATGATGTGCGAGGCCGACCTGGAGGAGGTCTATCGCTACCGCAGCATCGCCTACAAGCTGCAGAAGCTGTACTGGCTGGTGGTGATCCTGGCCTGGGGCCTGGGCGTCGGGGTGCAGGAGCTGTTGGGCCTGTCCGGCCTGCCGGCCCGCCTGCTGGAGCTGGGCCTGGTCATCGGCGGCGGCTTCTTCTTCAACCTGTTCGGCATGAAGCCCCTGAGCCAGCGCCTGCGCAAGAGCAGCAGCGTGCTGCGCTCCATCGCCGAGGGCGGCGGCGACCTCAGCCAGCGTCTGCCCACCAGTGAGGGAGGCAGCGACGAAACCACGGTCATGTCCCAGTGGATCAACAGCTTCATCGACAACCTGGAACAGATCATCCGCCGGGTGATCCAGACCTCCGGCGAGATCGACGGCACCAACGGCACCCTGCAGGAAAAGAGCCGGGCCACGGCCCTGGCGTCGGCCCAGATGGCGGCGGAGATGCGGGAAACCGAGGAATCCATCCGGGGCCAGGTGGAGGACATCAACGCCGCCAGCCAGAAGGTGGAGGCTATGCGCGAGGCGGTCGCCCAGGTGACGGCCGAGGCCCGGCGCCAGATGGAACTGGTGCAGTCCCGCAGCGCCGGCATCCTGGAGTCCGTGGGCGGCGCCACCCGCACCATCCGGGACCTGGAAAGCAGCACGGCGGAGATCGGTCGCATCGGCACGGTGATCCACGAGATCGCCAGCCAGACCAACCTGCTGGCCCTCAATGCCGCCATCGAGGCGGCCCGGGCCGGCGAGGCAGGCCGGGGCTTTGCCGTGGTGGCCGACGAGGTGCGCAAGCTGGCCGAGCGCACTGCCGATGCTACCAAGGAGATCGCCGCCATGATCGGCGGGGTCCAGTCCCGGGCCGAGGATGCGGTGGTGAGCATGGACACCGGCATGAGCGAACTGGAAGAGGGACTGCGCCTGGCGGCGGATGCGGCTTCGGAAAAGCAGGAAGTGCAGGACATCCTGGAGCACCTGTTCGCCACCATCGACGAGCTGGAGGCGGCTACCCGCGCCACCGGCGGCCGCATCGAGACCATCGCCGTGGCAGCCGAGGCGGTGCGCCAGTCGGTGGATGAATCCAGCCGCAGCACCGCCCTCACCAGCGGTGCAGTACGTACCCTGGATCAGCTGGTGGGTCAGTTCAAGGTCTCGGCCGCCTGAAGGCGGCGGCTGCAAACGACAAGGGCCGCATCAGCGGCCCTTGTGCTTTCCGGCGTTGGCCGGAGGGCTCAGTGGCCCAGGCTGTTCAGCTTTTTCTCGATGACGTCCAGGGGCACGGCGCCGGGGATGCGTTCGCCGTCGGCGAAGAACAGGGTCGGGGTGCCAGTGATGTTGAGGCGGCGACCCAGTTCAAAGGACTTCTGCACCGGGCCGGTGTCGCAGTCGGTGCGGCCGGTGAAGGGCTTGGCGGAAGTCATCATGGTGCTCCAGGCGGCAGCCCGGTCGCTGGCGCACCACACCTGCTTGGACTTCTCCAGGGAGTCGGCCGAGAGGATGGGATAGAGGAAGGTGTAGATGGTGATGTTGTCCAGCTTCTGCAGATCCTTGATGAGGCGCTTGCAGTAGCCGCAGTTGGGGTCCTCGAAGGTCACCAGGACGCGCTTGCCGTTGCCCTTGACCTGCTTCACCGCCAGCTCCAGGGGCAGTTCGGAGAACTTCACGGCGGTCAGTTTCTTCAGGCGTTCGGCGGTGACGTTCTGCATGGTCTTGCCGTCCACCAGGGTGCCGATCAGCAGCACGCTGACCTTCTCGTCGGTGTACAGCACCTGGCCGTCGGCGAAGACCTCGTAGAGGCCCAGATAGCCGGACTTGGTGACGCTCTGCACCTTGCCGTTGATCTTGTCTTCCACGGCCTTTTTCACCGAGGCTTCGTCGGCGGCGGCCGGCAGGGAGAGGAGGGCGCCGGCGCAGAACAGGGCGGCCAGGAATTTGAGTTGTCGCATGGAGGACTCCGGTGGGGAAACTTCAGGATTCGAGGGCGTAACGCACCAGGGCGCTTTTCACGGGGCCGAGGCGGTTCACCAGGTTGAGGCCCAGATTGCGCAGGGGCTTCAAGCCGGGCAGGTCTTCGCGGAAGAGGCGGCGCAGGCCGTCGGTGGTGGTCTGCAGCAGCATCACCTCCTCCTTGCGGGCGCGGCGGTAGCGGGCCAGCAGGCGGGCGTCGCCGATGTCCTGCCAGGGCGCGGCAGCGGCAATGATCTCGGCCAGGGTCTTGGCGTCCCGGTAGCCCAGGTTGATGCCGTGGCCGGAAAGGGGATGGATGCCGTGGGCAGCGTCGCCGATCAGGGCCAGGCGCGGTGCCGTCGGCTCGGGCACCCGCATCAGCTTGAGGGCGAAGGCGGCGGCCGGCGTCAGCAGTTCCAGCTGGCCCAGGGTGTGGTTGCCGGCGGCGGCCACCCGGGCGCACAGCTCTTCGGCAGGCAGGGCGGCGAGGGCGTCGGCGTGGGCGTCCGGGGTGGACCAGACGATGGAGATGCGGTTGCCCGGCAGGGGCAGGTAGGCCAGCACGCCGTCGTCGCGGAACCACTGATAGGCGATGTCGCCGTGGGGCTTTTCGGTGCTGAAGTTGGCCACCAGGCCCTTTTCGCCGTAGGGGCTGTAGTGGGCGGCGAGGCCGGCCCGGTTGCGCACCCAGGATTCGCGGCCGTCGGCCCCCACCAGCAGACGGGCGGAGAGGCTGCTGCCGTCTTCCAGGTGCAGCAGGGTGGCGTCGGCGCGGAATTCCAGTTCCCGGGGCGTGGCCGGGCAGAGGATGTCCACATTGCCCTGGCGCTTGACGTTCTCCCACAGCTCCTGGGCCATCAGGCAGGACTCGAGAATCCAGGCCAGTTCTGGCACGCCGCTCTGGTAGGCGGAGAAGTCGAGGCGGCTGTCGCCGTCGCCATACACTTCCATGGCCCGCACCGGCGCCATGCGGCCGGCGTCCAGGTGCTTCCACACGCCGATGTCGGCGAGGAAACGGGCATTGGCCGGGCTGATGGCGTAGATGCGCGCATCCCAGCCTTCGGGCCGGCTCGGGGCGCGGCCTTCCACCAGGGCGATCTTCAGGCGGGATTCCTTGAGGGCGCAGGCGAAGGCCAGGCCGGCTAGGCCGCCGCCGACGATAACGATGTCGTATTTCATGGGACGAGACTCCAGAAGCCCCGGATTGTGCCTGCCCCACCGGGGCAGCACAAGAACGGGTGCCCTTACGGTCCTCTCGTTGCCACGGGCGGCGGGCCCATGTTAGAAGCGGCCCATGGATAGCGAACTGCAGTATTTCCCCGCCGTGCTCCGTTCCGAGCACGATTCCCCCATCGATGCCCTGGTGGCCCTGGGCCTGCCCCGGGAGGAGTGCATGGAACTGGTGGCCGCCTCCTGGGACCGTCCGGAACTCAGTCTCCTGGCCTGGGTGGACGGCGGCCGGGCGGTGGCGGTGCTGCCCCTGGCGGAGGGGCGCTGGGCTGCCTGCAATGCCTTTGTCGAGCAATCCTGCCGGGAGCCGAAGGAAGCCCTGCGCCGGGCCGGCAAGTTGGCCAAGCGCGGCCGGCGGGCCCTGGTGGGCATTTGGGCCGGGGCGCCTGCTGGTACAATGGCCGGGTGAAAACCAAGCAAGACAACATAATTCTGGTGGGCCTCATGGGGGCCGGCAAGACCACCATCGGACGTCTCCTGGCCAAGCGCCTGGGGAAGCGTTTTGTCGACTCCGACCATGAGGTGGAAAGCCGTACCGGCGTTTCCATTCCGGTGATTTTCGAGATCGAGGGCGAGGCCGGCTTCCGCAAGCGGGAGTCCATGGTGATCGAGGACCTGTCCCGGGAAAGCGGCCTGGTCATGGCCACCGGCGGCGGCGTCGTGCTCAGCCCCGAGAACCGGGAGGCCATCAAGGCCGGCGGCTTCGTCGTCTATCTCTGCGCCCCGCCCGAGCTGCTCTATGCCCGCACCCGCAACGACCGTAACCGTCCCCTGCTGCAGGTGGCCGATCCCCTGGGGCGGCTGCGCCAGCTCTATGTGCAACGGGACCCCCTCTACCGGGAGGTGGCGGACATGGTCATCGACGCCTCTTCCCACTCCGCCAACGCCTCGGTGCAGCTCCTGCTGCGCGTCACCCAGTCGGCGCCCCTGGTGGGCGTCGAGCCGGCTCCCGCACCGCCAACGCCTTCCACGCCATGACTCAGCAAACCCTGCAGGTCGCCCTGGGCGACCGCTCCTATCCCATCCACATCGGCAGCGGCCTGCTGCAGCGCGCCGACCTGATCCTGCCCCACCTGGGGCGCAAGAAGGCGGTCATCGTCAGCAACGAGACCGTGGCGCCCCTTTATCTGGAGCCCCTGGCGGCCCTGCTGCGGGCCAATGGCGTGGCCGTTTCCCAGGTGGTGCTGCCCGATGGGGAGGAGTTCAAGGACTGGCCGACCCTCAACCGGATTTTCGACGCCCTGCTGGAAAGCCGGGCCGAACGTTCCACCACCCTGATCGCCCTGGGCGGCGGGGTCATCGGCGACACCACCGGTTTTGCCGCCGCCTGCTACCAGCGCGGCATGCCCTTCATCCAGGTGCCCACCACCCTGCTGTCCCAGGTGGACTCTTCGGTGGGCGGCAAGACGGCCATCAATCACCCCTTGGGCAAGAACATGATCGGCGCCTTCTACCAGCCCAAGCTGGTGCTGGCCGACATCGATACCCTGGACACCCTGCCGGAACGGGAACTGAAGGCCGGCCTGGCCGAGGTGATCAAGTACGGCCTGATCCGGGATCCCCAGTTCCTGGGCTGGATCGAGTCCAGCCTGCCCGGCCTGCTGGCACGGGACAAGGCCCTGCTGGCCGAGGCCGTGTATCGCTCCTGCGCCCACAAGGCCGAGGTGGTGGCCCGGGACGAGCGGGAAACGGGTGAGCGGGCCCTGCTCAACCTGGGGCATACCTTCGGCCATGCCATCGAGACCGGCCTGGGTTACGGCGTCTGGCTCCATGGCGAGGCCGTGGCGGCCGGAACGGTGATGGCGGCGGAACTGTCGGCCCGTCTCGGCTGGATCGGTCCGGCCGAGGTGGCCCGGGTGGAGTCCGTCTTCCGTCTGGCCGGCTTGCCCGTCAGCGGTCCGGACCTGGGGGTGGAGCGTTACCTGGAATTGATGCGCCACGACAAGAAGGTGGAAGCGGGCAAGCTGCGCCTGGTGCTGTTCCGCGGCATCGGCGATGCGGTGGTGAGCGATGCGGCCAGCGACGAGCAGATAGCCGCCGCCATTGCCGCCCGGGTGTCTGCCGCCTGAAATCCGGTGCACCAAATGGGGTATGGTGCGTTGGTCAAAAGCTGGCTATCACTTTAGTGTGACTTCCCAGGAGTGCAGGTCGGGTTTGAGTACTGGCGGGCGATCGGGGCATTGTTGGGCAAAGCCTTGATGGCTCACGGTTTTCGGGCTACACTATAGTGTTGCTTTTTGCACAGAAAAGGCCGGTGCCGTCCGCACCGGCTTTTTTGACGCCGTTCGGTTTATCCAGGCGGCAGTCTTAATTCATAAAAAGGACTCTAGCGTGATGGATAGTGTTGTCCCTGGTGGGGCCGTTCCCGGGCGGCAGGGCCTGTACGACCCGGCCAACGAAAAGGATGCCTGCGGCGTCGGTTTCGTTGCCCATATCAAGAACAAGAAGAGCCACGGTATCGTTGAACAGGGTCTGTTGATCCTGAAAAACCTCGACCACCGCGGCGCTACCGGTTATGACCCGCTGCTGGGTGATGGCGCCGGCATCCTGATTCAGATGCCCGATGCCTTCCTGCGTGCCGAAGCCGCCAAACTGGGCATCAACCTGCCCAAGGAAGGCGAGTACGCCTGCGGTATCGTGTTCCTGCCCCAGTCCTCCAACGGTCGTGCCGCCGCCGAATCCGCCGTGGCCCGCATCGTGCACGAAGAAGGCCAGACCTTCCTCGGCTGGCGCGACGTGCCCCGGGACAATGCCGGCCTGGCTGCCGCTGCCCGCGAGATCGAGCCGGTCATGCGCCAGGTGTTCATCGCCAAGGGCGAGAACGTCGGCGACCAGGACGCCTTCGAACGCAAGCTGTTCGTCATCCGCAAGCGGGTCGAGCATGCCGTGCGCAAGCTGAAGCTGGACGACGGCAAGCAGTTCTACATTCCGTCCCTGTCCTCCCGCACCATCAACTACAAGGGCATGCTGCTGGCCCATCAGGTGGGCGAGTACTACCTGGACCTGCAGGACGAGCGCCTCGTCTCCGCCCTGGCCCTGGTGCACCAGCGCTTCTCCACCAACACCTTCCCCACCTGGGATCTGGCCCACCCCTTCCGCATGATTGCCCACAACGGTGAAATCAACACCGTGCGCGGCAACGTGAACTGGATGAAGGCCCGCCAGAAGGCCATGTCCTCCAAGTGGCTGAAGGAAGACCTGGACAAGCTGTGGCCCCTGATCGTGGACGGCCAGTCCGACTCCGCCTGTTTCGACAACGCGCTGGAACTGCTGGTCATGGGTGGTTACTCCATGGCCCAGGCCATGATGATGCTGATCCCCGAAGCCTGGGCCGGCAATCCCCTCATGGACGAAGAGCGTCGCGCCTTCTACGAGTACCACGCCGCCCTGATGGAACCGTGGGACGGCCCCGCCGCCGTGGCTTTCACCGACGGCCGCCAGATCGGTGCCACCCTGGACCGCAACGGTCTGCGTCCCGCCCGCTATCTGGTGACCGAGGACGACCTGGTGCTGATGGCCTCCGAAATGGGCGTGCTGACCTTCCCGCAAGAGAAAATCGTCAAGAAGTGGCGCCTGCAGCCCGGCAAGATGTTCCTGATCGACATGGAACAGGGCCGCATCATCGACGACTCCGAGCTGAAGAAGTCCCTTTCCGGCGCCAAGCCCTACCGCAAGTGGATTGAAGAATCCCGCTACTTCCTCGGCGACCTGCCGGAAGCCGGCAGCGAGGCGCCCAAGGCCGACGTGCCTCTGCTCGACCAGCAGCAGGCTTTCGGCTTTACCCAGGAAGACGTGAAGTTCATCCTGCAGCCCATGGCTGCCCAGGGTGAGGAAGCCACCGGCTCCATGGGTAACGACAGCCCCCTGACCGTGCTTTCCAACAAGGAAAAGCCGCTCTACAACTACTTCAAGCAGCTGTTCGCCCAGGTGACCAACCCGCCGATCGACCCCATCCGGGAAGAGATCGTCATGTCCCTGACCAGCTTCATCGGTCCCAAGCCGAACCTGCTGGGCGTGGATGAAACCAATCCGCCCCTGCGTCTGGAAGTGCACCAGCCGGTGCTGACCAACGCCGACCTGGCCAAGCTGCGCGCCATCGACCGTTCCACCTCGGGCCGTTACAAGTCCCTGGTGCTGGACATCACCTGGCCTGCCGCCGAAGGCGCTGCCGGTTGCGAGAAGGCCCTGGAGGCTGTCTGCGCCGCCGCCGAGAAGAGCGTGGCCGACGGCTACAACGTGCTGATCCTGTCCGATCGCAGCGTCTGTGCCGAGAAGGCGCCGATCCCCGCCCTGCTGGCCACTTCCGCCGTGCATCACCACCTGGTGAAGAAAGGTCTGCGCACTTCCACCGGCCTGGTGGTGGATACCGGTTCCGCCCGGGAAACCCACCACTTCGCCCTGCTCGCCGGTTATGGCGCCGAAGCCGTCTGTCCCTGGCTGACCATGGACACCCTGGCCGAGATCGCCGGCAACCTGCCGGGCAACGTCACCGCCTACGACGCCCAGAAGCGCTTTATCAAGGCCGTCAACAAGGGTCTGAACAAGGTCATGTCCAAGATGGGCATTTCCACCTACCAGTCCTACTGTGGCGCCCAGATCTTCGAAGCCATCGGCCTTTCCTCCGAACTGGTGAAGAAGTACTTCGCCGGCACCGCCACCCAGGTGGAAGGTATCGGCATCCTGCAGGTGGCCGAAGAGGCCCTGCGTGTGCACCGTGCCGCTTTCAGCAGCGACCCCGTGCTGGCCGAGAGCCTGGAGACCGGCGGCGAATACGCCTTCCGTATCCGCGGCGAAGACCACATGTGGACCCCGGATGCCATCGCCAAGCTGCAGCACTCCACCCGCTCCGGCAAGATGGACACCTACAAGGAGTACGCCAAGATCATCAACGACCAGTCCAAGCGTCACCTGACGCTGCGCGGTCTGTTCGAGATCAAGTCGGCCGGCGCTCCGGTGCCCCTGGAAGAAGTGGAACCCGCCAAGGAAATCGTCAAGCGCTTCGCGACTGGCGCCATGTCCCTGGGCTCCATCTCCACCGAGGCCCACACCACCCTTTCCGTGGCCATGAACCGCATCGGCGGCAAGTCCAACACCGGTGAAGGTGGCGAGGATGCCAACCGCTTCAAGCCGGTGAAGGCTGGCCAGAAGCTGTCCGAGATCATCGGTGCCGGCCGTATCGCCCGCGATCTGGAGCTGAAGGAAGGCGACTCCCTGCGTTCCGCCATCAAGCAGGTGGCTTCCGGCCGCTTCGGCGTTACCGCCGAGTACCTGGCCAATGCGGACCAGATCCAGATCAAGATGGCCCAGGGCGCCAAGCCCGGTGAAGGCGGTCAGCTGCCCGGTCACAAGGTTTCCGAGTACATCGGTGCCCTGCGTCACTCCGTGCCCGGCGTCGGCCTGATTTCCCCCCCGCCGCACCACGACATCTACTCCATCGAAGACTTGGCCCAGCTGATCCACGATCTGAAGAACGTGAATCCGGTGTCCTCCATCTCGGTGAAGCTGGTGTCCGAAGTGGGCGTGGGTACCGTGGCTGCCGGCGTCTCCAAGGCCAAGGCCGATCACCTGGTGATCGCCGGCCATGACGGCGGTACCGGTGCATCCCCCCTGTCCTCCATCAAGCACGCCGGCACTCCCTGGGAACTCGGCCTGGCCGAAACCCAGCAGACCCTGGTGCTGAACCGTCTGCGCGGCCGCATCCGCGTCCAGGTGGACGGCCAGATGAAGACCGGCCGCGACGTGGTCATCGGCGCCCTGCTGGGTGCCGACGAGTTCGGCTTCGCCACCGCGCCGCTGGTGGTGGAAGGCTGCATCATGATGCGCAAGTGCCACCTCAACACCTGCCCGGTGGGCGTGGCCACCCAGGACCCGACCCTGCGCGCCAAGTTCTCCGGCCAGCCGGAGCACGTGGTGAACTACTTCTTCTTCGTTGCCGAAGAAGTGCGCGAGATCATGGCCTCCATGGGCATCCGCAAGCTGGACGACCTGATCGGCCGTGCCGACCTGCTCGACATGCGCGCCGGTGTGGAGCACTGGAAGGCCCGTGGCCTGGATTACTCCAAGATCTTCTACATGCCGCCCGTGGGTGCCGATGTGGCCCGTCTGCACTGCGAGACCCAGGATCACAATCTGGGCAAGGCCCTCGACCACAAGCTGATCGAGCAGGCCAAGCCCGCCCTGGAAAAGGGCGAGAAGGTGGTGATCAACACCGAGATCATCAACGTGAACCGCACCGCCGGCGCCATGCTGGCCGGTGAGGTGGCCAAGCGTTACGGTCACGCCGGTCTGCCGGATGACACCATCCACGTGAACCTGACCGGTACCGCCGGCCAGAGCTTTGGCGCCTTCCTGGCCAAGGGCGTGACCTTCGAGCTGACTGGCGAAGGCAACGACTACGTGGGCAAGGGCCTCTCCGGTGGCCGCATCGTCATCAAGGCCCCCAAGGCCTTCCGCGGCAACACCGCCGAGAACATCATCGTCGGCAACACCGTTCTGTACGGTGCCATCGAAGGTGAAGTGTTCTTCAACGGTGTCGGCGGCGAACGCTTCTGCGTGCGCAACTCCGGTGCCACCGCGGTGGTGGAAGGCGTGGGCGACCACGGTTGCGAATACATGACCGGCGGCACCGTCGTCGTGCTGGGCCAGACCGGCCGCAACTTCGCTGCCGGCATGTCCGGCGGCGTGGCCTACGTCCTGGACGAGGACGGCACTTTCGAATCCCGCTGCAACCTGGCCCAGGTCGCCCTGGAGCCGGTGCCGGAAGAAGAAGCTGCTTCCGAGAAACTGGGCGAGTTTGGCGACGTCACCAGCCACGGCAAGGTGGACATCCGCCATCTGGCCATGGCCGACGAAGCCCTGCTCAAGGGTCTGGTCGAACGCCACCTGGAAATGACCGGCTCCACCCGGGCCAAGCAGATCCTGGACGGCTGGAGCACCTACCGCGCCAAGTTCGTCAAGGTCATGCCGAACGAGTACCGCCGCGCTCTGGCGGAACTCGCCGCCAAGAACAGCAAGCAGAAGGAGGCCGCATAAATGGGCAAGCCTACTGGTTTCATGGAGTTCCAGCGTCTGTCCGAGGCTTACGAGCCTGTCGAGGCGCGGCTCAAGCACTACAAGGAATTCGTCGGTCACCTGTCCGACGCCGATGCCAAGACCCAGGGGGCGCGCTGCATGGATTGCGGCATTCCCTTCTGCAACAACGGCTGCCCGGTGAACAACATCATTCCCGACTGGAATGACCTGGTTTACCGCGGCAACTGGGAAGAGGCCATCGCCGTCCTGCACTCGACCAACAACTTCCCCGAGTTCACCGGCCGCATCTGCCCGGCGCCCTGCGAAGCTGCCTGCACCCTGGGCATCAACGAGGCGCCCGTGGGCATCAAGTCCATCGAGCACGCCATCATCGACAAGGCCTGGGAAAACGGTTGGGTCAAGCCCCAGCCCGCCAAGGTCAAGACCGGCAAGAAGGTTGCCATCGTCGGCGGCGGTCCCGCCGGCCTGGCTGCAGCCCAGCAGCTGGCCCGTGCCGGTCACGACGTGACCGTGTTCGAGAAGAACGACCGGGTCGGCGGCCTGCTGCGTTACGGCATCCCCGACTTCAAGCTGGAGAAGGGCCTGATCGACCGCCGCATGGAACAGATGCAGGCCGAGGGTGTGACCTTCCGCACCAAGACCATCGTCGGCACCAAGACCCTGCCGGCCGGCATCGTCAATGACGCCACCACCGTGGTTTCTGCCGAGCAGCTGAGCAAGGAATTCGACGCCGTGGTGCTGACCGGCGGTTCCGAAGTCCCGCGCGACCTGCCCGTGCCGGGCCGGGAACTGAAGGGCGTGCATTACGCCCTGGAGTTCCTCATTCCGCAGAACAAGGAAGTGGCCGGCGACGGCAAGAACCCCATCCGCGCCGACGGCAAGCACGTCGTCGTCATCGGCGGCGGCGACACCGGCTCCGACTGCGTCGGTACCTCCAACCGCCACGGTGCGGCTTCCATCACCCAGTTCGAAGTGATGCCCAAGCCCCCGGTGGAAGAGAACAAGGCCCTGACCTGGCCCTACTGGCCGCTCAAGCTGCGTACCTCTTCCTCCCACGACGAAGGCTGCACCCGGGACTTCGCCGTGTCCACCAAGGAGCTGATTGGTGACGGCAACGGCAACGTCAAGGCCCTGAAGGCCGTGCGCGTGGAGTGGAAGGACGGCAAGATGGTGGAAGTGGCCGGTTCCGAGTTCGAGATTCCCGCCGACCTGGTGCTGCTGGCCATGGGCTTCACCAATCCGGTGGCCGGCCTGCTGGAAGCCTTCGGTGTGGACAAGGATGCCCGCGGCAACGCCAAGGCGACCACCGACGGTGCCGGCTGCTACGCCACCAACGTGCCCAAGGTCTTCGCTGCCGGCGACGTGCGCCGCGGCCAGTCCCTGGTGGTGTGGGCCATCCGCGAAGGCCGTCAGGCCGCGCGGGAGGTCGATGCCTTCCTGACCGGCGCTTCCGAACTGCCCCGCTGAGGCATCCGGAAAACGGCACGACAGAAAACCCCGCCCCCGTGGCGGGGTTTTGTTTTGCAGGGGTCTTCCCCTGTGGCATATTACGGTCTGCGCGGGACGGGAGGCCCCATGGACATGGAACTGCAAAAAGCGATGCAAGTAAGCCAAACTTTCGGTGCCCTCGACGGGCATCTCCTGATCATCCTCGGCATCCTCGTCGTCGCCGGCATTCTCGGTGGTATCGCCAACTTTTTCCTGCGCGACCGCCAGGTGGAACCCGAGGTGCGCGAGTGGCTGAAGTATCCGGTGCTGGGCATGGTGGCGGCCCTGACCGTGCCTCTTTTCCTCAACATGATTTCCAGCAATCTGCTCGAGGGGGCCCGCACCCGTCCGGTGGATTTCTTCGTCCTGGCCGGCTTCTGCCTGCTCTATGTGGTGGTTTCCCGCCGCCTGTTCGAAAACATGGCCAACAAGCTGCTGTCCCAGCTCGACCTGGTCAAGGACGATGTGCGCCAGTTGCAGGAGCGCAAGCCGGAGGCGGTCCCGGAAGCCCAGGAAGCCGTGGTCAAGGAACTGCCGAAGGAAGCCCTGTCCTACAACGACGTCGAACTGGTACGCGCCATTGCCGAAGAGAACTACGTGTACGGCAATCTGGCCGGCCTGGCCGAGAAGACCGGTCTGGGCCGGGAGCTGATCAGCCAGCGTCTGACCGTGCTGAAAAACCTCGGCATCATCGAAACCCGCATCAACGAAAAGAACGTGCTGCACTGGTTTGTTTCCAACAAGGGCAAACAGCTCCTCGGCGACATCCTCTCCGGCCAGGAAGAGAAGAAGAGCGCCTGATCCCCTCCCCATGGCCGCCCCGGCGGCCGTGTCGCTTCTGTATCGCGGAAAAGTCCCATGAATATCGTCATCCTCGCCGCCGGCCAGGGAAAGCGCATGCATTCCCATCTGCCCAAGGTGCTTCATCCCATTGCCGGCAAGGCCCTGGCTGCCCACGTCCTGGATACCGCCCGCCATCTGGGCCAGTCCCGTATCTGCCTGGTTGTGGGCCACGGCGGCGAAGTGGTGCGCAGCGCCCTGGCTGCAGCCGATGTGGCCTGTGCCGTGCAGGAACCCCAGCTGGGCACCGGCCACGCGGTGATGCAGGCCCTGCCCCTGCTGGATGGCGAGGGCATGACCCTGGTGCTTTACGGCGATGTGCCCCTGATCCAGGCCGCCACCCTGCAGCGGCTGGTGCAGGCCGCCGGCGACGGCCTGGCGGTATTGACGGTGGATCTGGAAAATCCCAAGGGCTACGGGCGCATCATCCGCGACAGCGCCGGCCGGGTGCAGCGCATTGTCGAGGAAAAGGACGCCACTCCGGCCGAGCGCCTGGTACGGGAAACCAACACGGGCATCATGGCTTTGCCCACGGCCCGCCTTAAGGACTGGCTGTCCCGCCTCTCCAACGACAATGCCCAGGGCGAGTACTACCTGACCGACGTGGTGGCCCTGGCGGTGGCGGACGGGGTGCCGGTGCATACGGCCCAGCCGGAAGGCGAATGGGAGGTGGCCGGGGTCAATAGCAAGGTGCAGCTGGCCGAGCTGGAGCGGGTCTATCAGTTGCGCCTGGCCCACGGCCTGCTGGAGCAGGGCGTGCGCCTGGCCGACCCGGCCCGGCTCGACGTGCGCGGCCAGCTCCGCTGCGGCCGCGACGTGGCCATCGACGTGGGCTGCGTCTTCGAAGGCGAGGTGGTGCTGGAGGAAGCCGTGGACATCGGTCCCTACTGCGTCCTGAAGAACGTCACGGTCAAGGCCGGCGCCCGCATTGCTGCCTTCAGCCACCTGGAAGGGGCCGTCGTCGGACCCGATGCCATCGTCGGTCCCTACGCCCGCCTGCGGCCGGGTACCGAGCTGGGGGCCGAGGCCCATGTGGGCAATTTCGTCGAACTGAAGAACAGCATTCTTGGCCCCGGTTCCAAGGCCAACCACCTGGCCTACGTGGGCGATGCCACCGTGGGCCAGCGGGTCAACATCGGTGCCGGCACCATCACCTGCAACTACGACGGCGCCAACAAGCACCGCACCGTCATCGAGGACGATGCCTTCATCGGTTCCGACTCCCAGCTGGTGGCCCCGGTCACCGTGGGCCGCGGTGCCACCCTGGGGGCCGGCACCACCCTGACCAAGGACGCCCCCGCCGATTCCCTCACCGTTTCCCGCGCCCGCCAGGTCAGCCTGGCCGGCTGGAAGCGCCCCGAAAAAGTCAAAAAGTAAGGAAGTTCCATGGACGCCTATTTCACCCTTTACGTACTGACCGTCGCCCTGGCCGTGGCCGGCGGCGGCATGCTGCTCCTAGTGGGCTACATCGACACCATTCCCGCCTCCTTCGCCCACGGCTGGCGCTGGGGCGCCTGTGCCCTGCTGGTGCCGGTGCTGGGGCCCCTCTATTTCTGCTGGAAGCACTGGGCCGATTGCGCCAAGGCGGGCAAGCAACTGGTGGCCGGCACCGTGCTGATGGCCCTGGCCATGGGCGGTCTCTACGGCCTGGGTCCCTGGTTCGCCAAGCGGGCCCTGGAAATGGCGGGGAGCTGAGCCATGTGCGGCATCGTCGCGGCGGCAGCCCGTAACAATATCGTCCCCGTCCTCCTGGAAGGCCTGCGCAAGCTGGAGTACCGGGGTTACGACTCTGCCGGCCTGGCCATCCTCAACGGCGGCCTGCAACGCCTGCGCAGCGTCGGCCGGGTGGCCGAACTGGCGGCCCAGGCCGACAGCACCGGAGCCACCAGCGAGACCGGCATCGCCCACACCCGCTGGGCCACCCATGGCGTGCCTTCCGAGCGCAACGCCCATCCCCACATCTCCGAAGGTCTGGCGGTGGTGCACAACGGCATCATCGAGAACTACGAGTCCCTGCGCGCCGAACTGTCGGCCCTGGGCTATAGCTTCTCCTCCGAGACCGATACGGAAACCATCGCCCACCTGATCCACGACACCCTGAAGAGCGAGCCTGATTTGTTCCGAGCCGTCTGCCGCACGGTGCAGCGCCTCCAGGGCGCCTACGCCATCGCCGTGGTCAAGGAAGACGAACCGGGCCGGGTCATCGTTGCCCGGGAAGGTTCGCCCCTGCTCCTGGGTGTCGGCGAGCAGGGCAACTATGCGGCCTCGGATGCCTCCGCCCTGCTGCAGGTGACCCGTCGCATCGTCTATCTGGAAAACGGCGACGTGGCCGAACTGCGTCCCGAAAGCTGGCGCGTCGCCCGGGCCGACGGCACGCCGGTGGAGCGGCCGGTGGCCCTCTCCAGCCTGTCGGCGGACGCGGTGGAACTGGGCCGCTTCCGCCACTACATGCAGAAGGAAATCTTCGAGCAGCCCGACGCCCTGGCCAACACCCTGGAAATGGTGGGCGGCGCCAAGAGCCTGCAGGCCGGCCTCTTCGGGGCCGAAGCGGAAACCCTGCTGGGCGGTGCCACCTCGGTGCTGATCCTGGCCTGCGGCACTTCCAGCCACGCCGGCATGGCCGCCCGCTACTGGCTCGAAGCCGTGGCCGGCATTCCCTGCACCGTGGAAACGGCCAGCGAATACCGCTACCGGGAATCCGTGCCCCAGGCGGACCAGTTGGTCATCGCCATTTCCCAGTCCGGCGAGACCGCGGACACCCTGGCCGCCTTGCGCCACGCCAAGGCCCTGGGCCACCACCGCACCCTGGCCCTGTGCAACGTGCCCGAGTCGGCCATCGTGCGCGAATGCGCCCTGCGTTTCATCACCCGTGCCGGTCCGGAAATCGGCGTGGCTTCCACCAAGGCCTTCACCACCCAGCTGGCAGCCCTGTTCCTGCTGACCCTGGTGCTGGCCAAGCTCAAGGGTCGTCTCTCCGATACCGAGGAGGCTATCCAGCTGCAGGCCCTGCGCCACCTGCCCGCCGCCATCGGCAGGGCCCTGGAGCTGGAGCCCCAGATCAAGGCCTGGGCCGAGCGCTTCGCCATGAAGCAGCATGCCCTTTTCCTCGGTCGCGGCATCCATTACCCCATCGCCCTGGAAGGGGCCCTCAAGCTCAAGGAAATTTCCTACATCCACGCCGAGGCCTATCCGGCCGGTGAGCTGAAGCACGGGCCCCTGGCCCTGGTGGACAAGGACATGCCGGTCATCGCCGTGGCGCCCAATGACGTGCTGCTGGAGAAGCTCAAGTCCAACCTGCAGGAAGTGAAGGCCCGGGGCGGCGAGCTGTACGTTTTCGCCGATGCGGATTCGGAAATCGCCGAGTCGGAAGGGGTGCATATCCTGCGCCTGCCGGAACACTACGGCCGCCTCTCCCCCATCCTCCACGTCATTCCCCTGCAACTGCTGTCCTACCACGCAGCCCTGGTCAAGGGCACCGATGTGGACAAGCCGCGCAACCTGGCCAAGTCGGTGACGGTGGAGTAATTCCCACCGCCAGCCGGCTTGGGTCAAGTCGGCTGGCATATTGCCGTTAACATTCCATGTGTTCTTCGCCGGCGATATCCCATGAAAATCACTTCCCTTAGCTGGACGACCGCGTCTGCCGCTTCCGCCAAGCGCAGCGAACGACAGGGAGGGGCGGACGAGGCGAGGGAAAGTGCCAAAGCCCTGGCCCAGTCCATCCTCTCGCCCAAGGAAGACGAGCAGGCCAAGCGACAATCAGAGCGGGCGCAGCAGATGAACAGTTTGCTGCAACAGCTGCGCTCCATGCCGTCGGCCCAGGCGACCCGCAAGCAGGCGGCGGCCGACAAGGCCGAGATGCTGAAGAAGCGTCTGGAAATGCTCAAGTCCATGCTGGTCGGGGCGACGCCGGAGCAGGCCAAGGCGCTGGCCCGGCAGGTCCGCAGCATCGCCAAGGAACTGGCTTCCCTGGCCGGCAATCTGGGCGGCAACAGCGGCGGCTCGGGTGCGTCGGCCAATCTGTCCGTGAGCAGTTCGGACAGTTCCGCCAGTCAAACCACCAGTGTTGGCAGCGATGCGGCCCAGGGGACGGCAGATGGATCGGCCCAGAGCGCCGTGGCCCAGGCGACTGCGGCAGAGGCCCAGGCCGATACGGGCGGTGATGAGGCCGACAGCGCAGAGGCTGGGGCGGCCGATGCGTCGGCCGCGGCAGCCAGCGGAGCCGGTGCAGAAGCCGAAGCGGAAGCTGCGGCCGCGGTAGCTGCCGATTCGGAGGAAAAGACCGAAGACAAGAGGGCCGGCGAAAGCCGGGGCGCCACGGAAGGGGTCAGGAGCGGCGGCCAGTCCGATGCGGACAAGGCTTTGCGCAAGGCCCTGGAAGAGGCGCGCAAGGTGCTCAAGGCTGTTGCCGCCCTGCTCAAGCAGAAACTCGGACAGCAGGACAAGGATGTGCGCAGCATCCAGGAAAGCATGGCCAAGCTGGACCAGTTGATGGGGCAGGGGGGCGACAGCGTCGCCAGTGTGCCCCAGGTCTATATCGACGTGGGCGGCATGGGTGATGCCGGTGCCGCAGTTGCCGCCGTGGCCGGCGCCACGTTGAATACTCAGGCCTGAGTCGGTTCCTGGCCGCTGCCGGGGCGCTCCTTCTGGGCCCGCAGGCGCTTGCGGTACTGGCTGGGTGAGGTGCCGGTCCAGGAGACGAAGGCGCGGAAGAAGGCCGAGGGATCGGCAAAGCCCAGGTCGGCGGCAATCTGGCCCAGGGGCTGGCTGGTCTTGGTCAGGCGCGACAGGGCCAGGTCCCGGCGCAGGGCGTCCTTGATGGCGCGGAAGCTGGAGCCCTCCTCCTCCAGGCGCCGGTGCAGGGTGCGGGGCGACAGGTTGAGCTGGCGGGCGACGCCGTCCAGATCGGGCAGTTCCGGCAGGGCCGCGCGCAGGATGTCGCGCACCCGCAGCACCATTTCCCGGTCCCGCCGATAGAGGGTGGTGATCTTGCCCGGGGAGCCTTCAAGAAAGCTGGCCAGGGCCGCCTCGTCGCGGCGGATGGGCAGGTCCAGGAGGGTGGCGGAGAAGCTGGCGGCCAGGGAATCGGCGGCAAAGTCCGACTGGGCGGTGTAGATCAGCGCATAGTCGTCCGCATGGGCCGGGCGCGGGTAGGGGAACTGGACCCGCTCCAGGACGATGCTGCGTCCCGCCAGCCAGGAGGCCAGGCCGTGCAGCAGGCGCAGCAGCCATTCAAAGGCAAAGACCCGGCCGACGGCCAGGGGGCGCTCCTCCCGGATGCGCAGCAGGGCCTGACCGGCGCTCCCGCTTTCCAGATGCACCGACAGATCATGCAGCACCAGCCCCAGGAAGCGGGTGCTGCGTTGCAGGGCCTCGCCCAGGGTCGGTGCGCTGATGACGCTGCGGCAGAGGAATTCGAAGGTGCCCGGCGGCAAGGGCGTGGAAAAAAGGGCGAAACCCTCGTCGCCGAGTTCGGCGATGAGCAGGTTGTAGAGGGCGGCGTAACGCTCGACCGGCACCCGCACATCCGGCCGGTGCAGCACCTCCCGGCCGATGCCGGCCCGCTCCAGCAGGGGGCCGGCATCGCCGCCGCGGGCCGTGACCCCGGCCAGCATGCCCTGGACGAAGCCCATGGCCACGGTGGCCCGGGGGCGGGGCAGGGGACTGGCGATTTTGTCAGGGTTGCTCATTGCTGCCCTGCAACACCGTGAATTGGTTGAAATTCCATATTGGCGGATTTTGCACGATTTGCGGCATGGCGGGCAATGGCCCTGGGCCGGCGGACTTTTTAAGATGTCGCCATTCTTAGAAAAACGTCGAGAAAGCCGGTCTGCCCATGAAAGCCTTTCAGGATTACTACCCGGAGAGCGTGGCCCACTGCTACGGCTGCGGCAGCCGCAACGACCACGGCCACCGCATCAAGACTTTCTGGGAAGGGGAGGAGAGCGTCACCCGCTACACCCCCGAGTCTTACCACACCGCCGTACCCGGCTTCGTCTATGGCGGCCTGCTGGCTTCCCTGATCGACTGCCACAGCACCGGCACCGCCGCGGCCGCCATGTACCGGGCCGAAGGCCGGGAAATGGACAGCCTGCCCCCGTTCCGCTTCGTCACCGGCTCCCTGCTGGTCAAGTACCTGAAACCCACCCCCCTGGGCGTGACCCTGGAGATCCGCGGCCGCGTCAAGGAAATCAAGGGCCGCAAGGTGGTGATCGAATCCACCGTCTATGCTGAAGGCGTGGCCACGGCCAGCGGCGAAGTGGTGGCCCTGCAGATGCCCGACGACTTCGGCGCCTGATACTCCCGAACCCTGCGCCGGCCGTTACGCCGGCTCCATCCCATCCGCCTATTGGAGCGACATCATGACCGACCTCTCCATCGCCAAGAAAATCGTCCCCTACAAGCCGAAGAACAAGGTGCGCTTCATCACCGCCGCCTCCCTCTTCGACGGCCATGACGCCTCCATCAACATCATGCGGCGCATCCTGCAGTCCACCGGCTCCGAGGTGATCCACCTGGGCCACAACCGTTCCGTCGGCGACATCGTCAATGCGGCCCTGCAGGAAGACGTGCAGGGCATTGCCATCACCTCCTACCAGGGCGGTCACGTCGAGTTCTTCAAGTACATGATCGACCTGCTGAAGGAAAACGGCGGCGAGAACATCAAGGTCTTCGGCGGCGGCGGCGGCGTCATCGTGCCCTCCGAGATCAAGGAACTGCACGAATACGGCGTGACCCGCATCTATTCGCCGGAAGACGGCCAGCACCTGGGCCTGCAGGGCATGATCAACGACGTGGTGGAGCAGTCCGACTACAACCTCACCACCCTGGCGCCCCAGAAGCCCGAGGAAGTCATGGCGGCCCTGCAGTCCGGCAACCGCCGCGCCCTGGCCCGCATCGTCTCCGCCCTGGAAAACGGCGCCTACCCCGAAGGCCTGCGCAAGCAGATCGTCGAAGCCGCCGCCCTGGTGGCCACCACCCCGACCCTGGGCATCACCGGCACCGGCGGTGCCGGCAAGTCCTCCCTCACCGACGAGCTGGTGCGCCGCTTCCGCCTGGACCAGGAAGATGGGCTCAAGCTGGCCATCATCTCCATCGACCCCTCCCGCAAGCGCACCGGCGGCGCCCTGCTGGGTGACCGCATCCGCATGAATGCCATCGAGCATCCCAACATCTTCATGCGCTCCCTGGCCACCCGGGAGACCGGTTCCGAGATTTCCGCCGCCCTGCCCGAGGTCATCGCCGCCTGCAAGCTTTCCGGCTTCGACCTGATCATCGTCGAGACCTCCGGCATCGGCCAGGGCGACGCCGCCATCGTGCCTTTGGTGGATGCCTCCCTCTACGTCATGACTCCCGAGTTCGGCGCTGCCTCCCAGCTCGAGAAGATCGACATGCTGGACTTCGCCGATTTCGTCGCCATCAACAAGTTCGACCGCAAGGGCGCCGAAGATGCCCTGCGCGACGTGCGCAAGCAGTACCAGCGCAACCGGGAGCTGTTCACCCAGTCTCCCGACGAAATGCCCGTGTTCGGCACCATGGCCGCCCGCTTCAACGACGACGGCGTCACCGCCCTGTACCAGGCCATCCTGCCCAAGCTGGTGGAGTTCGGCCTCAAGGCCAAGGCCGGCAAGCTGCCCGTGGTGACGGTCAAGGAATCCTCCCGCGGCCGCGCCATCGTGCCGGTGGAGCGCACCCGTTACCTGGCCGAGATCGCCGATACCCTGCGCGCCTACCACAAGCATACCGAAGAGCAGGTGAAGATCGCCCGGGAGCGCCAGTCCCTGCGCATTTCCAAGGACCTCTTCAACAGCTACGACGAGGCTGCCAAGGCCGCCCTGCCCAAGTTCGACGAGCTCATCGCCTGCAAGGAAAGCGAGCTGGACGCCAAGGCCAAGAAACTGCTCGACATGTGGCCCGACACGGTCAAGGCCTACTCCGGCGACGAGTACGTGGTGAAAATCCGCGACAAGGAAATCCGCACCAAGCTGGTCTCCGAGTCCCTCTCCGGCACCAAGATCAAGAAGGTGGTGCTGCCCCGCTTCACCGACGATGGCGAGACCCTGCGTTTCCTGATGAAGGAAAACGTCCCCGGCTCCTTCCCCTACACCGCCGGCGTCTTTGCCTTCAAGCGCGAGGGTGAGGACCCCACCCGCATGTTTGCCGGCGAGGGCGATGCCTTCCGCACCAACCGCCGCTTCAAGAAGGTCTCCGAAGGCATGCCGGCCCATCGTCTGTCCACCGCCTTCGACTCCGTCACCCTGTACGGCTGCGACCCGGATGTGCGTCCCGACATCTACGGCAAGATCGGCAACTCCGGCGTTTCCATTGCCACCCTGGACGACATGAAGGTGCTGTACTCGGGCTTCGACCTGGTCTGCCCCACCACCTCCGTCTCCATGACCATCAACGGTCCGGCACCCATCATCCTGGCCTGCTTCTTCAACACCGCCATCGACCAGCAGCTGGACAAGTTCCGCGCCGACAACGGCCGCGAGCCCACGGAAGACGAAGCCGAGAAGATCCGCGAGTGGGTGCTGGCCTCCGTGCGCGGCACGGTGCAGGCCGACATCCTCAAGGAAGACCAGGGCCAGAACACCTGCATCTTCTCAACCGAGTTCGCCCTGAAGATGATGGGCGACATCCAGGAGTTTTTCGTGCACAACCAGGTGCAGAACTTCTACTCGGTCTCCATCTCCGGTTACCACATCGCCGAAGCGGGTGCGAACCCTATCTCCCAGCTGGCCTTCACCCTGGCCAACGGCTTCACCTACGTGGAGTCCTACCTGGCCCGGGGCATGCACATCGACGACTTCGCGCCCAACCTGTCCTTCTTCTTCTCCAACGGCATGGACCCGGAATACTCCGTCATCGGCCGGGTGGCGCGCCGCATCTGGGCCGTGGCCATGAAGAACAAGTACGGCGCCAACGAGCGCAGCCAGAAGCTGAAGTACCACATCCAGACTTCCGGCCGTTCCCTGCATGCCCAGGAGATGGACTTCAACGACATCCGCACCACGCTGCAGGCCCTCATCGCCATCTACGACAACTGCAACTCCTTGCACACCAACGCCTACGACGAGGCCATCACCACCCCGACCGAAGAGTCGGTGCGCCGCGCCATGGCCATCCAGCTCATCATCAACCGGGAATGGGGTGTCGCCAAGAACGAGAACCCCAACCAGGGCGCCTTCATCATCGATGAGCTGACCGACCTGGTGGAAGAGGCCGTGCTCAAGGAGTTCGAGGCCATCGCCTCCCGCGGCGGCGTCCTCGGTGCCATGGAAACCGGCTACCAGCGCGGCAAGATCCAGGAAGAGTCGCTCTACTACGAGCACAAGAAGCACGACGGCTCCTACCCCATCATCGGCGTAAACACCTTCTTGAATCCCAAGGGCAGCGCCCAGGTGGAGATCGAGCTGGCCCGTTCCACCGAAGAGGAGAAGCAGTCCCAGATCGCCCGCCTCAAGGACTTCCACCAGCGCAATGCCGACAAGGCACCGGCCATGCTGGCCAAGCTGAAGCAGACGGTGATCGAGAACGGCAACGTCTTCGCCGTGCTGGTGGAGGCGGTGCGGGTCTGCTCCCTAGGCCAGATCACCGGTGCCCTCTACGAGGTGGGCGGCCAGTACCGGCGCAGCATGTAAGGCCCCGGCCGGGGCAGCCGCGGCCCGGGCGGGCCGCCTGTACCGGCCTCGTCCAAGGAATAAACCAAAGGAGAAAAAGGAGACAGCGTCGGCATTGCCCCAGGGCAGGCCGGCTCCAAGAAGAACCTCTGCTGTGTTTGCGAACCGGGCCTGGTGCCCGGTTTTTTTTCGCCCCTGCCGGGAGGCAGAAGGGACGGCATTTCTGAGCCTGTCTGGCCTGAGAGTCAGGCGGATACTGGGCTATGGCGGTGCCATTGCCAGGTGGCAACAAAAACGCCGGCCCCGGGCCATGGGCCCTGCAGGTCGGCGTCCTTTCCTTCTTGTGGCGGGGATGTCAGTCCGCCGCCGCGCTCTGCCTTAGTCGCAGAAACGCACCCACTCTTCCAGGGGCGCGCGCTCGGTGCGCAGTTTGTTCTCCGGCTTGCTTTCGTCCGCATAGCCCAGGGCCATGCCGCACACCACCATCTCGTTTTCCGGCAGGTTCAGCTGTTCGCCGATGATGCGGTGGAACTGGGTGAAGGCGGCCTGGGGGCAGGTGTCCAGGCCCCGGGCCCGGGCGGCCAGCATGATGGTCTGCACGAACATGCCGTAATCGAACCAGCTGCCCTGCTGCATGATGCGGTCGATGGTGAAGATGAGGCCCACCGGCGCATCGAAGAAGGTGTAGTTGCGACCGTGCTGAGCATGCATGCGGGCGGCGTCGCCCTTCTTGATGTCGAGCAGACCGTAGAGATCCAGGCCCACCTTGCGCCGGCGGTCGATGTAGGGGGAGACCCATTTGGCCGGGTAGTAGGGATATTCCTCGGTATGGGTCTGGGCCTCTTCCGGATCGTTGTAGGCGGCGAGTATTTTCTGGGACAGCTGGTCCTTGGCGTTGCCGGTCAGCACGTACACCTTCCACGGCTGCACATTGGTGCCGGAAGGAGCGCGGGAGGAGATGCGCAGGATCTCCTCCAGGGTTTCCCGGGGCACCGGCGTGGGCAGGAAGGCCCGCACGGAACGACGGGAATCGATGGTTTCATCGACGAGGCGTTGGCGATCGGTGGTCATGAATTTTCCTTGTCTCTCTCAGTGTGGGGTGAAGCGAATCAGGCGCCGAAGCGGCGCAGTCCTTCCAGGTCGATGACGGTAACGCCGCCATACTCGACCCGCAGCAGGCCGTGCTCCTCCAGCAGCTTGAGGGCCTGGTTGGCCCGCTGCCGGGAGACTCCGGCCAGGTAGCCGATTTCCTCCTGGGAAATCTGCAACTGGGGCCCGATGCCCGGGTAGAGCACGGGATTGAAAAGGGAGGCGACGCAGCGGGCGATGCGGGCGTCGGTTTCCAGCAGCCGGTCCATTTCCACCCGGCCGATGAACTGGCCGAGACGCTCGTTGAGCTGGTTGAGCAGGAAGCGGTTGAAGGGAATGCTGTGGTCCAGCAGCCACTGGAAAGTGGTGCGGCTCATACAGGCCACCTGGGAGTCGCGCAGGGCCACCACGTCGTAGCGGCGGGGTTCGTTCTTGAGCATGGAGCCCTCGCCGAACCAGCCGCCGGCGGGCACCCCGGTGAAGGTGGCGGTTTTGCCGGTGACGCCGTGACTGGCGATTTTCACCAGGCCGTCGATGACCCCGAGCCAGTAATCCACGGGCTCACCCTTGTAACAGACGAATCCTCCCGCCGGAATGCGGCGCACAAAAGTGCCGGCCTCGATTCGGGCGAATTCCTCGCCAGTCAGTTCCCTGCCCCAGGTGGTGCTGTGCAACAACTCGGAGAGCGTCAGCATTTATTTAGCCAATTGTCAGGTCGACGACAATTATAGCCATGACGCGTCGCTAAATTGAGACCAAATGCCAGCCGGCGACCCTCCTCGATGAGGTGTTCGACCAGGGTGGAGGAGACAAGCCGGAGCAGGGTTACCGGGAAGACCGGAGCCCCGTTCCAACACCGAAGCAGAACCCGGAATTTCCCATCAGGGAAGGGCCGGACAAAACCGCAAGCCGGCATCGGTTATGCGGGGATAACAATGGAGGAGATGTTATGCCGGAAGTGGCTTCTTCCCAGGCGGCGCACACCCGTAATCTGACGGGTGAGACCTTCCCGCGCCTGCTCTTTCACCATGCCCAGGTGCGGGGCCAGCACCCCGCCATGCGCGAGAAACATCTCGGCATCTGGCAGACCTGGACCTGGGCCGAGGTGGCCGAGAACGTCCGGGCCCTGGCTTGCGGCCTGGCCGAGCTGGGCTTCAAGCGCGGCGACAACCTGGCCATCATCGGCGACAACCGTCCGCGCCTGTACATGACCATGGCGGCGGTGCAGAGCCTCGGCGGCGTGCCGGTGCCCCTGTATCAGGACGCGGTGGCCAACGAGATGCTGTTCGTGCTCCAGGATGCGGGCATCCGCTTCGCCATCGTCGAGGACCAGGAACAGGTGGACAAGCTGCTCGAAGTGCGGGAGCAGCTGCCCCAGCTGGACCACATCATCTACGACGATCCCCGGGGCATGCGTCACTACAACCAGCCCTTCATCCATGACATCGAAGCCGTCATGGCCATGGGCCGCATCCACCACCAGAACCATCCCGATTTCCTCGAACGGGAAATCGAGCAGGGCGTCGCCACCGACACCGGTGTCATGCTCTACACCTCGGGTACCACCGGCAAGCCCAAGGGCGTCTGCTTGGCCCACCAAGCCTTCATCGCCGCCGCCAAAGGCGGATGCCAGTTCGACCAGCTGACGCAGGACGAGGATATCCTCTCCTACCTGCCCATGGCCTGGGTCGGCGACCACCTGTTCTCCTTTGCCCAGGCTCTGGTGGCCGGCTTCACCATCAACTGTCCCGAGTCCGGCGACACGGTGATGACCGACCTGCGGGAGATCGGCCCCACCTACTACTTCGCTCCGCCCCGGGTGTTCGAGAACCTGCTGACCCAGGTGATGATCCGCATGGAGGACGCCGGCGCCATCAAGCACAAGCTGTTCGCCTGGGCCATGGACGTGGCCAAGCGCTGCGGCGCCGAGATCCTGGACGGCAAGCCCGTTTCCGGCAGCGACCGGCTGGCCTACGCCGTGGCCAACCTGCTGGTGATCGGGCCCCTCAAGAACGTCCTGGGCATGAGCCGCATCCGCGTCGCCTACACCGCCGGCGCTGCCATCGGTCCGGACCTGTTCCGTTTCTACCGCTCCATTGGCGTGAACCTGAAGCAGCTCTACGGCCAGACCGAGACCTGCGCCTACGTCTGCCTGCAGCCCGACGGCCAGATCAAGCTGGATTCCGTTGGCAAGCCGGCTCCCGGGGTGGAGGTGAAGATCGCCGACAACGGCGAGATCCTGGTCAAGGGGCCCATGCTGCTCAAGGAGTACTACCAGCGTCCCGATGCCACCGCCGAGGCCATCAACGGCGAGGGCTACTTCATGACCGGCGATGCGGGCTTCTTCGACGAGGATGGTCACCTGAAGATCATCGACCGGGCCAAGGACGTGGGCAAGATGGCCAACGGCGCCATGTTTGCCCCCAACTACATCGAGAACAAGCTCAAGTTCTTCCAGTACGTGAAGGAGGCGGTGGCCTTTGGCAACGGCCGCGAGCAGGTGTGCGCCTTCATCAACATCGACATGGGCGCCGTCGGCAACTGGGCCGAGCGCCGCGGCATCTCCTACTCCGGCTACACCGACCTGGCCGCCAAGCCCGACGTGTACAACCTGATCCAGGAGTGCGTCGAGGAGGTCAATGCCCAGCTGGTGCACGACGGCATGCTGGCCGACTCCCAGATCCACCGCTTCCTCATCCTGCACAAGGAACTGGACCCGGACGACGACGAACTGACCCGGACCCGCAAGGTGCGGCGCAACTTCGTCTCGGAAAAGTACGCGGTGCTGATCGACGCCTTCTACGCAGGCAAGACATCCCAGTTCATCGAGACCCAGGTGAAATTCGAAGACGGCCGCGTCGGCAAGGTGGCGGCGGATCTGGTGATCCGTGATGCCAAGACCTTCCCCGTGGTGCGCCAGGCCGCCTAATCCCGAACGGAGCGTTTCATGAGCGAACAAAACCAGAATGGGCGCCGGGTCGGCGAGGTGATCCTCGACCTGCAGAACATCTCCCTGCGCTTCGGCGGGGTGAAGGCCCTCACCGACATTTCCTTCAACGTGAAGGAACACGAGATCCGCGCCATCATCGGCCCCAACGGCGCCGGCAAGAGCTCCATGCTCAACGTCATCAACGGGGTGTACCACCCCCAGGAAGGCCGCATCGTCTTCCACGGCGAAGAGCGCAAGAAGATGGAGCCCCACATGGCGGCCACCCAGGGCATCGCCCGCACCTTCCAGAACATCGCCCTGTTCAAGGGCATGAGCGTGCTCGACAACATCATGACCGGGCGCATCACCAAGATGAAGTGCGGCTTCCTGGAGCAGGCCCTGTACCTGGGCCGGGCTCAGAAGGAAGAGCTGGCCCACCGGGAGAAGGTGGAGGAGGTCATCGACTTCCTGGAAATCCAGCACATCCGCAAGACCCCGGTGGGGCGCCTGCCCTACGGCCTGCAGAAGCGGGTAGAGCTGGGCCGGGCCCTGGCCGCCGAGCCTTCCCTGCTGCTGCTGGACGAGCCCATGGCCGGCATGAACGTGGAAGAGAAACAGGACATGTGCCGCTTCATCCTGGATGTGAACGACCAGTTCGGCACCACCATCGTCCTCATCGAGCACGACATGGGCGTGGTGATGGACATCTCCGACCGGGTGGTGGTCCTGGATTACGGCAAGAAGATCGGCGACGGCACGCCTGACGATGTGCGCAACAACCAGGAGGTGATTTCCGCCTACCTGGGCGTGGCCCACTAAAAGGAGGAACGGAATATGCAATTCTTTTTCGAAGTGCTGATCGGCGGCCTGCTCTCGGGGGTGATGTACTCCTTCGTGGCCCTGGGCTTCGTCATGATCTACAAGGCATCCGGCGTCTTCAATTTCGCCCAGGGCGCCATGGTCTTCTTCGCCGCCCTGACTTTCGTCGGCTTCCAGGAAATGGGGGCGCCCTTCTGGCTGGCCCTGATCCTGGCCTTCGGCGCCATGGTGCTGCTGGGCATCGCCACCGAGCGCATCGTCCTGCGGCCCCTGGTGAACCAGCCCCACATCACCCTGTTCATGGCCACCATCGGCCTCACCTTCTTCGTCGAAGGCCTGGCCCAGGGCATCTGGGGCTCCACCGTGCGCGGCCTGGACCTGGGCATCCAGGACGAGCCCATCGAGTGGATCATGGACAAGGCGGGCATCCTGGTTTCCAGCTTCGACCTCTTCGCCGCCGGCGTTGCCGCGGCCCTGGTCACCCTGCTGGCCCTGTTCTTCCAATACACCCGGGTGGGCCGCGCCCTGCGGGCCGTGGCGGACGACCACCAGGCGGCCCTCTCCATCGGCATCCCGCTGCAGAACATCTGGCGCATCGTCTGGGCCGTGGCCGGCTTCGTCGCCCTGGTGGCGGGCCTGCTCTGGGGCGCCCGCAACGGGGTCCAGTTCGCGCTCACCTTCACCGCCCTGAAAGCCTTGCCGGTATTGATTCTCGGCGGCTTCACCTCGGTCCCCGGCGCCATCGTCGGCGGCCTCATCATCGGTTCCACCGAGAAGCTGGCGGAAGTGTATCTGGGGGGCTATGTGGGCGGCGGCATCGACTCCTGGTTCCCCTATGTGATGGCCCTCGCCTTCCTGCTGATCCGGCCCGAAGGCCTGTTCGGCGAGAAGCACATCGACCGGGTTTAAGGAGAGGACAAAACCATGCTTTACCGTGAAGCCGGACAATTCAAGACCAGCTACGCTGCCGACCAGCAGATCTTTCCCATCCGCCAGGACCGTATCGCCATCGGCCTGATCCTGGTGGTGGCGGCCCTGGTGGTGCCCATGGTGGCGAGCGAATACTGGATCAAGGCCATCCTGATCCCCTTCCTCATCTTTTCCCTGGCGGCCCTGGGCCTCAACATCCTCACCGGCTACGCCGGCCAGCTGTCCCTGGGCTCCGCCGCCTTCATGGCGGTGGGGGCCTTCGCCGCCTACAACTTCATGGGCCGCATCGAGGGCATGCCGGTGCTGCTGGCCTTCGTTGGCGGCGGCCTCTCGGCGGCGGCCGTGGGCATTCTCTTCGGCCTGCCGTCCCTGCGCATCAAGGGCTTCTACCTGGCGGTGGCGACCCTGGCGGCCCAGTTCTTCATCGTCTGGGCCCTGACCAAGTTTGGCTGGTTCTCCATGGATTCCTCCTCCGGCGTCATCACCGCCCAGGAGATCCAGATTCTCGGCTACCGCTTCGACACGCCCATTTCCCTCTACCTGCTGGTGCTGACCATCGTGGCGGTGATGGCACTGGCGGCCAAGAACATGGTGCGCAGCTCCGTCGGCCGGGCCTGGATGGCGGTGCGGGATATGGACGTGGCGGCCGAGGTGATCGGCATCCGCATCATGCACACCAAGCTCCTGGCCTTCGCCATCAGCTCCTTCTACTGCGGTGTCGCCGGCGCCCTCTACGCCTATGCCTACCTGGGCACGGTGGAGCCGGAAGGTTTCAACCTGGACCTGTCCTTCAAGATCCTGTTCATGATCATCATCGGCGGGGTGGGCTCCATCATGGGCTCCTTCCTCGGCGCGGCCTTCATCGTGCTGCTGCCGATTTTCCTGGACGTGCTGATCCAGGATTTCCTCACCGGCCTCCTGCCCCCCAGCATCAGCTCCAACCTGCAGCTGATGGTCTTCGGCGGGCTCATCATCTTCTTCCTCATCGTCGAGCCCCACGGCCTGGCGAGACTGTGGCAGATCGGCAAGGAAAAGCTGCGTCTGTGGCCTTTCCCCCACTAACCCAGGCATTGGAAGTCAAAGCAGCACCCACATAATCAGTAGAGGAGACAAGACAATGAAAGTGAAAACCATCGCCCTGTTCGCTGCCGCGGTAGCCTCCGCAGCGGTTTCCGGTTCCGTCCTGGCCCAGGCCAAGGAACAGTTCATCGGCCTGCCTTCCTACCGGGTCGGTCCCTATGCGGCCGGCGGCTCCGGCATCTACGGCGGCTGGATCGACTACATGACCCTGGTCAACGAGCGGGACGGCGGCATCAACGGCGTCAAGCTGACCTGGGAAGAATGCGAGACCGAGTACAACAACGCCCGCGGCGTGGAGTGCTATGAGCGGCTGAAGAAGAAGGGCGCCACCGGCAACACCACCTTCCAGCCCCTGTCCACCGGCATCACCTATTCGGTGCTGGACAAGGTGGCCCAGGACAAGATCCCCATGGTGACCATCGGCTACGGCCGTACCGACGCGGCTGACGGCCGGGTCTTCCCCTGGGTCTTCCCCATGATCACCACCTACTGGTCCCAGGCCACCGGCATGGTCAAGTACATCGGCCAGAAGGAAGGCGGCCTGGACAAGCTCAAGGGCAAGAAGATCGTCTATCTCTACCACGACTCCGCCTTCGGCAAGGAAGGCATCCCGGTGCTGGAAAAGCAGGCCGCCAAGCACGGCTTCAACCTGAAGACCATCCCCGTGGCCCACCCGGGCAACGAGCAGCAGTCCCAGTGGCTGACCATCCGCCAGGAGCGTCCCGACTGGGTGATCCTGTGGGGCTGGGGCGTGATGAACCCGACAGCCCTCAAGGCCGCCGCCAAGACCGGCTTCCCGCGGGAGAAGATGGTGGGCGTGTGGTGGTCCGGTGCCGAGGAAGACACCGTGCCCGCCGGCGATGCCGCCAAGGGCTTCACCGCCGCCGGCTTCAACGTGGCCGGCACCAACTACCCGGTGGTGAAGGCGATCCAGGACAACGTCTACAAGAAGAACAAGGGCAACATGGAAGACAAGTCCCGGGTCGGCTCCGTCTATTACAACCGGGGCGTGGTGCACGGCATCATCACCGTGGAAGCCATCCGTGTCGCCCAGGAGAAGTTCGGCAAGGGCAAGCCCCTTACCGCCGAGCAGGCCCGCTGGGGCTTCGAGCATCTGCAGATCGATGCCAAGCGCCTCAAGGAACTGGGAGCCGAAGGCTTCATGCCCGACCTGACCATCACCTGCGCCGACCACGAAGGTTCCGGCAAGGTGAAGTTCCAGCAGTGGGACGGCAAGGCCTGGAAGGTGGTTTCCGACTGGGTCGATGCGGACAAGGACATGGTCCGTCCCATGATCGAGGAATCCGCCGGCAAGTACGCCAAGGAAAAGGGCATCACCCCGCGTGACTGCAGCAAGGAAGGCTGAGGCGCCCTAGCGACCTGAGCCCGGGACGGGGCCGGCAGGCCCCGTCCCCCCGCCCCAAGAGAAGGGAAACTAAGCCTATGAACACGACCACTCAAGCCACCCCGGCCGCCCCGGAGAACTACCTCAGCATCAACAACATCGAGGTCATCTACGACCACGTGATCCTGGTGCTGAAGGGCGTCTCCCTGACGGTGCCCAAGGGCAAGATCGTGGCCCTGCTGGGCGCCAACGGCGCCGGCAAGAGCACCACCCTGAAAGCCATCTCCAACCTGCTGCACGCCGAACGGGGCGACGTCACCAAGGGCAGCGTGGAGTTCAAGGGCACCCGGGTGGATCAGCTGACCCCCAACGAACTCGTCAAGCGGGGTGTCATCCAGGTCATGGAAGGACGCCACTGCTTCGCCCACCTCTCCATCGAGGAAAATCTGCTCACCGGTGCCTACACCCGGGGCAACTCCCGGGCCGAGCTGAAGCAGAACCTGGAGATGGTGTACCACTACTTCCCGCGCCTGAAGACCCGGCGCACTTCCCAGGCCGGCTACACCTCCGGCGGCGAACAGCAGATGTGCGCCATCGGCCGCGCCCTCATGGCCAAGCCGGAAATGATCCTGCTGGACGAGCCCTCCATGGGCCTGGCGCCCCAGATCGTCGAGGAAATCTTCGAGATCGTGAAGGACCTCAACTCCCGGGAGAACGTCAGTTTCCTCCTGGCCGAGCAGAACACCATGGTGGCCCTGCGCTACGCCGACCTGGGCTACATCCTGGAAAACGGCCGGGTGGTGATGGAAGGGGACGCCAAGGAACTGGCCTCCAACGAGGACGTGAAGGAGTTCTACCTGGGGCTGTCGTCGGCGGGGCGCAAGAGCTTCAAGGACGTCAAGCACTACCGCCGCCGCAAACGCTGGCTCTCGTGAGAAGGCCGTGCGCGCTGCAATACGTCGTTGCTTATCCGCTTATGTGCCCGGTGCACACGGCGCGGATGCGCGCCTAGTCTTGCAGCGCTACTTGGCCGTCTCAGGACCTGTCTCGCGTCGGAACAAAAACAGAATTGATGAGCGTCGATTAAGGAACGCCAGATGAAATACTACGACTCCCTGGAAACCCGCGATCCTGAGGAACGGGAGCGCTCACTGATGGAGCGGCTGCCGCGGCAGGTGGCCCACGCCAAGCTGCATTCGCCGTACTTCGCGCGGCTGCTGGCGGAGGTCAATCCCAATGACATCCACAACCGTGCCGCCCTGGCCCGCCTGCCGGTGACGCGCAAGAGCGACCTGGTGCATCTGCAGCGGGAGCAGGCGCCCTTCGGCGGCATCAATGCGACGCCTCTCTCCGGGCTCTCCCGGGTCTATGCCTCCCCCGGGCCCATCTACGATCCGGAAGGGCGGGGCCAGGACTGGTGGCGTTTCGCCCGGGCCCTGCACGGCGCCGGCTTCCGCGCCGGAGAGCTGATCCACAACACCTTTTCCTACCACTTCACCCCGGCCGGCTTCATGCTGGAAGGGGCTGCCCACAAGCTGGGCTGCCCGGTATTTCCCGCCGGCATCGGCCAGACCGAGATGCAGGTGCAGGCCATCAACGACCTGAAGCCGGCGGCCTACGTCGGCACGCCCTCCTTCCTCAAGATCATCCTGGAGAAGGCGGACGAGCTGAAGGCCGACGCCACGTCCCTGACCAAGGCCCTGGTCTCCGGCGAGGCCCTGCCGCCTTCCCTGCGCCAGGCTCTCAACGCCCGCGGCATCACGGTGCGCCAGTGCTACGCCACGGCAGACCTGGGCATGATCGCCTACGAATCCGAGGCCCAGCAGGGGCTGACCCTGGACGAGGACGTGCTGATGGAAATCGTCCGTCCCGGCACCGGCGATCCGGTGGCCGACGGCGAGGTGGGGGAGGTGCTCATCACCACCTTCAACCTGGACTACCCCCTGCTTCGCTTTGCTACCGGCGACCTCTCCGCCGTGCTGCCTGGCATCTCCCCCTGCGGCCGCACCAACGTGCGCATCAAGGGCTGGCTGGGACGGGCCGACCAGACCACCAAGGTCAAAGGCATGTTCGTCCATCCGCACCAGGTGGCGGCGGTGGTCAAGCGCCATCCGGAAATCGGCAAGGCCCGCCTGGTGGTGGACAATGCCCTCGGCCAGGACCGCATGGTCCTGCACTGCGAGAGCGGGCGCGGCGACGACGTGCTCGGCGACGCGGTGGTCGCCAGCATCCGGGACGTCACCAAGCTGCGCGGCGAAGTCAGATTCGTCAGCCCCGGCGACCTGCCCAACGACGGCAAGGTCATCGAGGACATCCGCACCTACGAATAAATACAAACCCACCCCGACCCCACGGGAAAACGACGGGGTGGCGTCCGATCGGCGCCACCCCGTTTTATTGTCTTCAGTCCCAGCGAGCAAACATGGCCAGCAAGCCCCTGCAAGGTGTCCGCATCCTCGACCTGACCCGCCTCCTGCCCGGCCCGGTGGCCACCCTGCATCTGGCCGACCTGGGGGCCGACGTGATCAAGATCGAAGACCACGGCGCCGGCGATTACGCCCGCACCATGGGCGACGGCCCCGAGGGGGTCAGCGTCTTCTACCGGGCGGTGAACCGCAACAAGCGGGGCCTGCGCCTGGACCTGAAAAATCCCGAAGGGGCGGCCCTGTTCCGGCGCCTGGCGGCGGAGGCCGACGTGGTCGTCGAGAGCTTCCGCCCCGGCGTCATGGACAAGCTGGGCGTGGGCTACGAGGCCCTGCGCAGCCTCAATCCCCGCCTGGTGTTCTGCGCCATCACCGGCTACGGCCAGAGCGGTCCCCTGGCCCTGGCGGCGGGCCACGACCTCAACTACATCGGCTACGCCGGCATCCTCGACCAGATCGGCGTGGACGGTGGCCAGCCGGCCATTCCCAACCTGCAGATCGGCGATCTGCTGGGCGGCGCCATGAGTGCCGTGATGGGTATCCTGGCGGCCCTCTTCGATGCCCGGCGCAGCGGCCAGGGGCGTTTCGTGGACGTCTCCATGAGCGATGCGGCTCTGGCCCACAACCTCTTTCCCCTGTTCGCCCTGCAGGGCAGCGGGAGCGTGCCGGAACGGGGCCGGGACATGCTCAGCGGCGGCGATGCGGGCTACGGCGTCTACGCCACGGCGGATGGCCGCTACATGGCGGTGGCGCCCCTGGAGCGCAAGTTCTGGGACCTCTTCTGCGACACCCTCGGCCAGCCCCGGTGGAAGGCCCGCCATGGCGCCACCGGGGCCGAGGCCAGGGCCATGCGGACAGAGCTGGAGACCCTGTTCGCCAGCCAGCCCCAGTCCTACTGGGTGGAAAAGTTCGCCCGGGTCGATTGCTGCGTCACGCCGGTGCTGAGCGTGGCCGAGGCCCTGGCCCATCCCCACTTCCAGGCCCGGGGCATGGGCATCCAGGCTGACGGCATCACCCAGTACGGGCCGCCGGTGCGCCTCTCCGACATGCCGGCCGAGCCGGTGCGGCCGGCGCCAGCGCCCGGGGAGCATGGCCAGGCCATCCTGGCCGAGTTCGGGGTGACGGCGGAGGAATGGCAGCGCCTGCAGAACCTGGGGGTGGTTTGAGGAGATGGCGGCATGACAGGAAATGTCAGGGTGCGGTCAGGCAAAAAGCGGACATAATCCCTATCCTCATCGCAGGTAATATGCGATAAGTTATAGCCATATTGCATGGTTTGATTGGAAAAGGGATAAAAATGACGATCGCCAAACGCCTCGCCCTCCTCATCCTGCTGGCGGTGGCCGGCCTCATCGTGGTCGGCGGTTTCGGCCTGAAAGAGATGGGGGCCATCAATGCCAACCTGGAGTATGCCCACGAGAACTCCATCCCCAGCATCCGCAAGGTGGCCAGCATGGAATCCAATTTCCTGCGCCTGCGCACCCAGATGCTGGTGTTTCTCCTCAGCACGGAAGAGCAGCGGCCGGCGGTGGAACAGCGCATCGAAGGCGCCAAGAAGGATCTGCTCCAGTCCCTGCAGGATTACGAGAAGCTGATCAGCGACGACAAGGATCGCCAGTACCTGGAAACCAGCAAGGCCCTGGTGAAGGAGTACTACGCCCTGATCGACCCGGCCATCGCCGATACCAAGGCCGGACATGGGGAAAAAGCCAGGAACGGTATGGGCCAGGCCGGCGAGGTGTCCAAGAGCCTGGCAGAGAACGTCGAAGCCCACAGCAAGTACAACGAGCATCTGGCCGAAGAAGAAGTGCGCAAGGCCGGCGAGGCCTATCAAACCGGCAAGGTGATCTCCATCGTGGTGATCCTGCTGTGTACCGCCGGCGTTGCCGGGCTCGGTTTCATGGTCTACCGCCATGTGGACAGCTCCCTCGGCAACATGGTCTCCATGTTCTCCCGCATCGAGAAGGAGCTGGATTTCACCGGTCGCCTGGAGGTCCGTGGCACCGATGAAGTGGCCCAGGCCTCCACCGCCTTCAACCGCCTGCTGGACCGCCTGCAGGCCAGTTTCCGGGAAATCAGCAACCATACCGATGCGGTGAACAATGCCGCCAACCGGGTGGCCACCGCTTCCCACCAGATGTCCATCGCCTCCGGCCACCAGAGTGAGGCCGCTTCCAGCATGGCCGCCACGGTGGAGGAGATGACCGTCAGCATTACCCATGTGGCTGACCGGGCCGGCGAGGCCAACCAGCTTTCCTCCGCTTCCGGCGCACTGGCCCACAAGGGCGAGGGCATCATCGGCGACACGGTGCAGGGCATCAACGGCATTGCCGAAACCGTGCGCAACGCCTCCGAGCAGATCGCCCGCCTGGAACAGCAGAGCGAGCGCATCAACAACGTGGTGGCAGTGATCAAGGAAGTGGCCGACCAGACCAACCTGCTGGCCCTCAACGCCGCCATCGAGGCCGCCCGTGCCGGCGAGCAGGGGCGCGGCTTCGCCGTGGTGGCCGACGAAGTGCGCAAGCTGGCCGAGCGCACCACCCAGTCCACCCAGGAAATCGCCAGTACCATCCTGGAGATGCAGGCAGGCGCCCAGGCTGCCGTCCATGGCATCCACGCCGTGGTGGAAAAGGTGGACGAGGGCGTCTCCCGGGCCGAGCAGGCCAACGAGGCGATCCAGGAAATCGGCGAGGGTTCGCGCAAGACGGTGGACATGGTGGGCGACATTTCCGATGCCATCCGGGAGCAGAGCATGGCCAGCACCGCCATTGCCCAGCAGGTGGAGAAGATTGCCCAGATGTCCGAGGAGAACAGCGCCGCCGCCCAATCCACCTCCGACACCGCCGGCGAACTGGCCCACCTGGCCCAGGAGATGCAGCAGGTGGTGGCCCAGTACCGCCTCTAAGCCGGAACTGCTGCGACAAAAAAGGCGCCCGCGGGCGCCTTTTTTCCTGGGTGGCCGCCACGGCGGCCAGGCCGGGGCCTAGCTGCGTTCTGTGACAAAGGCGCCAAAGCGCTGGTCGGCCACCTGGATGTGGTTGATCAGCCACTTGGCCAGGAAGCGGGAAAGATCCAGGCTGGCCGACGGTTCGCCCACTTCCACCCGCAGTTCCATTTCCCCCACCTGCAGCAGCAGTTCCCGGTGCAGTTCCCGGTGGGCCGGCAGGGCAGGGTAGGCGGCCGCCTCCATCAGGGCTTCCTCGCTGGCGAAGTGGGTGCGGGTGTATTCCAGCAGCTCGGCCACCGCCCGGCGGGCTTCGTTCTGGGCCGTGTCGCCGTCCTGCTCCAGGGCCTGCTGGATGCGGGCGACGATGGCGAACAGCTGCTGGTGCTCCTGGTCCACCTGGGGGATGCCCACGTGGTACTGGGGGCCAAACTGGACAATGGCGTTGTCGCGCATGATCGATTCCCTGAATGTTGTTTGGCGCCATTCTCCCACGGCGGCACCAGCCTTCGGCGTGACCGAATTCACTATGCGGCAAAGGCCAAGGGGTGCTTTCTCCGGCCTCGGTAGAATGTCGCCATGACCACCGCCCTCCTGCTCCTGCCCGATTTCTGCCTGATCCTCCTGGGATTGCTGCTGCGCCGCTACATGCATCTGGGGGATCATTTCTGGGCCGGCATCGAGAAGCTGGTCTATTTCATCCTCTTCCCCGCCCTGCTGGTCAATGCGGTGCTGAAGACCCGCCTGGACCTGGCGGCGGCGGCGCCCCTGCTGGCCACCGCCCTGCTCTCCATGGGCGCGGGCATGGTGCTGAGCTGGGCCGGTCTCAAGTGTTTCCGCCTCAAGCCCCTGGTGCTGGCCTCCCTGTTCCAGTGCGGCTTCCGCTTCAATTCCTACATCGCCCTGGCGGCGGCGGGCCTGCTCTTCGGCACCCCGGGCATCGCCACCATGGGCCTCATCGTCGGCGCTGCCGTGCCCCTGGCCAACCTGTCGGCGGTGTGGATGCTGGCCCGCCACGGCGAGGCCGGTGCCCTGCGCGAGGTGGCCCGCAATCCCCTGATCTGGGCCACCGCCTCCGGCTTCCTGCTCAACCTGGCCGGCTTCGTGCCGCCGGCGCCCCTGCAGATGTTTCTCTCCCGCCTGGGGGACGCCTCCATCGCCCTGGGTCTGCTGGCCGTGGGGGCGGCCCTGCGCCTGCGGGGCCAGGCCGAGGTGCGTTCCGCCTCCTTCTACATCCTGGGGGTAAAGCTCCTGCTGCTGCCCCTGGTGGCCATCTTCGCCGGTCCCCTGCTGGGGCTGTCCGGCCTCTACTACCACGTGGCCATCCTTTTCGCCGCCCTGCCCACGGCCTCCTCGGCCTACATCCTGGCCATGCGCATGGGGGGCGACGGGCAGAGCGTGGCCTGGCTCATCTCCGCCTCCACCCTGGCCTCCATGCTGACCATGCCCCTCTGGATGAGCCGCTTCCTGGGCTGAGGGGCGGGCTGGAGTAAAGTGGCGGCTTCTCCACCGGGGTTTGCGCCATGACGACCGTCTTCGATTTTTCCGTCCGCCGTGCCGACGGCAGCCAGCAGTCCCTGGCCGATTACCGGGGGCAGGTGCTGCTCATCGTCAATACGGCCAGCCGTTGCGGTTTCACGCCCCAGTACGCGGGCCTGGAGGCCCTTTACCGGCGCTACCGGGAGCAGGGCCTGACGGTGCTGGCCTTTCCCTGCAACCAGTTCGGCGCCCAGGAGCCGGGCAGCGCCGAGGAGATCGCCAGTTTCTGCTCCCTCAACTACGACGTCAGCTTTCCCGTCTTCGCCCGTCTCGAGGTCAACGGTCCCCAGGCCGATCCGCTCTTCCGCTGGCTCAAGCAGGAGCAGCCCGGCTGGCTCGGCACGGCCGCGATCAAGTGGAATTTCACCAAGTTCCTGGTGGGCCGGCAGGGCCGGGCGGTGGGGCGCTATGAGCCCATGACCAAGCCGGAAGCCCTGGCCCGGGCCATCGAGGCCCGGCTGGCGCTGCCGTGAAGCACCTCCTCCTCTGGGTGGCGCTGTGCTGGGGCCTGACGGCCTGCTCACCGCCCCAGCCCTTTCACCATACTGATCTCAGCGGTGCCACCTTCGCCGCCGAGTTCCCGCGCGCCCTGGCGGACCAGGGCGGCCAGCCCCGGCGTCTGGCGGACTTCCGCGGCCGGGTGGTGATCCTCTTCTTCGGCTACACCTCCTGCCCCGATATCTGCCCCACCGCCCTGGCCCGCTTCGCCGCGGTGCGGGAGGCCCTGGGGGAGGAGCGGCAGCGGCTGCAGGTGCTGTTCGTCACCCTGGACCCGGAGCGGGACAGCCCGGCCCGCCTGGGCGAGTACGTCACCTGGTTCGACCCGTCCTTCCTCGGCCTGTGGGGTGACCGGGAAACCCTGGCCCGGACCGTGGCCGAGTTCCGCATCACCGCGGTGCGCCAGGAGGTGGGCGGCGGCCTGGGCTACACCCTGGATCACACGGCCGGCGCCTACGTCTACGATCCCCAGGGACGGCTGCGGCTCCTCATTCCGGATAACGCCCAGGTGCCCGCCGTGGTGGCGGACCTGCGCCGGCTGCTGCGTGAGGACTGAGCCGGCGCCGGATCGGGCAAAGGATCGGGCAAAGAAAAAGGCCGGCCCCTGACGGGAGCCGGCCTTTTTGCCGTGGGGTGCCGGGCGGTTCAGGCTGCCAGCAGGCCCTTCATCTTCTGCAGGGCCTTGACCTCGATCTGGCGGATGCGCTCGGCGGAAACGCCGAATTCGGCTGCCAGGTCGTGCAGGGTGGCCGGGTTTTCCTCGTCCAGCCAGCGGGCTTCGACGATGCGCCGGCTGCGCTCGTCCAGGCCGGCCAGGGCCTGTTGCAGGCCGTCGCTCTGCAGCCGGTCGTATTCCCGGGCTTCCAGCACCTGGGTCGGCTCGGCGGCACTGTCGGCCAGGTAGGCGATGGGTGCCACCCGGTTGTCGTCCTCGTCATCCGGCGAGCCGTCCAGGGCCAGGTCGCGGCCACCCATGCGGGTTTCCATTTCCACCACTTCCTCGGCCTTGACCCCCAGCTTGTAGGCGATCTCGTCCACTTCGGCCGGGGTCAGGGTGTCGCTGCTGGCCTTGAGGCTGCGCAGGTTGAAGAACAGCTTGCGCTGGGCCTTGGTGGTGGCCACTTTGACCAGGCGCCAGTTCTTCAGGATGTATTCGTGGATTTCAGCCTTGATCCAGTGCATGGCGAAAGACACCAGACGCACGCCGCGGCTGGGGTCGAAGCGCTTCACCGCCTTCATCAGGCCGATGTTGCCTTCCTGGATCAGGTCCGCATGGGGCAGGCCGTAACCCAGGTAGCCCCGGGCGATGGCGATGACCAGACGCAGATGGGAGAGCACCAATTGACGTGCAGCATCCACGTCGTCTTCCTCGCGGAGACGGCGGGCCAGGGCGAATTCCTCAGCCTCGCTCAGCATCGGGAAGCGCCGAGCCGCCTGGATGTAGGCATCCAGGTTGCCTACCGCAGAGGGCAGGCCATGAGACAGGGTCAAAGCTTGGGTCATAGGGTGGGTCCTCCTTGAACTTCTTGTGCACAGTTTAGCACTCACATCAGTAGAGTGCTAACAGGACAAAAAGTTCAGCCATCCATTATAAGAATCAACGTGTTGGGCGTCTTGCCGGCCTGGGTCCGGCAAAGAAAAACCCGGCCCCGGGCATGTGCCTGGGGCCGGGTTCCGGTGGCCTCGCTGCGGGCGGGCTTACTTGGACTTGGTCAGCTGGCCCAGGTCGCGCACGGCGCCCTTGTCGGCGGAGGTGGCCATCAGGGCGTAGGCCTGCAGGGCCTTGGAAACGACGCGGCCCCGTTCTTCCGTGGGCTTCCAGGCCTTGTCGCCCTTGGCGTTTTCCTCGGCGCGGCGCTTTCCCAGCTCCGCATCGGAGACCGCCAGATGGATGCGGCGACCGGGGATGTCGATCTCGATGGTGTCGCCGGTGCGCACCAGGCCGATGGCGCCGCCCTCGGCCGCTTCCGGGGAAGCGTGGCCGATGGAGAGGCCGGAGGTGCCGCCGGAGAAGCGGCCGTCGGTGAGCAGGGCGCATTCCTTGCCCAGGCCGCGGGACTTGAGATAGCTGGTGGGGTAGAGCATTTCCTGCATGCCGGGGCCGCCCTTGGGGCCTTCGTAGCGGATCACCACCACGTCGCCGGCCACCACTTCGCCGCCCAGGATGGCGGTGACGGCGGAATCCTGGCTCTCATAGACCTTGGCCTTGCCGGTGAATTTCCAGATAGATTCATCGACGCCGGCGGTCTTCACGATGCAGCCGTCGAGGGCAATGTTGCCGTGCAGGACGGCCAGGCCGCCTTCCTTGCTGTAGGCGTGGGCCACGTTGCGGATGCAGCCGTTGCTGCGGTCCTGGTCCAGTTCGGTGTAGCGGCGGTCCTGGCTGAAGGCGGTCTGGGTGGGGATGCCGCCAGGGGCGGCGCGGAAGAATTCCAGGGTGCGCTGGGAGCCGGCGCGCTGCACATCGTAGGTGTCGATGGCTTCGCCCAGGGTGTGGCAGTGCACGGTGGGGGTGTCGCGGTGGATCAGGCCGCCGCGGGACAGTTCGCCCAGAATGGCCATGATGCCGCCGGCCCGGTGCACGTCCTCGATGTGGTAGTCCTGGGTAGCCGGGGCCACCTTGCACAGGCAGGGCACCTTGCGGGAGATGGCGTCGATGTCTGCCATGGTGAAGGTGACACCGGCTTCCTGGGCGGTGGCCAGGAGGTGCAGCACGGTGTTGGTGGAACCGCCCATGGCCACGTCCAGGGCGAAGGCGTTCTCGAAGGCCTTCTGGTTGGCGATGGAGCGGGGCAACACGGAGGCGTCGTTCTCTTCGTACCAGCGCTGGGCCAGACGCACGATGCGGCGGCCGGCTTCGAGGAAGAGGCCCTTGCGGTCGGCGTGGGTGGCCACCAGGGTGCCGTTGCCGGGCAGGGACAGACCCAGGGCTTCGGTCAGGCAGTTCATGGAGTTGGCGGTGAACATGCCGGAACAGGAGCCGCAGGTGGGGCAGGCGGAGCGCTCGAATTCCTCGACTTCCGCGTCGGAGCAGTTGCTGTCGCCGGCCTTGATCATGGCGTCGATCAGATCGACGGCGATGGTCTTGCCTTCCCACTTCACCTTGCCGGCTTCCATGGGGCCGCCGGAGACGAAGATGGTGGGGATATTGACCCGCATGGCGGCCATCAGCATGCCCGGGGTGATCTTGTCGCAGTTGGAGATGCACACCATGGCGTCGGCACAGTGGGCGTTCACCATGTATTCCACGGAGTCGGCGATCAGGTCCCGGGAGGGCAGGCTGTAGAGCATGCCGTCGTGGCCCATGGCGATGCCGTCGTCGATGGCGATGGTGTTGAATTCCTTGGCGATGCCGCCGGCCGCCTCGATCTCCCGGGCCACCAGCTGGCCCAGGTCCTTCAGGTGCACGTGGCCGGGCACGAACTGGGTGAAGGAGTTCACCACGGCAATGATGGGCTTGCCGAAATCGCCGTCCTTCATGCCGGTGGCGCGCCACAGGGCGCGGGCGCCGGCCATGTTGCGGCCGTGGGTGGAGGTGCGGGAACGATAGGCGGGCATAGTCGGGTCTCCAGACAACGTAGGCTGCCCGGAACCGGTCCGGGCGGCTGAAAATCAGGGCCTAAATACTAGCATGTTATGATCGGACGCCCGCTTGACGAAAACGGCGGCGTTCCACGGTTTTTGCTGCAAAAGACGGAGTTAAAAGCCATGCGCATTTCCCGAAAACTGGTGTTCTCCCTTGTCGCCATGCAGGTTCTGATCACCCTGGTCGGGGTGGTCGGCCTGAATCGTTTTGACCGGCTGGAGCAGTCCCTGGCCGAGATTTCCGATGTCTGGCAGCCCAGCATCCGGGCCGCTTCCGGCATCAATGCCGAGTCCCTGGACTTCCGCAACCGGGAGACCCAGCTGCTGATCGCCCGCAACAGCGCGGAAATCGACGACGCGGTAAAGCGCGGCAACCAGAATCTCGAGGCCTTGCGCAAGTTTGACCAGGCCTTCCAGTCCCTGATCCATGGCGACGAAGAAAAAGCCCTCTATGCCGCCTATCGGGAAAAGCTTGAGGCCTATCTGGCGACCCACGAGCGGATGGTGGCCCTGGCCCGGGAAGGGCGGCGGGACGAAAGCATCGCCTATTTCGAGGGCGATTCGCGCAAGGCCATCCGCGCCCTGCGGCCCACCATCGACGCCATCGTGGACTACACCGTGAAGGGCGCCGAAAAGGCCCAGCAGGAGGCCCGCACCATTTCCCGGGTCGGCCAGATGTGGATCATCGGCATCAATCTGGTGGCCCTGGCCCTCGGTGCGGTGCTGGCTTTCTGGCTCTACGGTTCCATCGTCCGGCCCCTGCAGAAGATCCGCGAGGAAGTGCTGGGCATCGAACAGAGCGCCGACTTTACCCGCCAGCTCGACGCCCATGGCCACGACGAAATCGGCGAAACGGCCCAGTCGGTGAACCACCTAACCGCTTCGGTGCGCGCCGCCCTGCAATCCATGCTGGCCGGCATTGCCCAGGTGGCCTCTGCCGCCGACAGCCTGGCCGAGGCCTCGCGCCAGGTTTCCGCCGGCTCCGGCGCCCAGTCCGAGGCCGCATCCTCCATGGCGGCCACGGTGGAACAGCTGACGGTGAGCATCAACCAGGTGGCGGACAACGCCAGCCGGGCCTTCGAGCTGGCCCAGGCCTCCGGCCAGGCCTCCCGGGAAGGGGGCGGCGTCATCGCCAATGCGGTGGACTCCATGGGCGGCATCGCCCGCCGCATCGAGGAGACGGCCGCCGCCATCCGGGAACTGGGCGTGGCCTCCCAGGAAATTTCCGGCATCGTCCAGGTGATCAAGGAGGTGGCGGACCAGACCAATCTGCTGGCCCTCAACGCCGCCATCGAAGCCGCCCGGGCCGGGGAGCAGGGCCGGGGCTTCGCCGTGGTGGCCGACGAAGTGCGCAAGCTGGCCGAGCGCACCGCCCTGGCGACCCAGGACATCGCCGCCAAGATCGCCGCCATCCAGTCCGGCGTGGACCATGCCTCCTCCGGCATGGAGCAGGCCGTGGGCCTGGTGGAGCAGGGTGTGACCCTGGCCGACACGGCGGGCGGTGCAGTGACCCGCATCACCGCCGGGGCGGCGGAAGTGGAGCAGGAGGTGAATGCCATCTCCGGCGCCCTGCGGGAGCAGGGGGAAGCCAGCAACCAGATCGCCGGCCACGTGGAGCAGATCGCCCAGATGAGCGAGGAAAACAACCGGGGCGCGGAGAACACCGCCCAGCTGTCCGGCAATCTGGCGGCCCTGGCCCAGGAGATGCGGCAGACGGCGGAACGCTTCAAGGTTTGAGCCGATACTGCTAGGCTTGCGGCCTTACGCCTCGCCTCCCGGTCTTTCCATGCTCATCCATCCCCAGTTCGATCCCATCGCCGTATCCCTCGGCCCCCTGGCCGTGCGCTGGTACGGTCTCATGTACCTGGTGGCTTTCGCCGCCTTCTATTTCCTCGGGCGTCAGCGCATCCGGCGCCGGCCCGACGGCGGCTGGAGTCTGGAACAGCTCGACGACCTGCTTTTCTGGGGTGTCCTCGGCGTGGTCCTGGGCGGGCGCCTGGGCCAGGTGCTGTTCTACGAGCCGGGCTACTACTTCGCCAATCCGGCGGAAATCCTGGCGGTGTGGAAGGGCGGCATGTCCTTCCACGGCGGCTTCCTCGGCGTGCTGGTGGCCATGGCCTGGTGGGGGCGCAAGCACGGCAAGTCCTTCTTCACCGTCACCGACTTCATCGCCCCCCTGGTGCCCCTCGGTCTTGCCGCCGGGCGCATCGGCAATTTCATCAACGGCGAACTGTGGGGCCGGGTGGCCGACGCCAGCCTGCCCTGGGCCATGATCTTCCCCCAGGTGGACAGCCAGCCGCGCCATCCCTCCCAGCTCTACCAGGCCGGGCTGGAAGGGCTGTGCCTGTTCGTCCTGCTGTGGCTCTACTCCGCCAGGCCTCGGCCCACAGGCGCCGTCTCCGGCGTCTTCCTCATCGGCTACGGCGCCTTCCGCTTCATCGCCGAATACTTCCGCGAGCCCGATGCCGGCATCTTCGGCCACAGCTACGCCATCAGCATGGGGCAGTGGCTGTCCCTGCCCATGGTTGCCATCGGCGTCTTCATCCTGCTGCGGGCCCGGCGCCAGCCTTGACTTGCCGCGGGGCTTCTCTACCATCGGGGACACCCCCGCCGGAAGAACAAGGAGAAGCCCCATGGCCACCGCCCCCAGCAAAACCGCTGCCGCCCTGCCAGCCAAACAGCTGGCCCGCATCCGCGAACAACTGAAGGAATGCGCCGCCAGCCTGGGCGGCGAAGTCTCCGCCCGGGCCCGGGCCGCCCAATTGGCGGAAACCTATCTCGGTCTGGACGATGGGGGCCGCCACGAATTCCTGCGTGTCATCGCCCTGGAGTTCGGCCCCGATCCCAAGCGCGTCGCCTCCGCCCACAGCGCCTACCAGCAGGCCGTCGGCAGCCCCGCCCAGTGGGATGCGGAAGCCGCCTTGCGGGCTGCCATGCGTTCTTCCCGCATCCGCATCCTGACCCAGTTCAATGCCATTCCCCAGGGCGTGAAATTCCTGGTGGACCTGCGGGCCGACCTGCTGCGCTTTCTCGACAAGGACCCGGAACTGAAGGCCCTGGACCGGGAGCTGGAGAACCGTCTCACCTCCTGGTTCGACGTCGGCTTCCTGGAAATTTCCCGCCTCACCTGGCAGGCCCCGGCGGCCCTGCTGGAAAAGCTGATCCAGTACGAAGCGGTGCACGAGATCCGTTCCTGGAAGGACCTGAAAAACCGTCTCGACTCGGACCGGCGCTGCTACGCCTTCTTCCACCCGCGCATGCCGGTGGAGCCCCTCATCTTCGTCGAAGTGGCCCTGGTCAATAAGCTCTCCGACTCGGTGCAGCACCTGCTGGACGAGGACGCCCCCACCGCCGACCCGCACCGGGCCGACACCGCCATTTTCTATTCCATCTCCAACACCCAGGTGGGCCTGCGCGGCGTCTCCTTCGGCAACTTCCTGCTGAAGCGGGTGATCGACGACCTGAAGCGGGACTTCCCTCGCCTCAAGACCTTCGCCACCCTTTCACCCCTGCCCACCCTGCGCCTGTGGGCCGACCGCAACCCGGAAGCGTTCGCTGCCTGCTTCGCGCCCGATCTGGCCAAGATCGCCAAGCAGGCCGGCATCGAACCCGACGCCGATGCCCTGCGGGCCCTGCTGCCCAAGGGCGAATGGGCTGCAGATGCCCGTCTGGCGCGGCTCATCGAGCCGGGCCTGGTGCGCCTGGCCGCCCGCTACCTGCTCACCGGCAAGTCCGGCGACAAGCCCTTCGACCCGGTGGCCCGCTTCCACCTGGGCAACGGCGCCCGGGTGGAGCGCCTCAACTTCCTCGCCGACACCGCCGCCAAGGGCTTCAAACAGTCCTACGGCATGATGGTCAACTACCTGTACGAACCGGACGACCTGGAAGCCAACGTGGACGCCTTCGTCCGCGAAGGCCGCCTGGCGGCGGTGGCGGCAGTGAGGCATGCGGCGAAGGGGTGATTGGATAGGTTGGAGTGCCTATGCCGATAAATAAGATACGAGCCACGCTTGCGAAGCTGGGCAAAAAGCATCCTGTATTCCATTCCGAGGCTGATTTTCAGCACGCCTTGGCTTGGGAGTTGCAGCTAGACGATCCAACAGCAAGCATTCGGCTGGAGAAGCAGGTGGCGGAAAGTGGCAAGCGCGTGCATTTGGATTTGCTGGTCCAGTCGGATGGTGAAGAATTAGCGATAGAGTTGAAGTACAAAACAAGGCTGTCGAATCTGACCTACGCAGGAGAGGATTTCCTTTTGCGGAATCAGAGCGCTCAGGACTTGGGGCGATATGACTTCATCAAAGATGTTGGGCGTCTGGAGGTCTATACCCAGGCTCACCGTGGCTCCAGCGGCGTGGCGATCTTTTTGACGAATGACCAGACCTACTGGAATCCATCAAAGAAACACAACGCAGTGGATTCTGCTTTCCGCATTCATGAGGGGCGAGTATTGCAAGGCCATGCTGCTTGGGGCGATGGAGCTGCCGATGGAACTACAGACAAGCGCCAAGATGTGCTCACCTTGCGGCACACATACCAGGTGAACTGGTCTGACTACTCTTCTTTTGGTACGGGACTTGGCGATCAATTTCGCTATGTTCTCTTACATATCCCAAGAGAGACCTGATTGGATGAGGTATAGGTTTACCTCGCATGAGAAAAAGCCCCATACCGTTCCCGGTGCGGGGCTTTTCTCTGTGTCCTCTGTGGCTAACCAGCAGTTCAGCGCCGCCGGCTGCTACCCCCACCAGGAATCGACCCCAGCACCCCGCGGATGATCTCCCGGCCGATTTGGGAGCCGATGGCGCGGGCGGCGCTCTTGGCGCATTTCCTGCACGCCGCACTCAAGGCTGACGCTGCTCGTTTGAGGGCTTGGGGCTGTGTAGGCCCCGGGGCCCCTACTGCTTCCTGTCAGAATCGCTGGGTATAGGTCAGGCGCCAGATGCGGGGTTCTGCCGGGTGGCTGTGCACGTCGGGCACGGCCGCCGCTTCGCCTCGCAGTCGGGACTCGTAGTAGTAGTCGATGTCGCTGGCCTTGCGGTTGAAGAGGTTGAGCACTTCCAGGGTCAATTGGCTCTTGGCGGCCAGCTTGTAGCCCACGTTGAGATTGACCATCACCGAGCTGCCGGAGCGCACCGAGTCGTCTTCGATCAGGGCCCGGGGGCCCAGGTAGCGCAGGCGCAGGCCGCCGCGCCAGGGGCCCAGGTCGTGCACGGCGACGCCGACGGAGGCGGTGCGTTCGACGGCGCCGGGGATGTGCTTGCCGGCGGCATCGTCATCGCGGAAGCGGGCCTTGGAGAGGGCGATGTCTGCATCCAGGGTCAGCCAGTCCCGGGGCGTCCAGTAGTTGGACCATTCCACGCCCTGGCGGTGGCTGGGGCGGCCGGCTTCGGTGGTGCCGGCGTCGCCGACGAAGAGCAGTTCCGAATCCAGGTCCAGGCGCCACAGGGCGACGCTGGTGTTCCAGCCGGGGGCCGGGGCGCTGCGCCAGCCCACTTCCTGGCCCCGGGATTTGACCAGGGCCGGCACCCGGGACATGGGGTCGCCCGGGTTGGAAGGATCGACGCGGATGGTGGTGCCGCGGGCATCGTTGCTGTGGAAGCCCTGGCCCCAGTTGTAATAGAACTCCTGGTTGGCGAAGGGGCCGAAAATGAGGGACAGCTTGGGGCTGGTGATGCCGTCGTTTTCCTTGCCGGAATTGGCGGCCAGGCTGGAATCCACCTTGAAGCGGTAGCGGTCGTGGCGCAGGCCGGCGACGCTGCGCAGCCAGTCGCTCCACTGGGCGCCCCACTCGCCGTAGAGGCCCAGGCTGCCCTGGTTCACGCTGTCGCTGCGCACGGTGGACAGGCGCTGGCGGGCGGCGGTGCGGTAAAGGCCCACGTTGTCGATGTCGTCCTGGCGGCCCTGCACGCCCCAGGTGAAGTCCCCTTCCTTGCCCAGCCACTGCACCGGCTGGCTGCGGCTCCAGCCGAAGCCGCCGTAACGGCGCCGGTCGGCCTGCTCGAACTGGTCGCCGTTGACCGGATCGTCCATGGCGTAGGTGAAGTTGGAGAAGAGGTTGAGCCGGTAGTCCACCAGATAGGCGTTGGCCCGGGTCTGCACCGCCCCGTCCTGCCGTGCCCACTGGCCGGAGAGGGAGAGGCGCCGGGTGTTGCCGCCGGCGGTGGGGTCCAGGCTGCCGTAGCGGTTCACCAGACCCTGGTCCACGGCCCGTCGCGCCAGCTGGTCGGTGGAGGTCCAGTCGCCGTCGTAGGCCATGAAGGCCACCGAGTGGCCGTTGTTGCGCGTGCCTTCCGAATAGCGCAGCACGCCGTTGAGACGCTTGTAGTGCTCCGGCACTTCCCAGGGGCCGTCGTTGTGGAACACCTCCACGGCGCCCAGCCAGCGGCCGCCGCCGGCGGTTTCCTTGTCGGCGGCGGTGAGCAGGCGGCGGTAGCCGTTGCTGCCGAGGCCGATGCTGACGTAGTCCTCCGGCAGGGCGCGGCGGTAGTCGATGCGGGCGCTGCCGGCGGAGGAGAAGTCGCCATCCTCGGCAGCGTAGGGGCCCTTCTTGTACTGGATGCGCTCCACCAGCTCGGGGATGAGGAAGTTGAGGTCCAGGTAGCCGTGGCCGTGGGCGTGGGTCGGCAGGTTGATGGGCATGCCGTCGATGGCGACGGAGAAGTCGGTGCCGTGGTCCAGGTTGAAGCCGCGCAGGAAGTACTGGTTGGCTTTGCCGTCGCCGGCGTGCTGGGTGACGATGAGGCCGGGCACGGTTTCCAGCACTTCCGCCGGGCGCAGCAGGGGGCGGTTCTCCAGCTGCTTCGCCGTCACCGTGCCGACGCTGGCGGCGTCGGCGACGCCGATCAGGTCCTGGGCGCCGGCCTTCACTTCGATCACGTCCAGGGTCGGCATGCCTGCGGCCCCTGCCTGGAGCGGCAATAGCAATGTGGCTCCCGGCAGGGCGCCGACCAGCAGGGCCGTCCTTATTGCCGCCTGGAGGCGTTGGTTTTGGCCAGGTGTGAAGATATTTTTATTTTTCATATCCGGGTGCGAGAGCAGTGGCAGGTGGTTGGATGACAGCGCAGGATAGGGCGGGCGGTTCAGGCCGGCAGGGGCCGGCGGGCGAGGCGCAGGGCGAGCAGGAAGCTGGCGGCGATGATGCACACCAGGGCGAAGCCGAAGGCTAGTTCCTTGCCGTCGCTCCAGGCTTCCACCGAGGGGGAGAGCATCTTGGCGGCGCCGAAGGCGGCCACCAGCAGGCTGACGGCGGAGACCACCAGGCCCATGACCCGGGAGGCCACCAGGGCCACCGTGTCGGCCCGGGCGATGAGGCGGGAGATCCACAGGCCGTTGATGCCGTCGGTGATGAGCATGCCCAGCATGAACAGCAGGGAAAGGCCCAGGGCGTGTTCCCAGCCGCCGTGGCGGGTGGCGGTGAAGGCGAAGAGGGCGGCCTGGGACAGGGTGTCGAAGGAGAGGGCGAAGAGGGCGCCGACGGCGGCCACCAGCAGGGGGTGGCCGGCTTCGGTGAGGCGGCCGAGGAAACGGCCCTTGATGCCGGCGGGGCGCACCATCTCGCCCGGAGCGGCGGCCAGCACGGCTCGCAGGTTCACGGCGCCGAGCAGGGTGAGGAAGGCGATGGAGATGAGGCCGCCCACCCATTCGAACCATTCGGGCACCTGCCACACGTCCGCCAGGGTGCCGACCGCCAGGGCGATGGCGACGACGATGGCGCCGTGGCCGAGGGAAAAGAGGGTGCCGCAGTAGCGCGCCAGGCCCGGGTTGCGCCGGCTGTTGAAGCGGGTGAGGCCGTCGATGGTGGCCAGGTGGTCGGCGTCGAAGCCGTGCTTCATGCCCAGGATCAACACCAGGGAAGCGAGGGCGAGCCAGTTGTCGGGCAGGGTATCCACGGGCCGTGAGGGGGCCGCCGGCGGGCGGCAGAAGGTTAGAAAGTGTGAAGAATAAACTTTCCGTCACACGATTGGGGTTGACCTGGATCAGAAAGCAGCAGGGAAATCCGGGGCGACAGGCTCGAGCCGCTCCATGGCCGGCCGGATTGGGGCCATGCAGGTGCGCCGGCGGCAGGGCGCCGCCGGGGGGGGTCAGGCGGCGGGGAGGTCCCGGGGCAGGGTCAGGCGGAATACGGCGCCGCCTTCGGGATGGTTGCTGGCGACGATGCGGCCGCCGTGGCGTTCGACGATGCCGTAGGAGATGGAGAGACCCAGGCCCGTGCCTTCCCCCACCGGCTTGGTGGTGAAGAAGGGGTCGAAGAGATGGCCCAGGGCTTCGTCGGGAATGCCGGGGCCGTTGTCGTGGAAGATCAGGCGCAGTTCCCGGTCCCCCAGTTCGCCGCTGATCAGCAGCTCTCCCCCGGGCTGGGCGGCGGTGGCCTGCAGGGCGTTCTGCACCAGGTTCATCACCACCTGCTGCAGCTGCCCCGGGGAGCCCCGCAGGGGCAGCTCTGCCGGCAGCTCGGTGCGCACGGTAAAGCTGGGCGGGGCACTCTTGGCCACCCAGCGCACCGCCCGCTGCACCACCTCGGCCAGGTTGAAACGTTCCGCCGCCTCCCGGTCCAAGGCGGAGAAGCGCTTCAGGCCGTCCACGATGTCCCGGGTGCGCTCGGCCCCTTCGATCATGCCGTCGATAAGGGGCGACATGTCTTCCAGGATGCGGTCGATGCGTAGTTCGCTGCGCAGTTCCTCCAGTTCCGGGATGCAGTCGCAGCCCCGGTTGTGTACCGCTTCCAGATAGGTTTCCAGGCGTCCGGCGTAGCGCTTCAGGGCCAGCACATTGCCCAGCACGAAGCTGATGGGGTTGTTCAGCTCGTGGGCCACCCCGGCCACCAGGCGGCCGAGGGAGGCCATCTTCTCCGAGTGCAGCAGCTGCTGCTGGGTGCGCTTCAAGTCCTCGTGGGTCTGCCGCAGTTCCCGGTAGGCCCGGCGCAGTTCCCCCACCGGGCGGCCGGTGACCACCATGCCGATCAGCTTGCCGGTGCCGGAGAGGCGGGGCGTCCAGTTGAAGGAAACGGGCACGGCGCCGCCATCCTCGGCCTGCAGGGGCAGCTCCACGTCCTGGGCGCCGTCGTGGCTGTGGCTGGCGAAGAAGCTGCGGGCCTTGTCCCGGGCCTTGTCGTCGGCGAAGAGGTCGAAGATGGAAGTGCCCTTGAGGGTCGGCTCGTCTCGTCCGGTGTAGCGCTGGAAGGCCGGGTTCACCTCCTCGATGGCACCGTGGCGGTCGCACACCACCAGGATGTCGGACATGGAGGCGAGGATGCTGGCGATGAAGCGGTGGGACTCCTCCAGGGCGGCGTTGTTCTGCTCCAGGGCCACTTCGTACTGCAGCAGGTCGTTGTAGACCTCGTCCATTTTCTGGATCACCTCGATCCACACCTTCTCGTTCACCCCCTCCAGCAGCTGGGCCGGCTCGGGCAGCAGGCTGCCGTCGAGCAGGGGGCGGGCGGGACGCTTGGCGGTCATGGTGGCGGGACTAGCGGCTGGGCTTCAGGTGCAGGTGGCGATAGCCGTGGCCGTGGGCATGGCTGTGCTTGTGGCTGTGCTGCTTCTGGCTCTCGTCCAGTTCCACGGTGACCAGGTTGAGCTGGCCGTGGCGCACGCCGCGCTCCGCCATGAGGGCCTGGGCGAAGGCCCGCACGTCCTCCGTCGGCCCCTTGAGGATGGTGCTCTCGATGCAGTGCTCGTGGTCCAGGTGGGCGTGCAGGGTGGACACGGTGAGGTCGTGGTGGTCGTGCTGGATGGAAGTGAGGCGCTCCGCCAGCTCCCGCTCGTGGTGGTTGTAGACGTAGGAAAGGTTGGCCACGCAGTGGTCCGATTCCTTGCGCGCCTGGCGCCAGGTTTCCAGCTGGGAGCGGAGGATGTCGCGCACCGCCTCGGAGCGGTTGCTGTAGCCCCGGGCGGCGATGAGGGCGTCGAATTCCCGGGCCAGGTCCTCGTCCAGGGAAATGGTGATGCGTTCCATGCGTTCTCCCTCGCCGGCGGGCGGAAGGCCGCGGAATGCGGCAGGCCGGCGCAATGCCCGCCAGTCTACCAAAAGGCACCGGGCTTCACGGCGGCGCCGGGGTCTTTGCCGCAAAAGAAAAGGCCCGCCGGAGCGGGCCTGGGGATGCGGTGCGCCGCCATGGGCAGCGCCTCGATGCTCAGCCGCGTTGCTGCAGGGCGGCGATGCGCTCCTCGATGGGCGGGTGGCTGGAGAAGAGGCTCATCCAGCCCTTGCCGCCGGCGATGCCGGAGGCCGCCATATTGGCGGGCAGGGGCTCGGGGGACAAGCCGCCGAGACGCTGCAGGGCCGCCATCATGGGGCGCGGGTTGTTGCCCATGAGCCGGGCGGCGCCGGCATCGGCCCGGAATTCCCGCTGGCGGGAGAAGTACATGACGATCATGGAAGCGAGGATGCCGAAGACGATGTCGCACACCACCACCGTCACCATGTAGCCGAGCCCGGGGCCGGAGGATTCCTCGTTGTCCTTGCGCAGGAAGCTGTCCACCAGATAGCCGACCACCCGGGCCAGGAAGAAGACGAAGGTGTTCACCACGCCCTGGATCAGGGTCAGGGTCACCATGTCGCCGTTGGCCACGTGGGCCACCTCGTGGGCCAGCACCGCCTCCACTTCCTCCCTGCTCATGGACTGCAGCAGGCCGGTGGACACGGCCACCAGGGAGTTGTTGCGGCTGGGGCCGGTGGCGAAAGCGTTGGCCTCGCCTTCGTAGATGGCCACTTCCGGCATGGGCAGGCCGGCGTTCTTGGCCAGGCGGGCGACAGTGTCCACCAGCCAGGCTTCGGTGGGGTTGCGCGGCTGCTCGATGACCTGGGCGCCGGTGCTCCACTTGGCCATGGGCTTGGACAGCCACAGGGAAATGAAGGAGCCGCCGAAGCCCATCACCGCGGCGAAGCCCAGCAGCATGGGCAGGTTGAGGCCGTTGGCGGTGAGGAAGCGGTTGAGGCCCAGCAGATTGATGACCAGGCCCAGGACCACCATGATGGCCAGGTTGGTGGCAAGGAAGATCAGAACGCGTTTCATGGTATTGCTCCGGTAAAGACTGGATCAGAAGGCAGGTTGCAGATTGAGCTCCGCCTCTTCGGCGGCGGGCAGGCGGCGGGCCAGACGGCCCTGGCGGCGCAGGGGGGCGACGCTGCGCCGCAGGGTCCGGGCCAGGGCCTGGGCAGCCCGGTGGGCGGCGCCGTCGATGGCGGCCCGCAGGTCGCCGGCCACGTCGCTGACCACCAGCGGGGCCTGGCCGTCCACTTCCACCTGGATGCGGCACAGCTTGTCCACGCCGCCGCGGTGGCCGTTGCGGTCCATCAGGCGCACGGTGACGGCGCGGATGCGATGGCGGCTGCGGTCCAGGGCGAAGCCGAGGCGATGGGCGACGTAGCTGCGGATCTCGGCACCGATGTCGATGCGACGGGCGATGATGGTGGGTTGCATGGCGTCCTCCTGTGGCAGAAAGCGAATCGAGAACGCAGCTTAGGGGCTTTCGTTGTCAGGAAAAAGCAGAGAGAATCGAATCATTACTTCGTAAAAAACTGAACATGAGCGCCCCCAACACCTCCCCGGCCAGTCTCAACCACCGCCATCTCCATTATTTCTGGGTGGTGGCCAAAGAAGGCGGCATCAGTCGCGCCGCCGAGCGCCTGGGGGTGGCGGTGCAGACCATCAGCGCCCAGCTGAAGGAACTGGAACAGTCCCTCGGCACCGCCCTGTTCACCCAGGAAGGGCGGCGCCTGGTGCTGACCGAGGCGGGCCGCACCGCCCTGCATTACGCCGACCAGATTTTCCTCCTCGGCGAGCAGCTGCAGGAGGCCCTGCAGCTCCAGTCCGCCGCCGCCAGCCTGAAGCTGACCGTGGGCATTTCCGACGCCCTGCCCAAGCTCATCGCCTACCGCCTGCTGCAGGCCGCCATCGACCTGCCCCAGCCGGTGCGCCTGGTCTGCCATGAAGGGGAATTCGACGAACTGCTGGCCGACCTGGCCCTGCACAAGCTGGACGTGGTGCTCACCGACCGTCCCGCCGGCAGCCGTCCGAATCTGCGGGTGTACAGCCATCCCCTGGGGGAGTGCCGTATGGGGGTTTTCGCCACGGCGGAGCTGGCGGCGCGCTACGGCCCCGGCTTCCCCGATTCCCTCAACGGCGCCCCCCTCCTGCTGCCGACCCGGGACACGGCCCTGCGCGGCCGCATCGACGCCTGGCTCTCGGCCCGCAACCTGCGGCCCGACGTGGTGGGGGAATTCGAGGACAGCGCCCTGATGATGACTTTCGGCCGCTCCGGCCTGGGCCTCTTCCCGGCCCCGACCCTGCTGGCCGACGCCCTGGAGGAGCAGTTCCGCGCCCGCCCGGTGGGCGGCATGGAGGACGTGCGGGAGCAGTTCTACGCCATTTCCAACGAGCGCAAGATCCGCCACCCGGCGGTGGAGGCCATTCGCCTGGGGGCGGAGAAGCTGCCTTTGGGATAGGGCTGGAAGGCAGGTGGGACGGGGCTGCTAGCCAGCCCCTGCCTGAAATGCCCGTCTTTTCTGGATCGCCGGCCGGTGCCTAATGCACCGTGCACACCATGCACGGATCGAAGGAGCGCACCACGTGCTGCACCAGCACCGGCGCCGCTTCGTCCTTGGGGATGGGCAGGCCCACCAGGGCCTGTTCCAGGGGGCCGGGGGTGCCGGCGGCGTCCCGGGGGGAGAAGTTCCAGGTGGTGGGGGCGATGATCTGGTAGCCGGCGATGGCGCCGTGCTTCACCGTCAGCCAGTGGCCCAGGCTGCCCCGGGCGGCTTCGGTGAGGCCGACGCCGACGGCGGTATCCGGCAGTTCGCCGTGGGCGCAGAAAGGTTCGCCGGGGGCCAGCTGCTGCACCCAGTTTTCCATGGCCGGGATGAGGGCGGCGATTTCCAGCATGCGGGCGACGATGCGGGCGGTGACATTGCCGCCGGCGGATTTTCCTTGCCCGTTACGCACCAGGTCCTGGGCCAGGGGCTGGCCGGCCACCAGTTGCCGCGCCAGGGCGCCCACCTCGGCCACCTGACCGCCGTAGCGGGGGGCCTTGCACCAGGTGTAGGCGTCCTCCTTCTCCAGCAGGGGCCGGGTCTGGCCCTGGGCGGGCGCCTGGGGGGCGTCACCGGCCAGCCAGGCGTGGCTCAGGTCCTCGACGATGCGGGCGGTGTCCAGCTCGGCGCGGCGGCCCTTGGCCCCGTCCCAGACGCCGGCGGGGAAGAGGCTGCCGACGGAGCCCGGGTAGGCGCCGACGCTCAGGAAGAGATTGCCGGCCCGGCCCACCTGCTGCAGGCCCAGGTCGTCGGCCAGGGCCAGGAAGCGGGGAAAGTCGGCCTGGCGTCCGGCGGCCCAGGCCCGCAGGGCATCGGCCGAATCCAGGGCAGCCACGGTTTCCAGGGCATCGCCGAAGAGCGTGCTTTCCAGCCAGGCGCGGAATTCCCGCAGCACGGCGTAGAGGCGGATCTTTTCCGCCGCCAGCACCGCCCGGGTGGTGCCGCCGGGCTGCAGGGCCATGGTGTGGGGCCACTTGCCGGCCAGGTAGCCCTGCAGGCGCATGAAACCGGCCCGGGCGGGCAGCATCTCGGCGGTGGCCCGTCCCGTCTGGGCCTTGAAGCGGCCTTCGGTCTCGGCGAACCAGGGCTTGGCGGCGTAGGCGGCCCGGGCGAAGTCCGGCATGAAAAAGAGGTAGAAGTGGGTCAGGTGGTCCGCCAGGTTCTCCCCGGCCTGGATCAGGTTGCGGGCGAGGCGGCCGTTGGGCGGCGGGGTCAGGCCCATGGCCTCGGCCAGGGCGCTGGCGGCGGCGGCCGACTGGGCCACGGAGCAGATGCCGCAGATGCGCGGCACGATGGCCAGGGCATCCATCGGTGCCTTGCCCAGCAGCATGGGCTCGAAGCCGCGGTAGAGGGGGGCGTTCACCCGGGCCGAGTGCACGGCGCCGTCGCTCACCTCCAGGCTCACTTCCAGGTCGCCTTCGACCCGGTTGAAGGGACCCAACACCAGCTTGCTCATTTCAACCCCGTCTTGCGGATGGCCGGCATCACCACCGGATGGTCGGCGGCGGCGTTTTCCCGCACCCGTTTCGGGGTGGCCGATTTCGACAGGGCGGCGAGGGCGACGAACCAGGCCTTGGGCATGTCCGAGGGCAGGCCGATGGGAATGCCCGCCACCTTGGGCGTTTCCATGAAGGGATGGCCCGGCTCCTCGAAGCCCGGCTCGGTGCAGGAGATGCAGGGGTAGCCGCCGCGCAGGCAGGAGCCGACGCCGTTCCACACCCGGGTGTTGCAGTCGGCGTGGGCCTGGGTGCCCTTGCAGCCCAGGTTCTCCATGAGGCAGCCCAGCTCCGAGGGTTTGTGGGCGCTGGCCTTGAATTCGTAGAACTCGTTGCGCGGGCAGCCGTGGTGCACCAGCTGGTCCGAATAGAAACGGGGGCGCTGCAGGGCGTCCAGGTCCTTGCTGCCGAGCTGGCCCAAGGCCAGGGCCATCAGGCTGTCCACCACCCAGCCCGGGTGGGTCGGGCAGCCGGCCACATTCACCACCGGCAGGCCGGCGGCGCTCTGCCACTCGGCGCCGAGTATGCCGCCCTTCTCGTCGCCCTCGAACTGCAGGCCGCAGGCGTCTGTGCTGTTCTCCCCCGCCGCCGGCACGCCGCCGAAGGCGGTACAGGAGCCGATGGCGAAGACGTGGCGGGCCTGGTTCGCCAGGCGCTGGACCCAGTCCAGCATGGGAATGCCGGTGCCGGCGAGGATGTGAAAGCGTCCGCTACCGTTGGGCCCCCGCAGCACGGCGCCCTCGACGCAGAGGATGTCCACCGGCACCTTGCCGCTGGCGGCGTCTTCGAGGATGGCCAGGGCTTCGGGGCCGGAAGCTTCGGAGAGGGCCGGGTGGAAGAGCACGCGGATGCCCACGTCCTCCAGCTGCCGCAGCAAATCCCGGGCGTCGGCGCCGAGCAGGGAGAGGGTGCAGCCGCCGCAGCCGCCGGCCTGGAGCCAGAGGAGGTTCACGGGAAAACCTTTGCCACAGAGGGCACAGAGAGCACAGAGGGTGTCCTCTGGAATTTGCCGTTCCTCACGCTTGAAGCAAGCGCCGACCGTTGCACAGCCCGGAAAAACTCTGTGATCTCTGTGCCCTCTGTGGCAACGATCTTAAGCATCATCCCTTCTCCAGCCCGTAGCGCACCAGCTTGTTACGCAGGCCGACGCGGGAGAGGCCCAGGTCGGCGGCGGCCTTGGATTTGTTCCAGCGGTGGCGGATCAGGGCCTCCTTCACCACCTTGGCCTCCAGCTGTTCCATGCGCTCCTTGAGGCCGCCGGAAAGGTCGGCGAGGAAGGACAGTTCCGCATCCTCATGGACCCCCACCGGCGCCCGCAGCACCCGGGGCGAGAGCAGCTCGGCGCCCAGTTGCTTGCCTTCGCACAGGGCCAGCATGCGCAGGATCTCGTTCTGCAGTTCCCGCACGTTGCCGGGCCAGCGGTAGGCGGCGATGCAGGCCAGGGTCTCGGTGGTGAAGCCCTGCACGGTCTTGCCCAGGGCCTTCTGGGAGGCTTCCAGCAGGCGCTGGGCCAGCAGGGGAATATCCATGGGCCGTTCCCGCAGGGGCGGCACGTGCAGGGTGACGGTGGCCAGGCGGTAGTAGAGATCCTCGCGGAAGCGGCCTTCCCGCACCTCGGCCTCCAGATCCCGGTTGGTAGCGGCGATGACCCGCACATTGACGCTCACCGGCCGGGGGCTGCCGAGGGGGCGGAATTCGCCCTCCTGCAGCACCCGCAAGAGCTTCACCTGGAAGGCTGGGGAGGTCTCGCCGATTTCGTCGAGGAAGATGGTGCCGCCGTCGGCCTGCTGGAAGAGGCCGATGCGGTCCTCGTAGGCGCCGGTGAAGGCGCCCCGCTTGTAACCGAAGAGTTCGGCTTCCAGCAGCTGGTCCGGCAGGGCGCCGCAGTTCTCCACGACGAAGGCCTGGCGGTCGCGGCGGCTCTGGTAGTGGATGGCCCGGGCCAGCATTTCCTTGCCGGTGCCCGATTCGCCCATGAGCAGCACCGAGAGGTCGTAGGGGGCGATGCGCTGCACCATGTCGCAGACCGGGTTCATGGGGCTGCCGGCGCTGCGGGTGAGGCCGTCCAGGCCCAGCTCCCGCTTCACCCGCTCGTACTTCATCTCCACCTTGCTCGCCAGCACCGGCTCGGCGGCGCGCAGTTCCAGAGAGAGGCGCTGGTTGTCCTGCTGCAGGCGCCAGACGTTGGCGGCGCTCTTCAGTGTCAGCAGCAGCTGTTCCGGCTGCCAGGGTTTGAGCAGGTACTGGTAGATGCCGGCCTCGTTGATGCCGGCAATGATGTCGCCAGCCTCGGTGTAGCCGGAGAGGACGATGCGCACCACGTCGGGCCAGCGCTGGCGCACCTCGGTGAGGAAAGCGACGCCGGAGGTGCCGGGCATGCGCTGGTCGCACAGCACCACCTGCACGCCCTTGCCGCCGCTGGCGCCCTGCTCCCGCTCCATGATGGCCATGGCCTCGTCGGCGCCGGAGGCGGTGAAGACGGTGAAGTCTTCCTCCAGGGTGCGGCGCAGGGCCTCCTGGGAGCGGACTTCATCGTCCACCACGAGGACGGCGGGCAGGGCGGGGGCGTTTTTCATCGGGGCTTAGGCGGTGGCAGATTCCGGGGCGACAGGCGTTTCCCAGCCCAGGTCCCGGTGCTTCGCCAGATGGCGCGGCGTCCAGGACTGGGGCGACTTGTGCACGAAGTGGTAACGGGCCACATGATAGCTGGGGTCGAAGCCGTAGAAGTTGCGCTGCATGTGGGCCAGCTCCTCGGCGCGCCAGGCGGACAGCGGCTTCTCGGCCTCGTCGGAGGCCCGCCGGGCGGCCTTCTCGGCCAGGCGCTGGGCCAGGTCCGGCGCGGCGGCCAGCTCGGCGGCGCGGCGGGCCACGTCCACGCGGAAGGCCTCCGGAGTGCCGGCCAGGGCGGCGTCGAGGAAGCCCAGGGCCACTCCCTCGTCGGCGGTCATGGGCAGGCGGTGCTGCATGATGGCCCGGGCCCCGTCCGCGCCGACCCGGGGCGGCAGCAGGTAGGTCCAGAACTCGGAGCCGTAGAGGTTGCCCATGTTCTTGTAGTGGGGGTTGAGGATGACGCCCTGGCGGGCCCACAGCAGATCGGCGGCCCGGGCCAGGAAGCAGCCGCCGGCGCCGGCGTTGCCGCCCAGGGCGGCGATGGTGAGCTTGCCGGTGGCGCGGATGAGGGCCTCGGCCAGGTCGTCCATGGCATTGATGTTGCGCCAGGATTCGTCGGCGGGGGAATCGGCGGCCTCGATCAGGTTGAGGTGGATGCCGTTGGACCAGAAGTCCCGCCCGCCCATCAGCACCAGCACGGACGTCGGCCGTTCCAGGGCGAAGTGGAGGGCGGCCAGCAGGCGCTGGCAGTGGCCGGTGCCCATGGCGCCGTTGTAGAAGTCGAAATGGAGGAAGCCGACGGCGCCGGCCTCCTCATAGCGGATGTCCTGCCAGGTGGCGTGGTCGGCGGCGAACCAGCCGTCCAGAGGCGCTTCCGGGATCTCGGCCAGCCGCTCGGCGAAGGCCGTGGTGGCGGGCAGCTTGAAGGCGTGAGGGAAGGCTCCGCCCCGCTTCACATGGCCCAGCCACAGGGCGCCGTCCGCCGTGGCCCGGCACAGGGCGGTTTCGCGGCGGGCGATGATGGCGCCGGGGGTGCCGCGTAGCTTGGCTTCCGGCCAGGCGTCGTAGAGATGGCAGGGCTCGCCGAAGAGTTCGTCGAGCACGCCGGGAAAGCCGTCGGCGGCGTTGAGCTTGCGCAGCACGGTGGCGGTGTCGTCCCGGGACCAGTCGATGGCCCGGTCCGTCTGCCGCATCAGGGGGCGCTCCCGGCCTCGTACCGCAGGATCGGCCGGGTCGGGGCGGCGGGGCGTGAAGCCGCCGGCTTGGAAATGCGCGATGGCTTCCAGGGAGGCGCGGCAGGCGGCCTCGGTCACTTCCTGGCGGTACACGCTGGCCTTCTTGCCGCCGCCCAGGGGGAATTCGGCGCTGGCCCAGACCGGGCCGGCATCCATCTCCGCCTCGGCCTGCAGCACGGTGACGCCCCAGGTCTCCTCCCCGTTCTGGATGGCCCAGTCCAGGGCCGAAGGGCCCCGGTCGCCGACGATGCCCGGGTGCACGATCAGGCACAGGTGCTTGGACCACAGCTCCTCGGCGATGGCCCGCTTCAGGAAGGGGGCCAGGATCAGGTCGGGACGGAAGAGGACGACGGCCTCGGCGGTGACCGAATCGGCAATGTCGAACTCCACCGACACCTCATGGCCCCGGGCCGTCAGTTCGGCGTGGAGGCGCTGGGTCAGGCTGTTGAAGGTGTGGGTGAGGAGGAGGATGCGCAGGGAAGCCATAGGGCCGCAATTCTAGCGGCCCCGGGGCTTTTTTGACTTGATGTAACGCAATCAGCCGAGGAAGAGGTCCACCCCCAGCATCAGGGCGATGCCGCCGGCCAGGGCGCCGGAGACCTGGGGCAGGCCGCCCCGGCTCTTCAGTTCCGGCAGCATTTCGTGGAAGACCACGAAACCCATGGCGCCGGCGGCGAAGGCCAGGCCCACCGGGTAGAGGGCCGGGTTGTCGCCCAGGACCGTGGCGGCGATCCAGGCCCCCACGGGCTCGGCCAGGCCGGTGGCGGCGCCCAGCAGCACGGCCCGTTGCAGGTTCATGCCGGCAGCGCCCAGGGCCAGGGCTACCAGCAGGCCCTCGGGCACATCCTGCACGGCGATGGCCAGGGCCACCGGCACTACGGCCCCTGCACCGCCGCTGGCGGCGATGCCCACCGCCATGCCTTCGGGGAAGTTGTGCAGGAACAGGGCCAGGGCCAGCAGCAGGCCCCGGGAGGCATGGGTGGCCGGGCCATGGACACCGCTGACGGCGTGGGCGTGGGGCAGGGCCTTGTCCAGGCCCAGCATCAGGCCGATGCCGGCGCCCAGGGCCAGCAGCACGGCCAGGGGCGAGGCATTGCCGAAGACCGGCGCGGCGGCTTCGATGGCGGGAATGAAGAGGGAGACGATGGCGGCGGCCAGCATCACCCCGGCGGCGAAGGCCATCAGCTGGTCTTCCCGGCGGCCGTTGAGCTTGCCGAGGAAAAGCATGGCCACGGCGCCGGCGGCGGTGGCGGCCGCACCGGCCATGCCCCCCAGGAGGGCGCCGGTCATGCCGCTGCTTTCCAGGGCATCGAGCAGGGCGGCCACACCGTGGGCCGCCAGGATCACCGTGCCGGCCACGGCGATGGCCAGGCCGGCGCCGCGGCGCCAGGGATGGCGGCTGTGCAGGACATGGTCGTCAAGCTGATGGATGAAGGCGGACATGGTGGACTCCCGGTGTTGTTGCTGCCATTTAAGCAAAGCGGGAATGATTGATCCAATGAATTGATTAAAAGACTGCGATAGTCATTGGCAATTACTATTTGGTAAATCGTCATCCTCCTCCCTTAGTCCATGAGGATTTTTTCGCCGTTCCCGAAAAAGTAATTTCCAGCATTTTTAGGGGCTTAGCGGCGGAATTCAGGCGATAAGCATGTCGGTATCACCTTCGTATTATTTTTCAATGAGTTAGCTTTGGTTAGCATGGCTCCAGATTCCCGCCGTCCCGGCCGGGAACGAGCGGTTACTGTCAAAAAATTGACCGCCACCTGGGAGGTTCGCTGTATGCAACGCCACAGTCGTTCTGCTTCATCCGGCTCGCCCGCCGCCCCTGCTGCCCCTGCGTCACCGCGTCGCCCCAGGCGCCGTGCCGCGCCGTTTCTCGCCTCCGTGCGTTTTCTCGACGGTAGCCGCAATGTTTACGAGGTTTCCAACGCCAAGGATGTGGCCGACGCCCGTCGCATGATTCTCGAGGAATTGAGCAACGTGGCCGCCGCCATGATCGTCGTGCGGGACTGACCCCTTCCCGCCTGGTAAAGAAAAAGCCGGCCGGGCCCACAAGGCCCGGCCGGCTTTTTTTGCGTCCGTCTTACTGTCGTTCCGCCGTCAGCAGATGCGCGGCAGCTGTTCCCCCGTAAGCCAGTCCACGATGCGCTTGCCGCCGAAGCCGGTGGTCATCTGCACGAAGTGGTGGGGGTCCTCATGCACGCTGCCGACGATGGCGGCGCCGGTGCCCTGGGGATGGGCCTGCAGGGCGGCCAGGGCCTTGTCCTTGTCTGCACCGGCGACGATGGCGATGAGGCGGCCCTCGCAGGCGCAGTAGAGGGGATCGAGGCCGAGGAATTCGCAGGCGGCGGCCACCGCCGGCTGCACCGGAATGCGGGCTTCCTGCAGCATCATGCCGACGCCTGACTGGCGGGCGATTTCATTGAGGGTGGTGCCCAGGCCGCCCCGGGTGGGGTCCCGCAGCACCTTGACCTGGACGCCGCTGGCCAGCAGGTCGGCCACCAGGCCGTGCAGGGCGGCGGTGTCGGAAACGATGGGGGATTCGAAGGCCAGGCTTTCCCGCTGGCTCATGATGGCCATGCCGTGGTCGCCGATGGGGCCGGAGACCAGGATGGCGTCGCCCGCCGCTGCCCGGTTGCCGGAAAGCTCGATGCCGGCGGGCAGCCAGCCGACGCCGGTGGTGCTGATGAAAACCCCGTCGCCCTTGCCCTGCTCCACCACCTTGGTGTCGCCGGTCACCACCGGCACGCCGGCTTCTTTCGCCGCCGCCGCCATGGATTCGACGATGCGCTTGAGGTCCGCCAGGGCGAAGCCCTCTTCCAGGATGAAGCTGGCCGAGAGATAGAGGGGTTTGGCGCCCATCACCGCCACGTCGTTGATGGTGCCGTGCACCGAGAGACAGCCGATGTCGCCGCCGGGGAAGAAGAGGGGCGACACCACGTGGGCGTCGGTGGCCATCACCAGCCGGCCCGGGCCTTCCGGCAGGGGCATGACCGAGCCGTCGTTGCCCTGGGCCAGATAGTCGTTGCCCAGCAGGGGGGCGAACAGTTCGTCGATGAGCTGGGCCATGGCCCGGCCGCCGCTGCCGTGGCTCATGTCCACGCGGCCGTGCTTGAGGTCCAGGGGGCGGATGTAGTTCTGTTTCATGGCGGGACTTTCGCTCAGGCCGGCAGTTCGCGAAAACGGCCGTAGGTGTAATGGGCGGCGCAGGCGCCTTCGGAACTGACCATGCAGGAGCCGACCGGGTTTTCTGGGGTGCATACGGTGCCGAACAGCTTGCAGTCCTGGGGCCGCTTCACCCCGCGCAGGATGGCGCCGCACTCGCAGGCCTTGTGGTCGGGCACGCTGACGTAGTCCTCACCGAAGCGCTGTTCCGCATCGAACTCGGCGAAGCCGCCGCGGATGCGCAAGGCCGAATAGGGCACGGTGTGCAGGCCGCGCCACTCGAAGGCCCGGCGCAGTTCAAAGACCTCGGCCACCAGGTTCTGGGCCTTGAGGTTGCCCTCCCGGCTGACGGCCCGGGAAAACTCGTTTTCCACCTCGGCCCGGCCTTCATTGACCTGGCGCACCAGCATGCGGATGGCCTGCATCACGTCCAGAGGCTCGAAGCCGGCGATGACCACGGGCTTGCGGTATTCCTCGGCGAAGAATTCGTAGGGCCGGCTGCCGATGATGGTGGAGACGTGGGCCGGGCCGATGAAGCCGTCCAGGGGCACGGTGCCCAGCTTCCTCACTTCCGGCGATTCCAGGATGTTGCTGATGGCCGAAGGGGTCAGCACGTGGCAGCACAGCACGGAGAAATTCTTCAAGCCCATCGCCTTGGCCTGCTTGATGGCCACGGCGGTGGGCGGGGTGGTGGTCTCGAAGCCGATGGCGAAGAACACCACCTGCTTCTCGGGGTTCTCCTGGGCCAGCTTGAGGGCGTCGGCGCTGGAATAGACCATGCGGATGTCCCCGCCCCGGGCCTTGGCCTTGAGCAGTGAGAGCCCGTCGGATGCCGGCACCCGCAGGCAGTCGCCGTAGGTGCACAGGATCACGTTGTGCTTGAGGGCCAGGCGGATGGCCTGGTCCACCCGGCCGATGGGCAGCACGCAGACCGGGCAGCCGGGGCCGTGGATCATGCGCACATTGGCCGGCAGCAGGTCGGTGACGCCGTAGCGGGAAATGGCGTGGGTGTGGCCGCCGCAGAATTCCATGAAGTGGTAGCGGCGCTCCGGCCGGGCCTCCTTGGCGATGGCGGCGGCCAGGCCCTGGGCCAGTTCGCCGTCCCGGTATTCGTCGACGTACTTCATGGGGAAAACCTTTTGCCACAGAGGGCACAGAGATCACAGAGGGCGGGGGCCATGGGCGGCATTGGCTGGCGCGGGGACATCAGGCCTGGGCCATGGCGGCGGCGCGTGCTTCGTCGTCCAGCTCGGCGAAGAGGGCCAGGGTTTTGGCTGCCTCTTCCGGATCCAGCTTGGTCAGGGCGTAGCCGACGTGGATGATGACGTAGTCGCCCACGGCCACGTCTTCCACCAGGGCCAGGGAGACTTCCTTGCGCACGCCCCCCAGGTCGATGCGGGCCTGGTCGTCGGGCAGGAGTTCAACGATTTTCGCGGGGATGGCGAGACACATGGCTAATGGTCCTGAACAATTAATTTGGAAGTTATGAGTTCGAGTATTAGTTAGTTGAGACTAAACCTTGCTCTTCAAAATATCGTAGATACACAACGTAAACTTCCATGAAAATCTCTCGAATATCAGTGTTGTCGACGAGAAAGTAGGTTTGGTCTAATGAATCATCGCAAGTGCCATGGGCCACATTAAACCCATATGTGATGTCCGATCTGGAATCCAATTGGTCCTGTTCTCGAAAGTGCTTTGCGTTGTTGCAGAGTGCTTTTACAACCTTATATGCGTGTAACGAGTGCAATGAACTGTGAAGTAATTCTTCAGGGGAATAACTCTGTTGCGGCTTGTTATCGTATGCCTGATATCCATCCGGAAAGATCCATTCCCTGAGGTGATAAATGGGAAACAGAAGGTTGAACAGACCATCCTCTGTAGGGTGGTGGTAAAAGGCAGCCCAATCCCTGCGTAGCTTCTCAAAGAGCCGTTGAGGAGTAGATAGTTGATAGATGCCCGGCATCTAGTTCTCTATTGGCTTTGCCGCGCCACCCAGGCCTGGCCCAGGGCGATGCCGCCGTCGTTGGGCGGGGCCTGGCGGGCTTCCAGCACGGCCAGCCCTTTGGCTTGCAGGCCCATGCGCAGGTCCCGGGAAAGCAGGTGGTTGAGCAGGCAGCCGCCGCCCAGGGCGACGGTGGACAGGTTGGCCCGTTCGGCCGCCTCGGCCGCCCAGTGCACCAGGCCGGCGGCCAGGGTGGCGTGGAAGCGGGCGGCGCCCAGGTCGGCGTCATCGCATTCGCCCAGCCAGGCGAGCAGGGGCAGCAGGTCGAGATGGCCGCCGTTGTTGATGTTCCAGCCATCGGCCAGGGGTGCGGCGGAGCCGTGGCGCTCTTCCCAGGCGTGGGCCCGGCCTTCCAATTCCATGGCGGCCTGGGCCTCGAAGCGCTGGCTGGCGCGCAGGCCCAGCAGGCCGGCGGCGGCGTCGAACAGCCGGCCCAGGCTGGAGGTGGGCGGGCAGTTGAGCTGCTTGCGCAGCATCTCGGCGATCATTCCGGCGCCCTGTTGGTCAGGATAACGGCGGGCGACGAAGGCCTCGATGTCGCCGTTGCGGCCCAGGGCGTGGAGGGCGGCGGCGGCCAGGCGCCAGGGTTCCCGGGCCGCCCTGTCGCCGCCGGGCAGTTGGAGGGGTGAAAGGCCCCCGAGGCGCTGGCAGTCGGCCCCGTCCACCCGCAGCAGTTCGCCGCCCCACAGGCCGCCGTCTTCACCCAGACCGATGCCGTCCAGGGCCAGGCCGATGACCGGCTTGGGGTAGCGGGTTTCCGCCAGCACGGCGGCGATGTGAGCGTGGTGGTGGGCCACGGCGATGGCCGGAATGCCCCGCTCGGCGGCGAAGGCGGCGGCCAGCCGGGTGGAGGGAAAGTCCGGGTGCAGATCGTGGGCGATGACCTGGGGTTCCACGTCCAGGATGTGCAGCAGGTGGGCCGCCGTCTCTTCCAGGAAATTCACCGTGGGCACGTTGTCCAGGTCGCCGATGTGCTGGGAGAGATAGGCCTCCCGGCCCTTGACCACGCACAGGGTGTTTTTCAGGTAGGGGCCAAAGGCCAGGACGGCCGGGCCCTCGTCCTTGAGCTTGATGGGGCGCGGCGTCTGGCCCCGGCCCCGGCGCAGGAACTGGACGCCGCCTTCGTCGCAGCGGATCACCGAGTCGTCGCTGCGGATGACGATGTCCCGGTCGTGGCAGAGGAAGGCGTCGGCCATGCCGGCCAGGCGCTCCACCGCCTCGGCGTTGTCGGTGACCAGGGGCTCGCCCCCCGGGTTGGCGCTGGTCATCACCAGTACCAGATCCTGGGCTTGGGCCAGCCAGGCCAGGCCCTCTGGCTCGCCGGCGGCGGCATGGAAGAGCAGGTAGTGCAGGGGCGCGTAGGGCAGCATCAGGCCCAGCCATTGCAGGCCGGGGGCGACGCCGGGCAATTGGGTGTCGGTGTTGTCCTGCTTGCGCAGCAGGACGATGCTGCGCTCGGGCAGTTCCAGCAGGCCCACCTCGTCGCCGCCCAGGGCGCAGAGGGCATTGGCCGAGGCCACGTTGGGGGCCATCACGGCGAAGGGCTTTTCCTCCCGGTGCTTGCGCTTTCTCAGTTCGGCCACGGCGGCCCCATTGCGGGCATCGCAGGCCAGGTGGAAGCCGCCGTAGCCCTTGAGGGCGACGATCTTGCCGGCCAGCAGCAGGCGCACCGCCTCCCGCACCGGGTCACCGGGCATCGGCTGGCCGGCGGCGTCGAGCAGCCTGAGTTGGGGGCCGCAGTCGGGGCAGCAGTTGGCCTCGGCGTGGAAGCGCCGGTTGTGGGGATCGGCGTATTCCGCGGTGCAGGCCGGGCACTGGGGGAAGGGCGCCAGGCTGGTGCGGGCCCGGTCGTAGGGCAGCTCCCGGGTGATGGAATAGCGGGGGCCGCAGTGGGTGCAGTGGGTGAAGGCGTAGCGGTGGCGCCGGTCCTGGGGCGCGAACAGTTCTTCCAGGCAGTCGTGGCAGAGGGCGCTGTCCGGGCCGATGGCGGTACTGGCGTGGCCGCCCCGGCTCTCGACGATGAGAAAGCCGGGCAGGCTGCGCTCGGGCTCGGCCTCCCGCACTTCCACCGCCTCCACCCGGGCCAGTTCCGGCGCCTCGGCCCGCAGCCGGGCGATGAAGCGCTCCACCAGCGGGGCCGGGCCCCGGGCTTCGATATCCACCCCTTCGGCGTCGTTGCGCACCCAGCCGCCAAGGCCCAGCTCGAAGGCCAGGCGATAGACGAAGGGACGATAGCCGACGCCCTGCACCAGGCCGCGGACGCGGACCCGGCGGCAGAGCAGGGGAAGGGTGAGGTCGTTCATGGCAGCGGTGCAACCGGGGCGGCAGAGCCGCCCAGGGGATCAGCGGCGGGCCAGCAGGCCTTCCAGTTCGGCGATGCGGGCCTTCAGGGCGGCGACGTTTTCCTGGCGGGCCGCCTTGGCAGCGGCCAGGCCCTTTTCCACCCAGGCCAGCCACTCGGCGAAGCCTTCGCCGCTGGTGGTGGAGACCCGGATCACTTCCAGGGCCGGATTGACCCGGCGGGCGTATTCCACCGCCTTATCCGCATCGAAAGTCAGGTGGGGCAGCAGGTCCACCTTGGAGAGCAGCATCAGGCGGGCGGCGCGGAACATGTCCGGGTACTTCAGCGGCTTGTCCTCGCCTTCGGTGACGGAGAGGATCACCACCTTGCCGGCCTCGCCCAGGTCGAAGGCGGCGGGGCACACCAGATTGCCGACGTTCTCGATCAGCAGCAGTGAGTCGTCCTGCACCTCCAGCTTTTCCAGGGCGTGGCCCACCATGTGGGCGTCCAGGTGGCAGCCCTTGCCGGTGTTGATCTGCAGGGCGGGGGCGCCGGTGGCGCGGATGCGTTCGGCGTCGAAGCTGGTCTGCTGGTCGCCCTCGATCACGGCCACCGGGTATTTGGCCTTCAGTTCCTCGATGCTGCGGCAGAGCAGGGTGGTCTTGCCGGAGCCGGGGCTGGAAACGAGATTGAGGGCGAAGACGCCCTTCTCGGCCAGGGCCTGGCGGTTCTTGGCGGCGTAGGCGTCGTTCTTGGAGAGGATGTCCCGCTCGATCTGCACCATGCGCTTCTGGCTCATGCCCGGGGCGTGGGCGCCGGCGGGGCCGCTGCCGTAGTCGATGCTGCCATCGCCGTGATGGTGGTGATGGCCGTGCCCGTGGTCGCCTTGGTCCCCCTCGGCGTGGGCGTGGTGGTGCTCGCCCTCGTGGGTGTGGGGATGGCTGTGGCTGGTGCCGTCGGCGTGGGTATGCACGTGGCCGTGGGTCGGGGCGGCAGGCTGGGGCGCGACGCCCTGGTGATCGTGATGATGTTCGCCGTCGTGATGGTGCGGGTGGCTGTGACGGGTGCCGTCGGCGTGCACATGCTCGTGCTGGTGCTCGTCGTGGGCATGGCTGTGGCCGTGACCGTGCTCGTGGCCATGGCTGTGGGCGGTGCCGTCCTCATGGACGTGCCAGTGTTCGTGACCATGCTCGTGATCGTGGAGGGCGTCGCCCTCGATGCGGGTTTCGCCGGCGCCGCAGCCGCAGGTGGTACACATTTGCTCGATGCTCCTTCGATTTCCTGAATTCTGTGGTGAGGGCTGGCCCTCAATCGACTTCCAGTTCCCGCACCCGCATTTCCGTGCCGGCCGTGGGCTGTACCGGGTAGCCGCCGCACTCCGGGCAGGGGTCGTACACCTGGGCCAGGGGCACGGTCTTCTGGCAGGAGAGGCACAGCCCCTCGCCGGGGACGCTGACGATTTCCAGCTTGGCGCCGTCGGCCACCGTGCCCTTGCTCACCGCCTCGAAACAGAAGGCCATGGCCTCCGCTTCCACCGAGGAGAGCTGGCCGATTTCGAGGAAGACGGTCTTTACCCGGGCAAAGCCCTGGGGGCCTTGGGCGGCGTCTTCGACGATTTGCAGCACGCCCTCTGCCAGGGACATCTCATGCATGGTGATGCGTATCCAGGGTGATGCCCACGGCGACGCAGGGGTCCAGGGACAGGGCGATGCAGCGGGCCATGTGCCGGGCGGCTTCCGGGGTCGGGGCGGGCAGGCCGGTGATGTCTTGGACGAAGGCGCCGGCCGGGTGAAAGTTCCATTCCGTGGGGGCAACAATAACATAGCGCTGCACCGTGCCGGCAGCCAGCGCCACCAGATGCAGCAAGGGCCCCCGGGCCGTTTCCACCCGCGCCAGGCCGATGCCGGGGGCCGGGCTGCAGGCATCCACCCAGGCCGGGTCCCAGTGGCCGTCGAGCAGGGCTTCCAGTTCCAGGCAGCGGGCCTGGAGGCGGGCGGCGGCACGGCGACCGGCCTGCCACAGGGCTGCCACCTCGGGCTGACGGCGGCAGCGGGCGGCGGCGCCGGTTTCCCGGGGCCGGCCGGCCAGGGTCGGGGCCAGGGCATGGGCGGCGAGGCAGTCCCAGTCCCGCTCTCCGGGGAGGGATTGCCACCAGGCGGATGCATCCAGGTGTTCCAGCAGGTCCGTGCCGGGAGCCGCGCAGCGCGGCAGTTCCAGGGCATGGGCGGCGAAGCTGCGCCATTGGGGCTGATCGGCGGCGGGCAGGCCCTTGCGCCAGGCCACCAGGGCCTCCTTGCGCGGCGGCAGGCCCAGCAGGGGCGGCCAGTCCAGGCCCAGGCGCCACAGGTGTTCGCCGATCATCTCCCGGCTCAGGCGCTGCCGTTCGGCCCCATCCGGCTCTGCCATCGGGGCGCCGGCGGCAGCGGCCAGGGCCCGGCGGGCGGCGCTGCCCTGGGCGGCGGCACAGAGGGTGAACAGGCGCGGCGCCAGTTCGCCGGCCTCGGCGGCGGGACGGCTCTGCAGCAGGCGGGCGGCCAGGGGGCGGGGGCTGGCGACGCGGGCCGCGGCAATGCCCTGGCCGTCCCATTCCAGGGCCAGTTGCAGCGCGCCGTCGTTTCCCTCGTGCTGGCCCATGCCGGCCTGCCTCCCGCAAAAAAACCGCTACCCTAGGGGATCGGGGCCGCCGTCGCCTTGATTACCGTCAAGGGGGCGGGAGATAGGGGCGGGCGCGGACCGTACGGCCCGTCCGGTGTGGCGATGAGGGCCGGCTTCCCGGGGAGGCGGCGGTGGGGCCGCCGATTGCTCCGGAATCCCCGGCCAATACAGGCGTTGAAGGCCGGCGGCGGATGTTGTCCGGGGACTGCTGCCGTAAGGGTGTATAGGCGAAAGCTATAGGATGTATAGCCAAAAACCATTGAAAAACATTGACTTACATCAACAAGACCCTACTCGTGGGATGGACAATGGCGGCACAATATTTCCATAACCCGAAGGGAGTGACACATGTTCCAACTCAAGATCACGCCGACCGCCATCGTCCTGGCGGCCACCCTGGGCCTTGCCGGCCTGGCGCAAGCCGCCGGCAACGAGCCCATCCAGCCGATCAAGCCCGCCAAGGTGGCCAACCCGGCCCTGGTGGAACTGGGCAAGAAGCTGTATTTCGATCCCCGGCTGTCCATGTCCGGCTTCATTTCCTGCAATTCCTGCCACAACCTGTCCATGGGCGGCACGGACAACATCAAGACCTCCATCGGCCACAACTGGAACGAAGGTCCCATCAACGCACCCACCGTGCTCAATTCCAGCCTCAACGTGGCCCAGTTCTGGGACGGCCGTGCGGCCGACCTCAAGGCCCAGGCCGGCGGCCCCATCGCCAACCCGGGTGAAATGGCCTCCAACCACACCCTGGCGGTGGACGTGGTGAAGTCCATTCCCGGCTACGTGGCCGAGTTCAAGAAGGCCTTCGGCTCCGACAAGGTGGATATCGACGGCATCACCAAGGCCATCGCCGCCTTCGAGGAAACCCTGGTGACCCCCAATTCCCGCTTCGACAAGTGGCTGAAGGGCGACCAGAAGGCCCTGAGCAAGAACGAGCTGGAAGGCTACAAGCTGTTCAAGGACAGCGGCTGCGTCGCCTGCCATAACGGTCCGGCCGTGGGCGGCAACTCCTTCCAGAAGATGGGCGTGGTGGAACCGTACAAGGCTTCCAGCGCCGCCGAAGGCCGGGTCGCCGTGACCGGCAAGGATGCGGACCGCTTCAACTTCAAGGTGCCGACCCTGCGCAACGTGGAAATGACCTATCCCTACTTCCACGACGGCGCCGCCAACACCCTGAAGGAAGCGGTGGACACCATGGGCCGCATCCAGCTGGGCAAGAAGTTCACGGATGAGGAAAACGCCAAGATCGTGGCCTTCCTGAAGACCCTGACCGGCGACCAGCCCAGCTTCAAGCTGCCGATCCTGCCGCCGTCTGCCGACGCCACCCCGCGTCCCCAGCCCTTCGGCAAGAAGTAAGCAGCGCCTCTCGACTTGGAACGGGGGCCGGGGCCCCCGTTTTTTTCTGCACCTAAATGCTTCCGGCTATTGGGAACAGGTGCCGGATAGCCCATAATCCGGGCTGCCGGGAATAATTTGCACCGGTTTTGTTTCCCATCAAAGAGCCGCTACACTCTCGCCTCCATAATCCCGCCCAGATTGCCTGGACTCCCTCATCAATGCTGGAAGCCTCCCAACTGGAATGCGTACGCGGTGACCGTCGCCTGTTCGCCGGGGTGAGCTTTCGCCTGGAAGGCGGAGAATTGCTCAACCTGCAGGGCAAAAACGGCGCCGGCAAGACCAGTCTGCTGCGCATGCTGGTGGGCCTGGCCCAGCCCGTGGCGGGCGAGATCACCTGGCGCGGCGAGCCGATCCGCAAGCTGGCCGAGGATTACCGGGCCGAGCTGTGCTACATGGGCCACCACAACGCCATCAAGGAAGAACTGACGCCCCTGGAGAACCTGCTGGCCTCGGCCCGTCTGGCCGGCGAGCCCCTCTCCGAGGAGCAGGCCCTGGAGGCCCTCTACGCCGTCGGCCTGGCCGGGCGGGAAGACCTGCAGGCCAAATACCTGTCCCAGGGCCAGAAGCGCCGCGTCGCCCTGGCCCGCCTGATCCACGAGCGCCGCGCCCTGTGGGTGCTGGACGAGCCCTTCGTGGCCCTCGACGTGGCCGCCGTGGATATGGTGGCCGGCCTCATCGGCGCCCACCTGCAGCGGGGCGGTCTGGCGGTGATGACGACGCACCAGGCGGTGACCATTCCCGCCGGCGCCGTCCGCGAATACCGGCTGGGGGCCTGATGCTCGACCTGCTCTTCGCCGTCATCGCCCGGGACCTGAAGCTGGCCCTGCGCCGCCAGGCCGATCTGGTTTCCGCCCTGTTCTTCTTCATCATCGTCGTCAGCCTCTTTCCCCTGGGCGTGGGCCCCGAGATGGACATGCTGCGCAAGATGGCTCCCGGCGTACTGTGGGTGGCGGCCCTGCTGGCCACCATGCTGACCCTGCCGCGCCTCTTCGGCGACGACTACCGGGACGGCACCCTGGAGCAGCTGGTGCTGGCGCCCCAGCCCCTGCCGGTCACCGTGCTCGGCAAGATGGCCGCCCACTGGCTCACCTCCGGGCTGCCCCTGACTTTGCTGGCGCCGGTTCTCGGCCTACAGTTCGACCTGTCCGCCGACGGCCTCCTGGTGCTGACCCTGGCCCTGCTGGTGGGCACCCCCTCCCTCTCGGCCATCGGCGCCATCGGCGCCGCCCTGACCCTGGGCCTGCGGGGCGGTGGCGTGCTGGTTTCCCTGCTGGTGCTGCCCCTGTATATTCCGGTGCTGATTTTCGGTGCCGGCGCCGTCGATGCGGCCGTTTCCGGCCTGGGCTTCGAAGCCCATCTGTCCCTGCTCGGCGCCTTGCTGGCCGGCAGCCTGTTTTTCGCGCCGTGGGCGACCGCGGCGGCCTTGAAGATATCTCTCGAATGAACAATCGACTGATCAACTGGTTCAAGTTCGCCTCCCCGGCGACCTTCTACCCCCTGGCGGGCAAGATGATCCCCTGGTTCGTCGCCCTCTCCGTCGTCTTCGGCGCGGCCGGCCTCTACCTGGGCATGTTCGTGGCCCCCACGGACTTCCAGCAGGGCGAGGGCTACCGCATCATCTTCATCCACGTGCCCGCCTCCTGGATGAGCATGTTCATCTACCTGGTGATGGCCTTCTGGGCCGCCCTGGGCCTGGCCTTCAACACCCGCCTGTCGGGCATGATGGCCACCGCCCTGGCCCCCACCGGGGCGCTGATGGCCTTCCTCTCCCTGTGGACCGGCGCCCTCTGGGGCAAGCCCATGTGGGGCACCTGGTGGGTGTGGGATGCGCGGCTGACCTCCGAGCTGATCCTGCTCTTCCTCTACATCGGCTTCATCGCCCTGCAGTCCGCCATCGACGACCCGCGCCGGGCCGACAAGGCCGGCGCCGTGCTGGCCCTGGTGGGCGTGGTGAACATCCCCATCATCTATTTCTCCGTGAAGTGGTGGAACACCCTGCACCAGGGCGCTTCCGTCTCCCTCACCAAGTCCCCCTCCATGGCCGCCACCATGCTCTGGGCCATGCTGCTGGTGGCCCTGTGCTTCTGGATGTATTCCATCGCCGTGGCCCTGGGGCGGGCCCGCAACATCATGCTGGAGCGGGAGCGGCACACCGAATGGGTGCGCCAGCTGCTGGCCGGCAAGGAGTCCTGAGATGCACTGGAACAGCGCCTCCGAGTTTTTCGCCATGGGCGGTTACGCCTTTTACGTCTGGGGTTCCTTCGGCGTCACCGCCCTCATCATGGCGGTGGAACCGATCATCGTCGCCCGGCGTCGTAAGAACCTGTTGTCCCGCCTGAAGCGGCAGATCACTGCCGAGAATCTGGCCCAAAGGAGTGAAGAAAGTTGAAAGCCCGTCACAAGCGCATCGCCCTCATCGTCGCCGGTCTGGCGGTCCTCGGCATCGGCACGGCCCTGGTGCTGAACGCCTTCAACAGCAACCTGGTGTTCTTCTTCTCCCCCACCCAGGTCCTGGCCGGTGAGGCGCCCAAGGGCAAGACCTTCCGCATCGGCGGCCTGGTCAAGGAAGGCAGCGTCGAGCGCCTGGCCGACGGCGTCAGCGTCCGCTTTGCCGTGACCGACACCGACCAGACCCTGCCGGTGCAGTACAAGGGCATCCTGCCGGACCTGTTCAAGGAAGGTAAGGGCGTCGTGGCCCAGGGCAAGCTGGATGATGCCGGCCTCTTCGTCGCCACCGAGGTGCTGGCCAAGCACGACGAGAACTACATGCCGCCGGAAGCCCAGAAGGCCGTTGCCGACGCCCATGCCAAGGCCGGCGAGAACAAGGCCGCGGCGGAAGCCGGCGACAAGAAGGCGGCCGTCGAGGCGGCCGAAAAGGCTGCGGCCAAAACCCTGAAGTATTGAGAGCGACCCCATGATCCCCGAACTCGGGCACTTCGCCCTCATCCTGGCCTTCTGCGTCGCCCTGGTGCAGGGCGTGCTGCCCCTGGTGGGCGCCCATCAGGGCCGTACCCCCTGGGTCCTCGTCGCCCGTCCGGCGGCCATGGCCCAGGCCCTGCTGGTGGCCTTCGCCTTCGGCTGCCTGACCTGGGCCTTCGTGCAGAGCGACTTCTCCGTCGTCTATGTGGCCCAGCATTCCAACACCCTGCTGCCCACCCTGTACAAGTTCTCCGCCGTGTGGGGCGGCCACGAAGGCTCCCTGCTGCTGTGGGCCCTGATGCTGTCCCTGTGGACCTTCGCCGTGGCGGCCCTGTCGCGCCAGCTGCCGGAGCCCATGGTGGCCCGGGTGCTGGGCGTCCTCGGTCTGGTGGCGGCCGGCTTCCTGCTCTTCATCCTGGTCACCTCCAACCCCTTCGAGCGCCTGCTGCCGGCAGCCCAGGAAGGCCGCGACCTGAATCCCCTGCTGCAGGACCCGGGCCTGGTCTTCCACCCGCCCATGCTCTACATGGGCTACGTCGGCTTCTCCGTGGCCTACGCCTTCGCCGTCGCCGCCCTCCTTTCCGGCCAGCTGGACGCCGCCTGGGCCCGCTGGTCCCGGCCGTGGACCACCTCCGCCTGGATCTTCCTCACCCTGGGCATCGCCCTCGGCTCCTGGTGGGCCTATTACGAGCTGGGCTGGGGCGGCTGGTGGTTCTGGGACCCGGTGGAAAACGCCTCCTTCATGCCCTGGCTGGTGGGCACCGCCCTGATCCACTCCCTGGCGGTGACCGAGAAGCGCGGCAGCTTCAAGAACTGGACGGTGATGCTGGCCATCGGCGCCTTCTCCCTGTCCCTGCTCGGCACCTTCCTGGTCCGTTCCGGCGTGCTGACCTCGGTGCACGCCTTCGCCACCGACCCGACCCGGGGCATCTTCATCCTCGCCTTCCTGGTGGTGGTGATCGGCTCCAGCCTGGTGCTGTTCGCCTGGCGCGCCCCCAAGGTGGGCCTGGGCGGCCGCTTCAGCCTGGTGTCCCGGGAATCCTTCCTGCTCACCAACAACGTCCTGCTGGTGGTGGGCTGCGGTACCGTCTTCCTTGGCACTCTCTACCCGCTGCTGATCGACGCCCTCAACGCCGGCAAGATTTCCGTCGGCCCGCCCTACTTCAACACCGTCTTCGCCCCCCTGATGGTGCCGGTGCTGTTCCTCATGGGCGTGGCCCCCTTCGCCCGCTGGAAGGAAGCCAGCCTGGCCGAGATCGCCCGCCTGCTGCGCTGGGCCTTCGCCGCCGCCGTGCTGGTGGGCGTGGCCGTGCCCTTCATCTACGGCACCTGGCATACCGCCGTGGCCGTCGGCATCCTGGTGGCCGCCTGGATCACCCTCACCGCGGTGCTCAACTTCCTGCAGCGGGTGCGCGCCACCCGGGGCGACCTTTCCTTCGCTGCCGCCGTCTTCAAGCAGCCCCGCAGCTTCTGGGGCATGCACCTGGCCCACATCGGCGTCGCTGTGTTCGTCGTCGGCGTCACCCTGGTGAAGAACTACGAGGTGGAGAAGGACGTGAAGATGGAGCCGGGCGACAGCGTCCATCTGGTGGGCTACGAATTCCGCTTCATCGGCGTGCATCAGGTGGAAGGTCCCAACTACCTGGCCCTGCGCGGCGAGGTGGAGCTGCTCAAGGACGGCAAGCTGGACAAGGTGCTGCATCCGGAGAAGCGCAACTACGCCTCCTCCGCCATGCCCATGACCGAAGCCGCCATCGACGCCGGCCTGACCCGGGACGTGTACGTCTCCCTGGGTGAGCCCATCAACAAGAGCCAGCCGGAAGGCGCCTGGGCCGTGCGGGTCTACTACAAGCCCTTCGTGGACTGGATCTGGGGCGGCTGCCTGCTGATGTCCCTGGGCGGCCTCATCGCCATCGCCGACCGCCGCTACCGGGTCAAGGCCCGGGCGGCCACGCCAACCGCCGCCGCCTCTTCCTCCGCGGCCTGAACGAGCCTGACACGACCATGAACAAGTTCCTCTGGCCCCTCATCGGTTTCATCGTCCTGGTGGTGCTGCTGGCCATCGGCCTCAACCTCAATCCCCGGGAAGTGCCCTCGCCCCTGGTGGGCAAGCCGGCCCCAGCCTTCGCCCTGCCGCGCCTGGACAACCCGGCCAAGACCTTCTCCCCCGAGGAGATGAAGGGCCAGGTGTGGCTGCTCAACGTCTGGGCCACCTGGTGCCCGTCCTGCGTGCAGGAGCATCCGGTGCTGGTGGAAATGTCCAGGCGCAACTACCTGCCCATCGTCGGCTTCAACTGGAAGGAAGTGCGCGGCGACGGCGCCCTGGACAGCAAGCCCGACACCCCGGAGAAGGAAATGGCCCTGGCCATCCAGCGTTCCAGCAAGCTGCTGGCGGCCAAGGGCAATCCCTACCAGACGGTGATCATGGACCTGGACGGCCGCGTCGCCATCGACTACGGCGTCTATGGCGCTCCCGAGACCTACCTGATCGACAAGGCCGGCGTCATTCGCTTCAAGCACATCGGCCCCATCACCCCCGAGGTGCTGGAAAAGAAAATCCTGCCCCTGGTGGCGGAGCTGAACAAATGAGCCCCTTCAAGCGACTGTGCCTGGCCGCCTGCCTGGCCCTGGCGGCCCTGGTCCCCTTCGCCTCCCTGCAGGCCAAGGAAGCGGCCGACCTGGCCGCCGACCCGGTGGCGGAAAAGCGCCTCATGGAAATTTCCGCCGAGCTGCGCTGCCTGGTCTGCCAGAACCAGACCATTGCCGATTCCAACGCCGACCTGGCCCTGGACCTGCGCCGGGAAATCCGCGGCATGATCCAGCAGGGCAAGAGCGACCGGGAAATCCTCGACTTCATGGTGGCCCGCTACGGCGACTTCGTCCTCTACCGGCCGCCGGTGCAGAACAACACCGCCCTGCTGTGGTTTGGCCCCCTGCTGATTCTGGTGGTCGGCCTGGTGGCCCTGGTGCGCTACCTGCGCCGGCGTAACGTGGCCGCCACGGCCGCTGCCGGCGGCGGCCTTTCCGAGGCCGAGCGCCGCCGCGCCGAAACCCTGCTGCAGGAAGCCGCCGCCTCCGACAAGAAAGATTCCGCCCAATGACCGCCTTTGCCATCGCCGCCGCCGTCCTGGTGGCCCTCGTCGTCCTGTTGTTGCTGCCGCCTCTGCTCAGGGGCCGGGCGGTGAGCCGGGCTGACCGCCGTCAGGCCAACCTGGCCGTGTTCCGCGACCAGGAAGCCGAGCTGGAAAAGGAAAAGGCCGCCGGCACCCTGGGCGAAGCCGACTACCAGCAGGCCCGGGAAGAACTGCAGCGCCGCCTGCTGGAAGAGGTGGACGTGGCCGCCGAGGCGGTCGCGCCGCGCCAGGGGCCGAGCCGCCCCACCGCCATCGTCCTGGCCCTGCTGCTGCCTGCCGCCGCCCTGCTGGGCTACACCCTGCTGGGCAACCCCAAGGCCCTGGACCCGCGCAACCTGCAGGCCCAGCCCCAGGTGACGGCGGAGCAGATCAACGACATGGTGGGCAAGCTGGCCGCCCGCATGAAGGACAATCCGGACGACGAAAAGGGCTGGATCATGCTGGCCCGCTCCTACAAGACCCTGGGCCGCCTGCAGGAGGCCGCCGACGCCTACGCCAAGGGCGGCAAGCTGCTGCAGGAGAACGCCGCCCTGCTCACCGACTACGCCGAAACCCTGGCCAGCCTCAGTGAAGGCCGTTTCGCCGGCAAGCCGACCCAGCTCATCAACCAGGCCCTCAAGCTCAATCCGGAAGAGCCCCAGGCCCTGATCCTGGCCGGCGTCGCCGCCGGCGAACGGGAGGACTACAAGGCCGCCATCGGCTACTGGGAACGGCTGCTGCCCATGGTGGAACCGGGATCGGAAGAGGAGACCTCCCTCAAGGAAGCCCTGGCCCGCCTGCGGGAAAAGGCCGAGGCCCAGCCGGGGAAAAAGGCCGCCCGCAAGTAGGCGGCAGGCCTGCAAGGCAGGCGGGGCGCCCCTTTCCGGCGCCCCATGCCGGAGAGGCGCGTCCATCCTGCCTGGGGTGGCAGGTCCTTGTGAAATCCTTGATTTTCCAGTGTTTAGGCAGCGTCACGGACGGCCCGCACGGGCCGTTCCGCGTTTTTGCGCGGAATTAACCCGCATCAAATATCCGGGCTTTTCGCCTCGGCTAGACTGCTTCCCACGATAGAGAGAAGTCCGGTTCGGGCATTTCAGCCCTGCTGCCGGCCTCAGGGAGAGAAAGCGCATCATGTCCGAGAATCAGAAAACCGGCCTTTGGGCCACCCTCAAGAAGCCCAGCGCCAAGTATTCCTTGTTTGCGCTGATCACCGTCGGCTTCGTCAGCGGCATCATTTTCTGGGGCGGCTTCAACACCGCCATGGAAGCCACCAACACCCTGGAGTTCTGCATCTCCTGCCACGAGATGCGGGACAACGTGTACCAGGAATACAAGCAGACCATCCACTACTCCAACCGCACCGGCGTGCGTGCCGTCTGCTCCGACTGCCACGTGCCGAAGGACTGGGTGCACAAGATGAAGCGGAAGATCCAGGCCAGCCAGGAAGTCTGGGGCAAGCTCACCGGCACCATCGACACCAAGGAAAAGTTCGAGGCCAAGCGCCTGGAACTGGCCACCCACGAGTGGGAGCGGATGAAGAAGAGCGATTCCCGCGAGTGCCGCAACTGCCACAGCTTCGACGGCATGAACACGGACAAGCAGAAGCCCCGCGCCAAGAAGATGCATGAGCTGGCCCAGAAGGACAACAAGACCTGCATCGACTGCCACAAGGGCATTGCCCACCACAAACCCCAGAACATGCCCGAGGACGACGACGAGTAATCTGCGTCGAATCCCACGGCAGGCCGTAACCGGCGGGGCGCAGCAAGGCCCCGCCCCTGAACCAAGCAGCCGGCTCCCCGAGCCCAAATCAAGAATGGAGAGTTACACCATGTTCAAGCAAACCGCCATCGCCTCCGCCGTCGGCCTCATGCTGGCCCTGGGCAGCCAGGCCGCTTTCGCCGCTCCCGACTGGTCCAAGGTCCCCGCCAAGAAGATCACCGTGTTCTACCCGGGCACCTCCGGCATCGAGTGGATCACCAAGGGCACCGACCACAGCGGCGCCAAGGGCATCCGCAAGGGCGAGGCCTGCACCGGCTGCCACGAAGAGGAAATCGCCGACATCGGCAAGAAGGTGGTCTCCGGCGAGAAGCTGGAACCGAACCCGCCCAAGGGCAAGGCCGGCTCCATCCCGGTCAACGTCCAGGCCGCCTACGACAAGGACAACGTGTACTTCCGCTTCTCCTGGAAGCAGCCCGCCAGCGGCGGCGAGAAGCTGGACAAGGACAACGAGGTCAAGCTGACCGTGCTGCTGGCCGGCGACAAGGTGCCTCTGGCCGACCAGGTCGGCTGCTGGCAGAGCTGCCACACCGACGCCCGCACCATGCCCGGCGCCGACGACAAGAAGACCAAGTACGTCAAGGACGGCAATGTGGCCGGCGGCGTCTACTACGATCTGATCCAGTGGAAGAGCGGCAAGGGCGCCAAGCCGGTGGACGGCTACATCGCCGACAAGCGCGTCATGGAAGGCGGCAAGGCCCTGGTGGATGCCAAGGGCGAGAAGAAGGGCGACACCTGGACCGTCACCTTCACCCGCAAGCTCACCGGCGGCGAAGGCGACGTGGCCCTGGCCGAAGGCAAGACCGTGCCCTTCGGCTTCGCCATTCACGACGACCACGCCGGCGGCCGCTTCCACCACGTTTCCTTCGGCTACAGCCTGGGCGTCGGCGCCAAGGCCGACGTGACCGCCGCCAAGCAGTAACGATCTCTCGGGCCGCAAATCTTCGCGAGTTGGCTTTGCGGCCAATTGGGGCGGGGCAGTTGCCCCGCCTTTTTCTTTGCTACTGCCGCGGAGCACGCCGTCTTGAGCCATCCCCCTGCCAACCTGTCCCGGCGCGGCTTTTTCCGCGGCCGCAGCGCCCCGGCGGCGCCCCTGCGGCCGCCCTGGGCCGTGGACGAGGCGGCCTTCCTGCAGCAATGCACCGGCTGCGGCGACTGCATCCGGGTCTGTCCCACCGGCATCCTGACGGCGCTGGCCCCAGGCCAGCCGCCGGTGGTGGATTTCCGCCAGGGGGAATGCACCTTCTGCGGCCAGTGCGCCAGCGCCTGCCGGCCCCGGGCCCTGCGCCGGGAGGATGACCGGCAACCCTGGCCCTACAAGGCCACCGCTGGCGAGGCCTGTCTTGCGCGGCAGCAGGTGGAGTGCCGCAGCTGCGGCGATTTTTGTCCCGAGGGCGCCCTGCGCTTTCCCGCCCGGGCCGGCGGCCCGGCCCTGCCGGTATTGCTGGAAGACCGCTGCACCGGCTGTGGCGCTTGCCTGGCGCCCTGCCCGACGGCGGCCATCAGCATCGGCCGTCCGGATTAGCCGGCGAAGCGGTCCAGGCGGCGCCGGTCCCGCTTGGTCGGGCGGCCCCGGCTGTCCTGGCCGGGGGAGGGGGCCAGAGCCCGTTGTTCCTGTTCGGTGGCCCGGCGCGCCACGGATTCCGCACTTTCCTCATACAGCAGCCGGGCTTCCGGCGCCGGCCGCCGCTGGCCGTTGATCGCCAGCACCGTCACTTCCCAGCGTTCCTGACCCGTCCCGATGTCGAGGCGGTCGCCGGCCTTGACCTCCCGGGAGGCCTTCACCGTCTGGCCGTTGAGCTTGACCTTGTTGCCCTCCACCGCGTCCTGGGCCAGGGCCCGGGTCTTGAAGAAGCGGGCGGCCCACAGCCATTTGTCCAGCCGCAGGCGGCCGTCGCGGCTGAGTCCGGGAATGTAGGGCAGGGGGGTGTCGTCGACCATGGGGGGAGATAAGGCGGGTTGGGTTGCGGCTTGGTTCGGGGTTGGTTGCCGGAATGTGGCGCCGGCCGCAGTCTAGCGCGCTCCCGGGTCTATGCCCATCCTGCCGTGGTGTCCGCCGTCCCACCGGCTGCGGGGGCTAGTGTCCCGTCGGGAATGGACGGCTGTGGATGCCTGGCCTGGAATGCCCGTGCTGCTTGCATCTCCGGGATGGCATTCCGAAGAGTGGCGTCCCTTCTGCCTCTCGGAGGGGCGGGGTGTACCCCTGGTGATGGCCTGGGGGCGGCCCCTATTCCCTTACCGGACGCTTGCCCAGTTTGCGCTGCAGGGTGCGGCGGTGCATTTTCAGGGCCCGGGCGGTGGCGGAGACGTTGCCGCCGTGTTCCGCCAGCACCTTCTGGATGTGCTCCCATTCGAGCCGGTCCACCGACAGGGGTGAGTCGGCCACCGGGGTGGTGGCGTCGCCGGCGGTGCGCTGCAGGGCGGCGACGATCTCGTCGGCGTCCGCCGGCTTGGCCAGGTAGTGGGTGGCGCCCAGCTTGATGGCCTCCACCGCCGTGGCGATGCTGGCGTAGCCGGTGAGCATGACGATGCGGGTGCCCGCCTCCAGGGCGGCCAGTTTTTCGATCAGCACCAGGCCCGAGTCGCCGGGCATCTTCAGGTCCACCACCGCGTACTCGGGCGGATTGGCGCTGGCCAGGGCGTAGGCGTTCTCGGCGCTGTCCGCCGGCGTCACCAGGTAGCCGCGGCGTTCCAGGGCCCGGGTGAGGACCCGGCGGAAGACTTCGTCGTCGTCCACCAGGAGCAGGGTGGGGCAGTCGTTGTCCGGGCCGTCGAGGGCGTCGGTGCTGGCGGGAAGGGTGTCGTTCATGGCCTGTGGCGGTTCAGTGCGGCGAGGGGAAGGGTGATGCGGCAGCAGGCGCCGGAGCCTTCCGGGGCCGGCCTGTTGCACAGTTCGAGGCGGCCCCCGAAGCGTTCCAGGGTGGCCCGGGTGAGGAACAGGCCGATGCCGCTGCCGCCGGCCTGGGTCGGGTCGTCCTTGGTGCTGACGAAGGCCTGGCCCAGGCGCGGGGCCAGGGCCGGGTCCAGGCCCGGGCCCCGGTCGAGGAATTCGATGATGCAGTCCTCGCCCTGGCAGCGGCTGCGCACTTCGACCCCTTCGGGGGAGGCGTCGGCGGCGTTGTCCAGGATGTTGATGAGGGCCTGCTCCAGGCTCGGCTCCGCCTGCACCAGAGGCTCGGCGTCACCATCTGCCGACTGGTAGTCCACCCGCACCCGGGGCCGCAGCACACGCCAGCCGTCGAGCAGTTCGTTGAGCCACTGGCCGAGGGGCCGGGCGGGGGCGGCTTCCTGCCCTTCCCGGGCGGCGCCGGCGGAGGCCAGGACCTGGGTCAGGGTGCGCTTGCACAGGTCCACCTGTTGCCGCAGCAGGGCCAGGTCTTCTCCCAGGGCCGGGGTCTGGCCGTGTTCAAGCTCTAGTTCCCGCAGCACTACGGCCATGGTGGACAGGGGCGTGCCCAGCTTGTGGGCGGCGCCGGCGGCCAGGGTGCCCAGGGCCAGGATCTGCTCGTGGCGCAGGGCCCGCTCCTGCTCCCGCTGGCGGGCCTCGCCCAGTTCCCGTTCCCGCTCCCGCAGGTTGGCGGCCAGGCGGGAAAGGAAGAAGGCGACGATGAGGGCGCTCACCAGATAGTTGAACCACATGCCCAGCACGTGCAGGGCAAAGCCGCCGCCGTGGCCGGCGTGTTCCGGGGCGACGCCGCTGGCCCGGGCAAGGATTTCGTCCAGCCGGGCCAGGTCGCCCTGGGGCGGCGGCAGCGGCAGGTTGAAGAACATGAGGAAGGTGTAGGCCCCCAGGGTGATGCCGGCCATGGCCCAGATGTAGCGCCCGGGCAGGGTGGCGGCGGCGATGGTGAGGGGCAGCAGGAACAGGGAGACGAAGGGATTGGCCGAGCCGCCGGCGTAATAGAGCAGCAGGGTCAGCACCAGCACGTCGGGCAGGAGCTGGCAGAAATATTCCCGGTCGCCCACGGGCCGGGGGCGGCCCAGGCGCCACTGGGTATACAGATTGAAGAGCCCCAGGCCGATGCTGGCGGCGGCCATGGGCAGGACTTCCAGGGGAATGCGCAGCCAGCCGGCAGCCAGCACCAGGACCAGACCCTGGGCCAGGACTTCGATCCGGCGCAGCATGACCAGCCGGGCCAGGGGCTGGCCGGAGGCGACGGACGGGGTGGCGGGCAGGGAGGGCGTGGCGGCAGGCATCGCCGCCATTCTAGCGCCCGCGGGGCGGGGCGAGGGGATGTGGGGTGCCGCTGCGACATTTTGCCGCGGCACCCGCGGGGGTCAGGGCAGGGGGCTTTCCAGGGCGAACAGCTCGGCGACGGTCTCGCGGCGGCGCACCAGGTGCACCTGGTCTCCGTCCACCATGACCTCGGCCGCCCGGGGCCGGGTGTTGTAGTTGGAGCTCATGGAGAAGCCGTAGGCGCCGGCGGACATCACCGCCAGCAGGTCGCCCGGCACCACGGCCAGTTCCCGGCCGTGGCCGAGGAAGTCGCCGGATTCGCAGATGGGGCCGACGATGGAGTAGCTGGCCTTGGCGGCACTGCCGGGGGCCACTTCGACGATGTCGTGGTAGGCATCGTAAAGGGCGGGGCGCATCAGGTCGTTCATGGCCGCATCCACGATGGCGAAGTTCTTTTCCTCGCCCGGCTTCAGGTATTCGATCTTGGTCAGCAGCAGGCCGGCATTGCCCACCAGACGGCGGCCCGGCTCCAGGATGACCTGCAGGCCGCGTCCTTCCAGCTTCTGCAGCAGGGGGGTGAGGTAATCGGCCACCCGGGGCGGCGCTTCGTCCAGGTAACGGATGCCGAGGCCGCCGCCCAGGTCGATGTGGTGCAGGCGGATGCCAGCTGCGGCCAGCTGGTCCACCAGGGCCAGCACTTTGTCCAGGGCTTCGGCAAAGGGGGCGGCGTCGAGCAGCTGGGAGCCGATGTGGCAGTCGATGCCGGTGACCTCGATGCCGGGCAGGCTGGCGGCGCGGCGGTAGAGGGCCAGGGCATCCTCGTAGGCGACGCCGAACTTGTTCTGCTTGAGGCCGGTGGAAATGTAGGGATGGGTCTTGGCATCCACATTGGGATTGACCCGCAGGCTCAGGGGCGCCTTCTTGCCCAGGCGCACGGCAACGGCGTTGAGGCGATCCAGCTCGGGCACGGACTCGACGTTGAAGCAGCGGATGCCCACTTCCAGGGCCCGGGCCATTTCTGCTTCGGTCTTGCCGACGCCGGAGAAGACCACCTTGCCGGCTTCGGCACCGGCCGCCAGGACCCGTTCCAGCTCGCCGCCGGAGACGATGTCGAAACCGGCGCCGAGGCGGGCGAAGAGACTGAGGATGCCCAGGTTGGAATTGGCCTTGACGGCGTAGCAGACCAGGCCGCCGGCACCGGCAGGATGGGCGGCCAGGGCATCGCGGAACTCGCCGTAGGCGGCTTCCAGGGCAGCCCGGGAATAGACGTAGGTGGGCGTGCCGAACTGGGCGGCGATGCTGCTCAGGGCAACGGCTTCGGCGTGCAGGACGCCGTTTTTGCGGGAGAAGAAGGTCATTGCGGCTGTATCTGGGAAGGGGAGGGGGACTGCATGTTAGGATTGGCGCCGGTGTTCGGTGCCGGCCGGGCCTGCCCGTCGGCAGGCGGCGGCAGGACCAGGGAGCCCCTGCTGCCGCAGGCGGTCAGCGTCAGGGCCAGCAGGCCGGCAATCAGATAACGTGGGTGCATGGCTTACGGCTCACTTGGAATTCGGGCGCAAGGAGAGGGCCCCAAGAGGCCGCCCTTGTCGTGACCGGTCATGGTAGCACAGGGCCCAAACCCTTGCCTTCACAGCAGAATGGATCGGATATGGAAGAAAGCGCATTCAACGCCCTGGCGGAAAAAACCCTGGCGGCCATCGAGGCCGGCCTGGAAAACAGCGGGGCCGATGTGGATTTCGAACTGGGTGCCGGCGGCGTGCTCGAAGTGGAGTTTGCCGACGGTTCCAAGATGATCATCAACCGTCACGGCGCCGCCCGGGAAATCTGGGTGGCGGCCCGCTCCGGCGGCTTCCACTTCCGCCCCGACAACGGCAACTGGATCGACACCCGGGATGGGAGCGAACTCTTTGCCAAGCTGGAGCGCCTGCTTGCCGAGCAGGCCGGGGAGCCGGTACCCCTGCGCTGAGCGCCAGGCGGCGTGGCCGCCTGAGAGGGGGGCGTCCCGTCAGAAGGTCAGGACCTTGTCCGCCTCCAGGGTCCATTGGGCCAGTTCCGGCAGGGTGCCGATGGCGGTACCGGCGATCAGGGGCAGTTCATGCACGCCCCGGGCCTGGGCGCAGGTCCGGCACAGCTTCACCGGCACGCCCTGGGCCACCAGGGCCTCGATCATCTCCCGCAGGCCGCCACCGGCGGCCGCATCCACCTGATTGGCCAGACCGGCCACCACCGCATCGGACATGAGAAAGAGGCGCACCGCCGGCCGGGCATCGTTGCCGGCCAGGGCCGTGGCCAGGCGCAGGGCGGAGAGCACCCGCTCGCTGCCGTAGGGCGGTGCGTGCACGATGATGAGTACGTTCTGCATGGCGGCTCCCGCTCAATCCACCGGCTTGCTGCCGTCGTCCTTGGGTTCGGGCGGCACTTCGGCGGGCACGTTTTCGCTGTAGAAGAATTCCTTGGCGGTACCAGTCTTGGAGCGTTCGCTCGGCACATCCACGGATACCAGGCCTTCCGGCGCCGGCTGGAAGCTCTCCGGCACGTCCTTGAGGGCCGTGTGCATGTAGTTGATCCAGATGGGCAGGGACACCAGTCCACCGGTCTCGCCGCTGCCCAGCTTCTTCGGCTGGTCGAAACCGACCCAGGCGCAGCCCACCACGGTGGCCTGGTAGCCGCAGAACCAGGCGTCGATGTAGTCGTTGGTGGTGCCGGTCTTGCCGGCCAGGTCGCGGCGCTTGAGCTGCACCGAGGCCTTGGCGGCGGTGCCGAAGATGGCCACGTCGCGCAGCATGGAATCCATCAGGTAGGCATTGCGCGGGTCGATGGCCCGGTTGCCCTCGTCGCCCACCGGCACCGGCTGGGCCTGGGCCAGGATGTTGCCCTTGTCGTCCCGGATGTCCCGCACCACGTAGGGCTGGATGCGGTAGCCGCCATTGGCGAAGACGGCGTAGGCGCTGACCATCTGCCAGGGGGTGACGGAGCCGGCGCCCAGGGCCATGGTCAGGTAGGGCGGGTGCTTCTCGGCGTCGAAACCGAAGCGGGTGGCGTAGTCCTGGGCGTACTGGGTGCCGATGGCCTGCAGCACGCGGATGGAGACCATGTTCTTGGACTTGGCCAGGGCCGTGCGCAGCTTCATCGGGCCTTCATACTTGCCGTCGTAGTTATGCGGCTCCCACGGGGTGCTGCCGGTGGCGCTGGCGGGAATGACGATGGGCGAATCCTGGACGATGGTGGCCGGGGTGTAGCCTTTCTCCAGGGCCGCCGAGTAGATGAAGGGCTTGAAGCTGGAGCCGGGCTGGCGCCAGGCCTGGGTGACGTGGTTGTACTTGTTGCGGCTGAAGTCGAAGCCGCCCACCAGGGCGCGGATGGCGCCGTCCCGGGGGTCGGTGGCGACGAAGGCTGATTCCACTTCCGGCAGCTGGCTGATCTGCCAGTTGCCCTTGTCGTCCTTCTGTAGGCGGATGATGGCGCCCCGCTTCAGGCGCTTGTTGGGGGGCGCCTTGTCATCCAGCATGCGGGCGGCGAACTTGAGGGAGTCGCCGGAGAGCACCACCAGCTCGCCTCCCCGTTTGTAGGCTTTGACGGTCTTGGTGTCGGCCTGCAGCACGATGGCGGCCTGCAGGTCGCCCACGTCGTTATGGTCGGAGAGCAGGTCTTCCAGGTCTTCGTCCTGGTCGGTCTGCACTTCCTTCATGTCGGCGTAGGCTTCCGCCCCCCGGTAGCCGTGGCGCCGGTCGTAGTCCATGACCCCCTTGCGCAGGGACTGGTAGGCGGCTTCCTGGTCGGCTTTGAGGATGGTGGTGTACACCCGCAGGCCGCGGGTATAGACGTCGTCGGGGAAGCGCTCGGCGGCGATCTGGCGGGCCATTTCGGCCACGTAGTCGGCGTGCACCGAGAACTCGTTGGCATCCCGCTTCACCACCAGGGTCTGCTTCAGGGCTTCCTCGTGCTGCTTGTCGTCGATGAAATGCAGTTCGTGCATGCGCCGCAATACATATTGCTGGCGCAGGCGGGCCCGCTTGGGATTGACCACCGGGTTGAAGGAAGAGGGAGCCTTGGGCAGGCCGGCCAGCATGGCCGCCTCGGCCACGGTGATGTCGTTGAGGGACTTGCCGAAATAGATCTGGGCGGCAGCGGCGAAGCCGTAGGCCCGTTGGCCCAGGTAAATCTGGTTGATGTAGAGCTGGAGAATCTCGTCCTTACTGAGGTTGTGCTCGATCTTGAAGGAGAGCAGGGCCTCATAGAACTTGCGGGACAGGGTCTTCTCGCTGGAGAGGAAGAAGTTGCGTGCCACCTGCATGGTGATGGTGGAAGCTCCCTGGCGCTTGCCGCCGCCGGAAAGGTTGGCCACTGCTGCTCGCAACACCCCCAGGGTGTCCACGCCACCGTGCTGGTAGAAGCGCTCGTCCTCGGCCGCCAGGATGGCGTGCTTCATCACCGGGGGCACGTCCTGGATGCGCACCAGGGCCCGGCGCTCCTCGCCGAATTCGCCGATCAGGGCGCCGTCACTCGAGTAAACACGTAAGGGAATCTTCGGCCGGTAATCGGTGAGGACTTCCAGGGAAGGCAGGTTGGGATAGGCCAGGATCAGCACCATACCCGCCAGGGCGGCACCGATGACGGCGAGTCCGGCGGCGATGAAGACGGGATAGAGAATCCAGCGCAGGGCCGGGGGGAGGGAGGGCAGGGCAGGCAAAGGGGCAGACCTGTAACGACGGGAAACGCGGATTATACGCCGGCCCTTTTGCTGGGGTTAATTCGCTTTACATGCTCTATAGTTGCTGCTAGCATCTAAAGTAAATTATCTGTATTGTCCCTAACTATATATATTTAAAGGGACTTTTTTGGGGAGTCCGGTTTGCAGCTCGACCTCTCGATATTCAATCCGAAGGCCAAGCCCTTGATCGGTCTGGACATAAGTTCGTCCGCCGTCAAGATGGTCGAGCTTTCCGGTAATGCCAAGGATGGTTTCCGCGTCGAGCGATATACCATCGAAGTGCTGTCCCGGGACGTCATTGCGGATGGCAATATCGTCAATCTGGAAGCCGCGGCGGAATCCGTCAAGCGGGCGTGGAAACGCATGGGTACTTCCACCCGTCAGGTAGCCATGGCCTTGCCGGCCGCGGCCGTCATCACCAAGAAGATCATCGTTCCGGCCGGGCAGCGGGAAGAAGAGCTGGAAGTACTCGTCGAATCCGAGGCCAACCAGTACATTCCCTTCGCCCTGGAGGAAGTGAACCTGGACTTCCAGGTCATCGGCCCCGCCCCGTCCTCGCCGGATGAGGTGGAAGTGCTGATTGCCGCCTCCCGCAAGGAAAAGGTGGAAGACCGGGTGGCCGTGGCCGAGGCGGCCGGGCTCAAGGCAGCGGTCATGGACGTGGAGTCCTATGCCGCCCTCGCCGCCTTCGAGCTGATCGAGCGCCAGTTGCCGGACCAGGGGAAGAACCAGGTGGTGGCGATTGTGGATATCGGCGCCAACGTCACCAACCTGACGGTGATGCGTAATGGTCAGCAGGTCTATGCCCGGGAACAGGCCTTCGGCGGCGCCCAACTGACCCAGGACATCGTCCGCCAGTACGGCATGAGCTTCGAAGAGGCCGATGCAGCCAAACGCAACGGCGGCCTGCCGGAGAACTACGAAGCCGAACTGTTGCGTCCCTTCATGGAAAGCCTGGCACTGGAAGTCTCCCGGGCCCTGCAGTTCTTCTTCACTTCCACCCAGTACAACCAGGTCAATCATCTGGTCCTGGCTGGTGGATGTGCGGCCATTCCCGGGCTGGACGAAGTGGTGGCCACTCGGACCCAGGTCAACTGCCTGGTCGCCAATCCCTTCGCCGGCATGTCCGTCTCGGACCGCGTCCGGCCGCGCAACCTGGTTAATGATGCCTCTTCGCTAATGGTGGCTTGTGGCTTGGCCTTGCGGAGGTTTGAAGAATGATTCGAATAAATCTTCTTCCTCACCGCGAGGAAAAGCGCAAGGCGCGGCGGCAGCAGTTTTATGCTTTGGCGGGGCTAATCTCCGTTTTGGCATGTCTCATTATTTTCCTTGGTTATACCGTGATTGGTGGTTATATCAGCGTTCAGGAAGAAAAAAATGCCTTCCTGAAAAAGGAAATTGCCAGCCTGGACAAGGATATTGATCTGATCAAGGGGTTGCGTGAGAAAACCCAGGCTTTGCTGGCTCGCAAGCAGGTTATCGAATCCCTGCAGCGCGATCGTGCCGAGGCAGTTCGGCTTCTTTCCGAGTTGGCGATTCAGGTACCTGAGGGGGTTTATCTGAAGTCGATCAAGCAGGAGGGGGGGCAGGTAACCCTCACCGGCTTGGCCCAGTCCAATGCTCGAGTCTCGACGTTGATGCGTAACGTGGAGGCTTCCCAATGGATGGAGAAGCCCAATCTGATTGAAATCAAGTCAGTAGATGTGGCGCGTCGGCGTTTGAGCGAGTTCAGCATGACCTTGACGTTGACGCGAGAGTCTTCGGATACGGCCAAGGAGAAAAAATGAATAAGCCAAAAATCTCTTTGCCAGCGCTGAACTTTGAAAAAATCGCACAGGATTTTCGTAACCTTAACCCCAATGATATTGGAGCCTGGCCGGCTGTACCAAGGTTTGCCGTGCTGATTGGACTTTTTGTTGGCCTGTTGGTTGCAGGTTACGTGGTCGTCTGGAGTGAGCAGTATGGTGTGCTCGATGGCCGGCGAGAGGAAGAGCTGAAACTCAAGGACGAATATGTCAGCAAAAAGCGCCAGACAATCAACTTGAGCCTTTATGAGCAGCAGCTCAATGAAATTGACCGCTCGTTCGGCGCATTGCTGAAACAACTGCCAAACAAGGCGGAAGTTGAATCCCTTCTTGTGGAAATCAATCAGTCCGGTTTGGGGCGGGGGCTTTCCTTTGAGTTATTCAAGCCTGGTCAGGAGGCGCTTAAGGAATTTTATGCGGAGCTTCCTGTTTCCGTAAAATTGACCGGGAATTACCACGATTTGGGTGCTTTTGCCGAGGATATTGGCAGGTTGCCTCGTATCGTTACGCTCAACAACATCGCAATCGCCCCTCAAAAAGATGGCAGCCTCAGCATGGAGGCTATTGCCAAAACCTTCCGTTATCTGGATGAAGAAGAGGTCGCCAAGCAGAAGAAGGCGGCACAAGAAGCTGCGAAGAAAGCTGCGGGAGGCAAAAAATGAGTAACCGTCGTCTGGCGATCGGTGCAAGTGTGCTCGTTTTGGCTCTTGGCGGATGCGGGGATGGTGAGCACGAGGACTTGAAGCAGTGGATGCAAGAATCCACCAAGGGTTTGAAAGGGCGAGTGGCCCCTCTTCCTGAGATGAAGCCTTATGAAGCCGTTGCTTACGATGCCGCCGGCAATATTGATCCATTTAAGGCAGCCAAGCTGAACCCGGCCAACAAAGCGGGCGGAGGCGGGCTGCTGCCGGACTTCAATCGCCCGAAGGAGGCCTTGGAAGCTTATCCGCTTGAATCGCTGAAGTATGTGGGCTTCCTCTATCGGGGAAAGCTGGCAAATGGGATTGTTCTGGCTGACAGTTCTCTGCACCAGGTAAAGATCGGGAATTACATGGGCCAGAACTTTGGGATCATTACCAATATTGATGAAACGCAGATTGTTTTGCGTGAGTTGGTTCAGGAAAGTTCTGGTGATTGGGTGGAGCGTGTCAGCTCGCTACAACTCCAGGAAACGGGGGACGGAAAATGAAGTTTTATAAACAGATCCTGAAGGTTGCATCCCTGCTGGGATTGCTATCCTTCTCCGCCTATGGGGTGGCTCAATCCAACGCGATTGAAGCGATTAATGTAGCAACCCAGGGCGACTCCGTAACGCTCAAGGTGTCTTTAAAAAATCCGCTGGCTGCTATCCCTGCCAGTTTCAGTGTTGCCAGCCCGGCGCGCGTGGCTTTGGATTTCCCGGATACGGAAAACAGCCTCGGTAAAAATGCCGAGCAGTTGTCCAGCGGTGGTATTCGTGGCTATAACGTTGTTCAGTCCGATAAGCGGACCCGGTTGGTTCTGAACCTGAATCAGCCCATGGCCTACGAAACGCGCCTAGAAGGCAATCAGGTTTACGTCACGCTGACGAAAGTGACCGGGGCGATTGTGGCTGACAACAAGGTCAGTCAGTTTGCCGAGTCAAAATACGCGGCGACTACCCACGCGATCCGCTCGATTAATTTTAGGAGAGGGGCGGGCGGGGAAGGGCGGGTGGTCATTGATCTCAGTGATGCCAATGTTGGCGTGGATGTGCGCCAGCAAGGGGAGCAGGTAATTGTCGAGTTCCAGAAGGCAACTCTGCCGCCACACATGGCCCAGAAGATCGATGTGACCGATTTTTCCACGCCTGTAACCAGTGTCACGGCAATGCCGCAGGCCGGCAATGCTCGGGTTGCAATTTCGGCGAAGGGGCTCTGGGAACATCAGGCCTACCAGGCTGAAAATCAGTTTGTCATTGAGGTTAAGGCCGTTTCTGAAGATCCGAACAAACTGGCCCGTTCCGGCGGCCCGCATGAGTATGGTGGTGACAAGATATCCCTCAATATCCAGAACACCCCGGTAAAACAGTTGCTGCAGACGCTGGGTGAGGAATTTGGCTACAACGTCGTGATGTCGGATACCGTGTCCGGCTCGATCAGCCTGCGCCTGCAAAATGTTCCGTGGGATCAGGCGTTTGACCTGATTCTGGAACGAGGTGGATTGGATAAGCGTCGGCGGGGAACTGTTCTGCTCATTGCCCCGAAAGATGAGTTGTTGAAGAAGGAAGAGCTGGAACTTCAGGCCAAGCAGCAGATCAGTGATGTTGAGCCGTTGAAGACAGAAACCTTTCAATTGAACTATCAACGGGCAGAGGCTTTCCATAAGGTCCTGACCGATGAAAAGCAACGGATTCTATCCAAGCGCGGTAGCGCGGTGATGGACCCAAGAACCAATACTTTGTTCATTCAGGACACTCCCACCCGGCTTGAGGAACTGCGCAAAATCATTGCGAAAACCGACGTGCCGGTACGGCAGGTTTTGATCGAGGCCCGAATCGTCGAGGCGACAGACAACTTCAGTAAGAACCTCGGCGTTCGACTTGGTTTTAATGACATCAGCAATCCGGTCAACGGAACGGGGCGTCTGCAAAGTCGGATTGGCGGCAGCATGCTGGATCAGGCGCGGGAGACCTATCAGAACGTAATTAGCCGTACCATTGATGCGACAACGGGTATTGAAACGATCACGCGGCCAGCGAAGGTCATGCTGGATAATTCGGCCACCTACAATAATTCTGCGACTAGCGTTAATTTGCCTGCCAGTGCGATCAAGGGTTCCCAAGCCGGAGCTTTCTCGCTGGTCCTTTTTAATCCCAGTGCCACCCGCTTCCTCAACTTGGAGCTGTCGGCCTTGGAAGTGGATGGCAAAGGGAAGGTGGTTTCCAGCCCTCGTGTCATGACCTCGGATCAGGCAGAGGCCATCATTGAGCAGGGTATTGAAATTCCCTACCAGCAGGCTACCAGTTCCGGGGCCACCGCCGTGATGTTCAAGAAGGCGAATCTGTCCCTGAAGGTGAAGCCCCAGATTACGCCTGATGGCCGGGTCATCATGTCTCTGGATATCAACAAGGATGTTCCCGATACCACCATTGCTAGCAATGTGATCGCCATCAAGACCAAGCACATCAAGACCGACATCCTGGTGGAGAACGGCGGGACGGTTGTGATCGGTGGTATTTACGAAGAAACCGAGAATCAGGCTACCAGTCGTATCCCATTCCTGGGTGACCTGCCTTATGTCGGCTTCCTGTTCCGCAATACCCGGACGGATCGAGACAAGGTGGAGCTGCTCATTTTCATTACGCCGAAAATTGTCTCTGGCGACCTGGCTTTGCGTTAAAGCTTGTCGGCGGCCGTCTGGTGATGGCCGCCGCTTCGGGGTGCGCTGAAATGGCAACCTGCTGGGCAGGGGAGTGCTGAGTGGACGAGCAAAAGAAAATGGCCCGCAATGCGGGCCATTTTCTTTGGTGTTTGGTGGTGATGGGCAGAATCGAACTGCCGACCTATGGGTTATGAATCCATCGCTCTAACCGTCTGAGCTACATCACCATATTGTTTGGCGGCCGCGTGCGACCCCAATCCAAGGTGCGCGATTCTATCTTTCAGGGCGCTCCAGGTCAACTATCCAGCGTCGTGCCGCTTGGGGGGGCGTTTGGATTCCGGCCTGACAAGGCGGGTGGTTTTCGTGCTGTATAATAATCCGATGAATTTACGAAGATTTCTGTTGCTCTTGTCGTTGCTGTCCGCCATGGCGGTGCAGGCGCAGGGTGAAATCATGCGAGCCATTCCTGATGGGGCGTCGTTTGGCGAACTCAAGGGAGTTAGCAATGGTCAGATTGCCATTGGCGCTTATCTGTATCGGCTGGCGCCAGGGGCGCAGATTCGCGGAACAGACAATCTGATCCGGATGCCCGATGTACTGGCATCCGTTAGCGGTGGGGTGCCCGTGCGGTATCAGGTGGATGTAAATGGCGATGTGATCCGCGTTTGGATCCTGTCTGCGGCTGAATATGCGAACCTGAATCCCCGGAAAATTCCGGCCCAACCGCTGCCATTGCCCACTTTGCCTACCATGGGCACTGCCGGCGCTGCGGCAGCCTCCTCCAACTGATGCAGCTTCCGGCCATTCCGGCCTTCATCACCTATACGTAGCGATCCCGTGTCCAAAAAGCTTTACATCAAAACCTTCGGCTGCCAGATGAACGAGTACGACTCGGATAAGATGGCCGATGTGCTGAACCAGTCCGAACCCCTGGAAAAGACCGACAACCCCGAAGAGGCTGACATCATTCTCTTCAACACCTGTTCCGTGCGGGAAAAGGCCCAGGAGAAGGTTTTCCACGACCTGGGCCGGGTCAAGCACCTGAAGAAGCTCAATCCCAATCTGGTGATCGGCGTTGGTGGCTGTGTCGCCAGCCAGGAAGGTGCCGCCATTGTGGCACGGGCGCCTTATGTGGACGTGGTTTTCGGTCCCCAGACCCTGCACCGCCTGCCCCAGCTGATTGCCGAGCGGAAGAGCCAGGGCAAGGCGGCGGTGGATGTGTCCTTTCCGGAAATCGAGAAATTCGATGCGCTGCCCCCGGCCAAGGTGGAGGGGGCCACCGCCTTCGTTTCCATCATGGAGGGCTGTTCCAAGTTCTGCACCTTCTGCATCGTCCCCTATACCCGGGGCGCCGAGGTGTCCCGCCCCTTTGAGGACATCCTCACCGAAGTGGCCGGCCTGGCCCAGCAAGGGGTGAAGGAAGTGACCCTGCTGGGACAGAACGTCAATGCCTACCGGGGCGAGTTTGGCGGCGAGGTCGCCGACCTGGCCATGCTCATCGAGTACATCGCCGAGATGCCCGGCATCGAACGCATCCGCTACACCACCTCACACCCGCGGGAAATGACCCAGCGCCTGATCGACACCTACGCCAAGGTGCCCAAGCTGGTCTCCCATCTGCACCTGCCGGTGCAGGCCGGTGCCGACCGGGTGCTGGCGGTGATGAAGCGCGGTTATACCGCCATCGAATACAAGAGCATCATCCGCAAGCTGCGGGTGGCGCGGCCCGACATTTCCCTCAGTTCCGACTTCATCGTCGGCTTCCCCGGCGAGACCGAGGAGGATTTCGAGAAGACCATGAAACTGATCGAGGACGTGGGCTTCGACACTTCCTTCAGCTTCGTCTACAGCCCCCGCCCCGGGACCCCGGCGGTGGAACTGGAAGATGACACGCCCCAGGACGTGAAGCTGGCCCGCCTCGCCCGTCTGCAAAAGCGCATCGAGGAGCAGGCCATGGCCATTTCCCAGGCCATGGTCGGCACGGTACAGCGGGTGCTGGTGGAAGGCACCTCGAAGAAGGATGCCAACGAGCTGGCCGGCCGCACGGACAACAACCGGGTGGTCAATTTCGTCGGCAATCCCCGTCTCATCAACCACTTCGTGGACGTCACCATCACTTCGGCCCTGCCCCATTCCCTGCGGGGTGAGATCGTCACCCGGGAAGGCGTGGCCGCCTGATGGGTGCGAGCAAAACCCGGCCCCTGGAGCTGTTCCTGTCCCCGGTGGACAACCAGTACCTGGCCAACCTGTGCGGCGCCCTGGACGAGAACCTGCGGCAGATCGAGACGGCCCTGGATGTGACCATCACCCGCCGCGGCGAGCGTTTCACCTTTCACGGTTCCGTCGCCCAGGCCCGCCGTGCCTCCGACGCCATCAGCCGCTTCTACGCCAAGGCCAGGGAGCCCTTGTCGGTGGACGACATCCAGCTGGGGCTTATCGAACTGCTGAACCAGCCGGCCCGGGCCGGTTCCGCCGGCATCGACCCCACCTCGCCGGCCCTGATCACGCGCAAGAGCGAACTGCACGGCCGCACGCCGCGCCAGATCGAATACCTGAAGCACATCCAGGATCACGACATTACCTTCGGCATCGGCCCCGCCGGCACCGGTAAGACCTATCTGGCCGTGGCCAGCGCCGTGGATGCCTTCGAGCGGGACCAGGTGGAGCGCATCGTCCTCACCCGGCCGGCAGTGGAAGCCGGTGAGCGCCTCGGCTTCCTGCCCGGCGACCTGGCCCAGAAGGTGGATCCCTACCTGCGTCCCCTCTACGATGCCCTCTACGACCTGATGGGCTTCGACAAGGTGACCAAGCTCTACGAAAAGGGCGCCATCGAGATCGCCCCCTTGGCCTTCATGCGCGGGCGCACCCTCAACCACGCCTTCATCATCCTCGATGAGGCCCAGAACACCACGCCGGAACAGATGAAGATGTTCCTCACCCGCATCGGCATCGGCGCCAAGGCCGTGGTCACTGGCGACCTGACCCAGGTGGATCTGCCCCGGGGCCACCAGAGCGGTCTCCGTGAAGCGGCCCAGATTCTGCGCGAAGTGCGGGGCATCGCCTTCACCGAATTCCTCAAGGAAGATGTGGTGCGCCACCCCCTGGTGGCCCGCATCGTCTCCGCCTACGAAGAACACGGACGCAAGCCATGAATCAGCCCAGCCGCCGCCTCAACCTGTCGGTGCAATACGCCTGTAACCGGGAAGGCCTACCCTGCCGCGACGATTTCCGCGCCTGGGCCCGCGCCGCCCTCAACGTGGACGGCATGAAGGGCGGCCAGGTCACCATCCGCCTGGTGGAAGCCGACGAAGGCCAGGAGTTGAACCGGGACTACCGGGGCAAGGACTACGCCACCAACGTCCTCTCCTTCCCCTACGAATACGAGCCCGTCGTCATGGGCGACCTGGTCATCTGCCATGCCGTGGTGGCCCGGGAAGCGGCCGAGCAGGGCAAGCCCCTGGCAGCTCACTACGCCCACCTGGTGGTGCATGGTATGCTGCACCTGCAAGGTTACGACCACGAAGAAGAAGCGGCGGCCGAGCACATGGAGGCCCTGGAACGCGACATCCTGGCCGGCCTCGGCTACCCCGATCCCTACGCCGCCTGAGCGGCGCCGGTGGGGCGCCCAGGTTCCCCATCCCCAATTTCCGTTGCCCAACCCCGCCCATGGACCCTTCCCCTAGTTCGCCCAAACCGACTCTGCTCGAACGCCTTTCCTCCCTCCTCCTGCGCGAGCCCGAGGATCGGGAGCAACTCCTCGCCCTGCTGCATTCCGCCTTCGAGCGCGACCTGCTCGACGCCGACGCCCTGACCATCATCGAAGGGGCCATGGCCGCCTCCGAAACCTCCGTCCGCGACGTCATGGTGCCCCGGGCCCAGATGGACGTGATCGACATCGACTCCTCCCTGGACCAGCTCATCCCCACGGTGATCGAGACCGCCCACTCCCGCTTCCCGGTGGTTGGCGAGAGCAAGGACGACGTGCTGGGCATTCTCCTGGCCAAGGACCTGCTGCGCTCCATCATCGAGCGGGACTTCAGCCTGCGCAACTGGCTGCGCCCCGCCGTCTTCATCCCCGAATCCAAGCGTCTCAACGTGCTGCTGCGGGAGTTCCGCGTCAGCCGCAACCACATGGCCATCGTGGTGGACGAGTTCGGCGGCGTCGCCGGCCTGGTGACCATCGAGGACGTGCTGGAGCAGATCGTCGGCGAGATCGAGGACGAGTACGACTTCGACGAGACGGTGGACAACATCCAGCTGGACCAGTCCGGTCGCTACCGGGTCAAGGCCCAGACCGAGATCGCCAGCTTCAACCACGCCTTCGGCACCACTTTCCCCGACGACGATTTCGACACCGTCGGCGGCATGCTGCTGCACCACCTGGGCCGGGTGCCCAAGCGCAACGAAGTGGTGGAGGTGGGCCACGTCCGCTTCCAGGTCCTGCGGGCCGACAGCCGGCGTCTGTATACCCTGCTGGTGGATACGCCCCGCACCATCGGCGATACCGAATAAGGTGGGAATCGCCGCTTTTCTCTCCGTAGTAAGCAGCGACGGGCGGGCCCGTCTGCTGGCGGCCGGCGCCGGCCTGCTGGGGGTGGGCGCCTTCGCTCCCTTCACTGTCTTCTGGCTGGCCTGGCTCAGCTGGGGCGCCCTGTTCCTCCTGGTGAGCCGGGCGCCGTCGCCCCGGGCGGCGGCCTGGCGCGGCTTCGCCTTCGGCCTGGCCCAATTCCTCGGCGGCGTCTCCTGGGTTTATGTCAGCCTCCACGACGTCGGCGGCATGCCCCTGCCGGTGGCCGCCCTGGCCACCCTGGCCCTGTGCGCCTACATGGCCCTCTATCCCATGGCGGCGGCCTGGAGCGCCCGCCGGCTGGACTTCTCCGACAAGGTATCCTGGAGAAGCGCATGCCTGTTCGCTGCCAGCTGGGTGCTGGCCGAATGGGCCCGCGGCTGGGTGCTCACCGGTTTTCCCTGGCTGGCCCTGGGCTACTCCCAGTCGCCGCCGTCGCCCCTGGCCGGCCTGGCGCCGCTGCTCGGCGTGTATGGCGTGTCCCTGGCCTCCGCCCTGCTGGGCGCCTGGGGCGCCCTGGCGGTGGTGGGGCGCCAGCGTCTGCCTGGGCTGCTGGTCTTGCTGCTGCTCGGCCTCGGCTCCGGGCTGGGGCTGGTGCAATGGACTGCGCCGGTGGGCGAGCCGCTGCGGGTGGCCCTGCTCCAGGGCAACATTCCCCAGGATCTGAAATGGCAGCCGGAGCGCTTTCTCGATTCCCTCACCACCTACGTCGGCCTGGCCCGGGACAATCCGGCGGACCTGACGGTGCTGCCGGAAACCGCCGTGCCGGCCCTCTACGACCAGCTGCCCCCCGAGTTCATCGCCGACCTCAAGGTCCTGGCGGCCCGCCGCGGTGGCGACCTGCTGCTGGGGGTGCCGGTGGCCGACGAGAGCAGCGGCGAGCGGCGCTATTACAACAGCGCCATCGGCTTCGGCGCCAGTCCCCAGCAGTCCTACAGCAAGGCCCACCTGGTGCCCTTCGGCGAATTCGTGCCGCCGGGCTTCCGCTGGTTCCTCGACCTCATGCACATGCCCATGTCGGACTTTTCCTCCGGCGGCGGCCAACAGCCGACCCTGGCCCTGGCCGGCCAGCAGATCGCTCCCAACATCTGCTACGAAGACGTCTTCGGCGGCGAGATCATCCATGCCCTGCCCCGGGCCACCCTGCTGGTCAATCTCTCCAACACCGCCTGGTTCGGCCGTTCCCTGGCCCAGCCCCAGCATCTGCAGATCGCCCAGCTGCGGGCCCTGGAGACCGGTCGCCCCATGCTGCGCGCCACCAACACCGGCATGACCGCCGTGGTGGCCCCGGACGGACGGGTCCAGGCCGTGCTGCCGCCCTTCACCCGGGGCGCCCTGGTGGCCGAGGTGCGGGGTTACCAGGGGCTGACGCCCTTTGCCCGCACCGGCAATACGGTGGCCCTGTTTCTGGCGACCCTTCTCCTGGCTGCAGGTGCTTTGGCACGGCGGCGGGAAACCCAGTAAAATCCAACGTTTCCGACAAATTTCCAACGCTTTTTGGCGAACCCCATACCCATGCCTACCTTTCAGGAAGTGATCCTGCGTCTGCAGGACTACTGGAGCAAACAGGGCTGTGCCCTCCTGCAACCCTACGACATGGAAGTCGGCGCCGGCACCAGCCACACCGCCACCTTCCTGCGGGCCATCGGCCCCGAGCCCTGGAAGGCCGCCTACGTGCAGCCCTCCCGCCGGCCCAAGGACGGTCGCTACGGCGAAAACCCCAACCGCATGCAGCACTACTACCAGTTCCAGGTGGTGCTGAAGCCCGCTCCCGACAACATCCTGGAGCTGTACCTGGGCTCCCTGGAAGCCCTCGGCTTCGACCTGAAGAAAAACGACGTGCGCTTCGTCGAGGATGACTGGGAAAACCCCACCCTGGGCGCCTGGGGCCTGGGCTGGGAAGTGTGGATGAACGGCATGGAAGTGACCCAGTTCACCTACTTCCAGCAGGTCGGAGGCATCGACTGCAAGCCCATCACCGGCGAGATCACCTACGGCCTGGAACGCCTGGCCATGTACCTGCAGGGCGTGGAAAACGTCTATGACCTGAAGTGGACCGAAGGCCTCACCTACGGCGACGTGTACCACCAGAACGAGGTGGAACAATCCACCTACAACTTCGAGCACAGCGACGCCGACTTCCTGTTCACCGCCTTCGGTGCCCACGAGAAGCAGGCCCAGCACCTGATGCAGGCCCAGCTGGCCCTGCCGGCCTACGAGCAGGTGCTCAAGGCTGCCCACACCTTCAATCTGCTGGATGCCCGGGGCGCCATTTCCGTCACCGAGCGGGCCGCCTACATCGGCCGCATCCGCAACCTGGCCCGCAGCGTCGCCCAGTCCTACCTGGATTCCCGCGCCCGCCTGGGCTTCCCCATGGCGCCCAAGGAATGGTCCGCCGAAGTGCTGGCCAAGCTTGAAGAACAGAACGCCAAGAAAGTCGCCTGATCATGTCCGCCAAGAATCTGCTCGTTGAACTGTTCGTCGAGGAACTGCCGCCCAAGGCCCTGAAGAAGCTGGGCGAAGTCTTCGCCCAGAGCCTGGCCCAGTCCCTCAAGACCCAGGGCCTGGCGCCCGAAGCCGCCGCCGTCACCGCCTACGCCTCGCCCCGCCGTCTGGCCGCCCATGTGACCGACGTGCTGGCCGTGGCCGCCGACAAGCCCGTGGTGCAAAAGCTGATGCCCGTGGCCGTGGGTCTGGACGCTGCCGGCAACGCCACCCCGGCCCTGCTGAAGAAGCTTGCCGCCCTGGGTGCTGACGCCTCCGTCGTCCCCAGCCTGCGCCGCGAGAACGACGGCAAGGCCGAAGTGCTGTTCTACGACAGCCTGGCCAAGGGTGCCGCCCTGGCCGAAGGCCTGCAGAAGGCCCTGGAAGCGGCCCTGGCCGCCCTGCCCATTCCCAAGGTGATGAGCTACCAGCTGCAGGACGGCTGGACCAGTGTCAATTTCGTGCGCCCCGCCCATCGTCTGGTGGCCCTGCACGGCAGCGAGGTGGTGCCCCTCGCCATCCTCGGCCTGACCTCCGGCAACACCACCCTGGGCCACCGTTTCGAAGCGGCCAAGGAAGTGGTGACCTTCGCCGACGCCGACAGCTATGCCGATACCCTGAAGCGGGACGGCGCCGTCATCGCCAGCTTTGCCGAGCGCCGCGCCGAGATCGTGCGCCAGCTCGAAGCCGCGGCGGCCAAGGCCGGCCCCAACCTGAAGCCTATCGAGGACGAGGCCCTGCTGGACGAGGTCACCGCCCTGGTGGAGCGCCCCAATGTGCTGATCGGCAAGTTCGAAGCCGAATTCCTGGCCGTGCCCCAGGAATGCCTGATCCTCACCATGAAGGCCAACCAGAAGTACTTCCCCCTGCTGGACGCCAGCGGCAAGCTGACCAACCAGTTCCTGGTGGTGAGCAACATCGCCCCGGCCGATCCGTCCGCCGTCATCGGCGGCAACGAACGGGTGGTGCGCCCCCGTCTGGCCGACGCCAAGTTCTTCTTCGACCAGGACCGCAAGAAGACCCTGGAATCCCGCGTCCTCGGCCTGGCCAAGGTGGTCTATCACAACAAGCTGGGCACCCAGGGCGAGCGGGTGCAGCGGGTTTGCGCCATTGCCAAGGCCATCGGTCAGCAGCTCGGCGGCGAAGCCCTGGCACTGCAGGCCGAACAGGCCGCCCTGCTGGCCAAGGCCGACCTGCTCACCGACATGGTGGGCGAGTTCCCCGAACTGCAGGGCATCATGGGCCGCTACTACGCGCTGCATGACGGCCTTTCCGCCGACATCGCCGACGCCATCGAGGACCACTACAAGCCCCGCTTCGCCGGCGACAGCCTGCCCCGGGGCAATGTGGGCACCGTGGTGGCCCTGGCCGACAAGCTGGAAACCCTGGTGGGCCTCTTCGGCATCGGCCAGATTCCCACCGGCGACAAGGATCCCTTTGCCTTGCGCCGCCACGCTCTGGGCGTGATCCGCATGCTGGCTGAAGGCGACCTGGCCCTGCCGCTCTCCGATTTGCTGGCCGGTGCCGCCGCCACCTTCGCCCAGGTGGAAGGCTTCAAGGCCGCCAACGAGGCCCTGGCCGACTTCATCTACGACCGCCTTGCCGGCAGCCTGCGGGAGCAGGGCTACAGCGCCCAGGAAGTGGATGCCGTGGTGTCCCAGCGGCCCCAGCGCCTGGGTGACATCCCCAAGCGCCTGGCCGCCGTGCGCGCCTTTGCCGCCCTGCCGGAAGCCGAGGCTCTGGCCGCTGCCAACAAGCGGGTCGGCAACATCCTGAAGAAGGTGGAAGGTGGCGTCGCCGCCAAGATCGACAGCGCCCTGCTCCAGGAAGCCGCCGAAGTGGCCCTGGCCCAGGCCCTGGCCGAGGTGAAGCCGGCTGCCGATGCGGCCTTCGCCAAGGGCGACTACGCCGCCTCCCTGCAGTCCCTGGCGGCCCTCAAGGCGCCGGTGGATACCTTCTTCAACGACGTCATGGTCAATGCGGAAGACCCCGCCCTGCGGGCCAACCGCCTCGGCCTGCTGGCCACCCTGCACCTGGCCATGAACCAGGTGGCGGACATTTCCAAGCTGTCGGCCTGAGTTTCGCGGAGCGCACGCAACCATGAAGAAACTTGTCATCCTCGACCGGGACGGCGTCATCAACTTCGACTCGGCCCAGTTCATCAAGAGCCCGGCCGAGTGGAAGCCCATTCCCGGCAGCCCGGAAGCCATCGCCAAGCTGAACCAGGCGGGCTACCGGGTGGTGGTGGCGACCAACCAGTCCGGCGTCGGGCGCGGCCTGTTCGACATGGATACCCTCAACGCCATCCACGAAAAGATGCACAAGACCGTGGCGGCGGCGGGCGGGCGCATCGACGCCATCTTCTACTGCCCCCACGCCGCCGATGCGGGCTGCGACTGCCGCAAGCCCAAGCCCGGCATGTTCCAGCGCATCGCCGCGGTGTACAACGCCGAACTGAAGGGCGTGCCGGCCATCGGCGATTCCCTGCGCGACCTGCAGGCCGCCGCCCGGGCCGGCGCTTCCCCCATCCTGGTGCTCACCGGCAAGGGCGAGAAAACCCAGGAAGAGGGCGACCTGCCCTACGCCACCGAAGTCTTCCCCGATCTCTCCGCCGCCGTCGATCATCTGCTCGGCAACGGCAAGAACTGACCCTATGGCCCTGATCCGCTCCCTGTTGTTCACCCTGTTGTCGGTCCCCCTGATTGCCTTCTTCGGGGCTCTGGTCTGTGTCGTCGCGCCGTTCCATGTGAACACCGCCTACGTCCTGATCGACATCTGGCGTTCCATCTTCCTCGGCCTTCTGGTGCGCGGGGTGCTCGGCATCCGTACCCGGGTCGTCGGCATCGAGAACATTCCCGACGAAGCCGTGGTGGTGCTTTCCAAACACCAGTCCGCCTGGGAAACCGTGGCCCTGCAGCAGTGGTTCCCGCGCATGGTCTTCGTGCTGAAGAAGGAACTGCTGCTGCTGCCCTTCCTCGGCTGGGCCTTCAAGGCCATCGGCATGATCGCCATCGACCGCAAGGCCGGCATGGATGCCCTGGCCCAGGTTTCCGAACAGGGCACGGCCCTGCTGCAGCGTGGCATCAGCGTCATCATCTTCCCCGAGGGCACCCGCCTCGCTCCGGGCCAGAAGAAGCGCTACAAGCCCGGCGGTGCCCACCTGGCGGTGCAGGCCAAGGCCAAGGTGGTGCCGGTGGCCCACAACGCCGGCGAGGTGTGGCGGCGCAATGCCTTCATCAAGCAGCCGGGCACCGTCACCATCAGCTTCGGTCCGGCCATCGACGCCAGCGGCCTGACGGTGGAAGAAGTGAACCGCCAGGTGGAAGCCTGGATCGAAGGCGAGATGCACCGCATCTCCCCGCACCGTTATTGCGATGGGTCGTCCCAGCAGGCCTGATTCCCCCCAGCTCGAACTGGCCCTCTTTCGCGATCCGGCAGAGCGGCCGCCGGCGGACGCCCGGGGCGCCGCCGTGCTGCTCGGCGAACGACTGATTCCCTACGAGTTGCGGCGCAGCCGCCGGCGCACCATCGGCCTCACCATCGACCACCGGGGCCTGCGGGTCGGCGCGCCCCTGCGCGCTTCCGTGCGGGAGGTGGAGAAGCTGATCCACCAGCATCAGGACTGGGTCCTGGGCAAGCTGGAGGAATGGCGCCAGCGCCAGATCCAGACGGCGGTCAGCGTGAGCGACGGCATGTTCCTGCCCCTGCTCGGAGAGGTAATATCGGTGCGCATCACGGCCGGCCCTGCCCGCATCTCCTGGATCGACGGGCATCTCCAGCTATGCCTGCCTGAAGCCAAGGATCCGCGCCCCTTGCTGGAGAAGGCTCTGAAGGCGCGGGCCCGTACCCTGTTCGCCGAGCGCCTGGATCATTACGCCCCTCTGCTCGGTGTCGCCGCACCGCCCCTGGCCCTCAGTTCGGCCCGCACCCGCTGGGGCAGTTGCAGCCGCGTCAGCGGCATCCGTCTCAACTGGCGCCTCATCCACTTTCCCCTGGCGGTGGTCGATTACGTGGTGGCCCACGAGCTGGCCCACCTGCGGGAAATGAACCACTCGCCCCGTTTCTGGTCCGTGGTGGAGCGACTTTATCCCGAATACCAGCAGGCCCGGGCCGAGCTCAAGCGTCTGGCCCAGACCCTGCCGCGCTGGTGATCCTTCAACAGCAGGAGTTTTTCATGCGTCTATTGCACACCATGCTCCGGGTCGGCGACCTGGACCGTTCCCTGGCTTTCTACACCGAGGTCCTCGGCATGCAGCAGCTGCGCCGCCAGGATTATCCCGATGGCCGCTTTACCCTGGCCTTTGTCGGCTACGGCCCGGAAAGCGAAGGCGCCGTGATCGAACTGACCCACAACTGGGACACCCCCGCCTACGAGCTGGGCAACGGCTTCGGTCACATCGCCCTGGAAGTGGACGATGCCTACGCCGCCTGCGCCGCCATCAAGGCCCGGGGCGGCAAGGTGGTGCGGGAAGCCGGCCCGATGAAGCACGGAACCACCGTCATCGCCTTCGTCGAAGATCCGGACGGCTACAAGATCGAACTGATCCAGAAGCACAGCTAACCCTGGGCGGCAGGGAGGGTGTGATTTTCCTCCTTGGCGACGGCGGGGGTTATGGGCGATCCTCAAAGCCGATTTGGATCAAGGCGGCAGGGCCAGGTGCCCCGCTAGACTGCCCCTGACAGTGGAGACAATGGAAATGAGCAAGCGCGTTCTGGTGGTGGACGACAGCCGGGTGAGCCGGATGATGATCCGGGCCATCATGCTGGACAAGCATCCGGACTGGACGGTGGAAGAGGCCGGCACCGGCGACGAGGCCCTGGCCAAGTGCGACGGGCAGGCTTTCGACCTGATGACCATCGACTACAACATGCCCGGCATGGACGGCCTGGAGTTCGCCGCCCGGGTCCGGGCCCAGGGCAGCACGGCCCAGCTGGCCCTGCTGACCGCCAATATCCAGGATGCCATCCGCGACAAGGCGGCCGCCCTTGCGGTGCAGTTCGTGCGCAAGCCGGTGACGCCGGTTTCTGTCGCCGAAGCCATGGCCCTCGTCGGCGGCTGAGCGGAGCATGACCTTCCCCGCCTTCTTCGCCCAGGTGCCGCCGATCCTGCTGCGGGATCCCCTGGCCGAATTCCTGGGGGCGGCGGAAGGTGGCCTCATCGAATACCGCTACGCCGATGCCGTGCGCCTGGCCGGCCATTCCTGCCCCACGGTGGCCGGCGCCTACCTGCTCGCCAGCCGCGCCCTGGGCTGCTTGTACGGGAGCGAAGTACCCCGGCGGGGCAATTTTCACGTCAGTTGCGGTGACTCCCTGGACGAGGGTGTCACCGGCGTCATCGCCAGCGTTCTCACCCTGCTTACCGGCGCCGCCGGCAGCGGCGGTTTCAAGGGCCTGGCCGGCCAGCACTCGCGCCGCAACCTGCTGGCCTTCGGCCAGGGCGGTGGCGGCACGTTCACCTTCCGGCGCCTGGACGACGGCAGCGCCGTCACCCTGAGTCTCGACCTCTCCTCCGTCCCTCCTGATCCCCGTATGGGCGGCCTGCTCCAGGCCCTGCTCAGCGGCGAAGCCAGCGAGGCGGACGGCCGTGATTTCCGCCTCCTCTGGCAGGACCGGGTGCGCCGCATCCTGCTGGAACACTGGGACGATCCGGCGCTGGTGCACATCCGCTCCGCCTGAATACAAAGGGGGCGCAACCGCAAGGCTGCGCCCCCTTTTTTTGTCCAGGCCTCAGATGATCTGGATGTCGCTGGCCTTCAGGTTGGTGACGCCGGTCAGTTGGGCAATGAGGATTGCATCGGCAGCACCGGAACCGTCCACATCGTAGTAGAGACTGCCGTCGCTGGAGTCGAAGACAAAGCGGTCGCTTGCGTCCAGTCCTCCGGCCAGATTGTCGCCGCTGGCGAACATGGTTGCCGCCAGCGTGCCGGTCGCCGTGCCCAGGGCGGTGAATACGCTGTTCTCGAAAACCAGCTTGTCCGTGCCGGAGACGAAGTCCGTAATGGTGTCGATGACGCCCATGACCGGATTGTCCTCGAACACGAACTTGTCTGCACCCAGGCCGCCAGTGAGAACGTTGGCCGTTTCGTTGCCGATGATGGTGTCGGCGTTGGAGCTGCCGATGGCGTTCTCGATGGTGACGCCGTAGGCGATGTTGAAGTTGTCATCGCCGGTATAAAGGTAGTTCCACCAGCCGACAGGGATGTCGGACTTGATGAAGCCGTCTGGCAAGGCGGACGCACCCGTCGCATCGTAGTTGATGTCGGAGAAACTGCCTGCATGCAGGTCCAGCACGCTGCCGTGGCTCAGGCCGGCCAGGCTGATGGTGTCGTTGCCTCCGCCATCCCACAACGTCTTGATGAACGGGTCGTTGCTGAAGGTGTACGTCGTATTGCTGTTGTTGGTTGCCGTGTTGGCGCCGTACATGTCCTGCAGGGCAGCAACGTCGAATACCTGGGGCGTGCTCGGCGACAGGGGATTCAGATAGATGTAGGTGCCATCGTAGGAGACGGTATAGCTGTCCGCGTTGTAGGACATGATGCTGTAAAGGTAATTGTCCTCCGCCGTCGGCAGGAAGGGGCCCGGTTCGCCGGCACCGTAGTCGCCCGGATGCTTGAGGCCCAGGGCATGGCCGATTTCATGAATGATGGTGGCCAGACCGTATTCCCCATCGGCAAGCTGGTTGAAGGTGCTTTGGTCATTGGCCAGCCAGACGTCGCCACCGATGTCGGTGCCGTTGTTGGTACCGGTTCCCCAGGGCAGGTAGGCGTAGCCGGCCGAATTGTAGAAGCCTTGATAATTGGAGCCGAACTGCAGGGTGCCGCCGCTGGCCACCTCCTGGAATGTGACGTTGAGCAGGCTGGCGTAGATACCCAGTGCCTTTTCGATGGCGGCCTGGTGGGCGGCATCCAGCGCCTGGAATGAATAGATGGGATCGGCACCGCTGCCGGAGTAATAAGCCGGGATGGAGGTCATGAAGCTGTAGCTGATGACCAGGGGCTGGCCGATGGTGGTCGGTTGCCAGGTGTAACCTGAATCGAGGGCATCGATGGCGTGCTGGGGAGGTGTGCTGTCGATCTCCGTGGCAACGGAACCCAGCATGGTCTGGATCGGGATGACGTCGATACTGTCGTCAAACTTGAGGAATTCAACTCCTTGCAGGGTATCGGTGCCATCGGCACCGGCAACCGTAAATATCCCGTTGTTGTAGCTGACGGTGTAGTCGCCATGATTGCCGCTGAACACGGCAATATCTCCGGCACCGGCGCCACCGTTGAGGGTGTCGTTGCCGATGCCGCCGTTGAGGGTGTCGTTGCCGGCACCACCGTTGAGGGTGTCGGCGCCGGCACCGCCGGTCAGCAGATTGGCCTTGTCGTTGCCGGTCAGAACGTTGTCCAGTGCGTTGCCGGCGAGGTCAAAGGCAACGCTGTTACCCAGGGTGCCGTTCTCCACATTTTCGCTGAGGGTGTAGGAACCGCCGGCAGTGGAAATGTTGATCTGTACGGTGTCGATGCCTTGTCCGGCAGATTCGCTGACGCTATCACCCGCGCTGTCAACGACGTAGGTGTCGTTCCCGGCGCCGCCACTCATCTGGTCGTTGCCGGCGCCCCCATTAATGATGTTGTCACCGCTATTGCCGGTAAGGATGTTGTCGCTCACGTTACCGGTCAGGTTGAGCTTCGTGATTCCTGTAGCGCTGACATCCAGATTCTCGATATTCACATCCAGGTTGATCGTGGTCGCATTGCTGAGATCGCCTACCACACCCCGTAGCACAAGGCTGTCGTTACCCTGTCCGGCAACTTCGGTGACGCTGTCCTGGAACGCGGCGGTGGCAGTGCTGCCGGTGCCGACCTTGACGATGTCCACGGTGTAGGTGTCGTCACCCTTGCCGCCTTTGAGGATATCAACACCAGCCCCGCCGTCGATGGCATTGTTGCCGTCGTTGCCGATAATGGTGTTGTTAAGTGCGTTACCGGTGCCATTGATGTTGGCGGAGCCGGAGAGGGTGAGGTTCTCCAGGTTGGCACCGAGGCTATAGGAGGCCGTGGCGATGACGGAATCGATGTCGGTTGCCGGTCCCTGTTCGTCGATCACATCCAGGGATTCATCGACATAGTAGGTGTCGTTGCCGTTGCCGCCGACGAGGGTGTCCACACCGGCCCCGCCGTCGAGGATGTCGTTGCCGGCGCCGCCGGTCAGGGTGTTGGCCCCGCTGTTGCCGATGAGGGTATTGGCCAGTTCATTGCCAGTACCGTTGATGCCGGCAGCGCCGGTAAGGGTGAGATTCTCCAGATGGTTGCCGAGCGAGAAGGTGATGCTGGACTCCACCGTATCGATGCCGCCATTGAGGATTTCCGTGACGGTATCCCCGAGATCATCCACCACATAGATATCGTTGCCGGCACCGCCGGCCATGGCATCGCTGCCGGCGCCGCCGTCGATGCGGTTGGCGGCGGCATTGCCGGTGAGGGTGTTGTCGAGATCGTTGCCGGTGAGGTTGAAGGCAATGGTGTTGGTGAGGGTGGCGTTCTCGACGTTGTCGTCGAGGGTATAGGTATTGCCGCCGGCGACGGAGGTGACGGCGACGCGGACGGTGTCGGTGCCCTCGCTGGCTGCTTCGGTGACGGTATCGGCGAGGGAATCGATGACGTAGGTGTCATTGCCCTTGCCGCCGACGAGGGTGTCGTTGCCGGCACCGCCATCGATGAGGTTGTCGGCATCGTTGCCGGTGAGGGTGTTGGCGACGGCGGAGCCGGAGAGGTTGAGCTTGGTGGAGCCGGTATTGCTGGCGTCCAGGTTCTCGATATTGGCGCCGACGATGAGGGTGGTGGGGTTGGTGAGGTCGGCGATGGTGCCGCGCAGGACGACGGTGTCGTTGCCTTCGCTGGCCAGTTCGGTGACGGTGTCCTGGAGAGCGGCGGTGGCGGTGGCGCCGGTGCCGACCTTGACGATGTCCACGGTGTAGGTGTCGTCGCCCTTGCCGCCCTTGAGGATATCGACGCCGTCGCCGCCATCGATGGCGTTGTTGCCGATGTTGCCGGTGATGGTGTTCTTGAGGGCGTTGCCGGTGCCGTCGATGTTGGCGGAGCCGGAGAGGGTGAGGTTCTCCAGGTTGGCGCCGAGGCTATAGGAGAAGTCGGCGCTGACGGAATCGATGTCGGAGGCCAGGCCGTTCTCGACGACGGTATCGCCGGCGGTGACGACATAGGTGTCGTTGCCGTTGCCGCCGATGAGAGTGTCGTTGCCGCCGACGCCGGTAAGGGTGTTGGCAGCGGCGTTGCCGGTCAAGGTATTGGCCAGGGCGTTGCCGGTGAGGTTGTAGGCGACGGCGTTGGTGAGGGTGGCGTTGTCGAGGTTGGCGCCGAGGGTATAGGTGCCGCCGGCGGTGGCGATGGCGACCTGGACGGTGTCGGTGCCTTCGCCGGAGAGCTCGGTGATGGCATCGGCGGCATTGTCGATGACGTAGGTGTCGTCGCCGAGACCACCGATCAGGGTGTCGGCCCCGGCGCCACCGTTGAGGGTGTCGTTGCCGATGCCGCCGTTCAGGGTGTTGGCGGCGGCATTACCGGTGAGGGTGTTGTCGAGATCGTTGCCGGTGAGGTTGAAGGCGATGGTGTTGGTGAGGGTGGCGTTCTCGACGTTGTCGTCGAGGGTATAGGTATTGCCGCCGGCGACGGAGGTGACGGCGACGCGGACGGTGTCGGTGCCCTCGCTGGCTGCTTCGGTGACGGTATCGG
>NZ_JAOTRW010000013.1:0-77009 GCF_030247495.1 Azospira sp. | reverse complement strand
CGCCGCTGTTGAGCCACAGGCCTGGCTGGCGCCACCAGTTGAAGTAGTTGACGCCAAAAATTTCTAAATCAAATCCGTCGGTTAAAAGCGATTTTCGAGGATTTCGTATGAATCCCGGCCGACCCTCGGAAGGTGGTGTCGCTGCGGTAAACGGAAACGGCCCGCACGAATGCGGGCCGCTTGAATTTGGCTCCCCGACCTGGGCTCGAACCAGGGACCTACGGATTAACAGTCCGGCGCTCTACCGACTGAGCTATCGAGGAACTACTACAACTAACCTTGCTGCAAAACAGCCCTGCGGCTGCCTTCTGAATTCTTGGCTCCCCGACCTGGGCTCGAACCAGGGACCTACGGATTAACAGTCCGGCGCTCTACCAACTGAGCTATCGGGGAACAGAAGAGGCGCGAATTATAGTTTTCAAAATTAACGTCGTCAATCGGATCATTAAAAAAATATGGATACGAATCTGATCTACGAAAAGACCGCCGCGGGTGAGGAGGCAATGCGTCAACGCACCCGCCTCGTGCAGCGTCATTTGCGCATGGTGTTGATCCTGGTGGACGGACGAACCAGCGTTGCCGACCTGGGGGAAAAGGTGGGCAACGAGCAGCTGGTGGAGAGCGCCCTCAGCGAACTGGAAAAGGACGGCTTTATCGCCCCCGTGCTGGAGCAGCCGTCGGTCTGGGACAAGGGCACGGCGGTGGTGCAGAAGGTCAAGGAAGTGGCCCTGGGCCAGCTTTCCGCCTTCGGCGGCAATTCCCGCCAGGAAGAGGTCCAGGTCGCACCGGCAGCGCAGGAGGCTGTGGCACCGGTGGCGTCCCCGGCCGAGACGGCGCCACAGGCTGGCTCGGCACCTGCTGACAAGCCGCCCACGGTCGCCTGGCTGGCCGGCTGGTCCACCCAGACGGAAGCGTCGGCCGAGGGCGGCAAGGCGTCGCGGCCGAAGAAGACGCCTGCAGGCGAAGAGACGGGCATCCGTCCCATCCGTCGCGGGGGACGTGCTCCCCTGGGGCCGTTGGGCAAGGCGCTGTGGGGTGTGTGCGCAGCCCTGGGGCTGGCTCTTGCGGCGCTGCTGCTGTATCCCTATGACAACCATCGGCCGGAGGTGGAGGCGGTGCTGACCCGCATGCTGCAGCAGCCGGTGAAGGCGGCCCGGCTGCACGCCACCTTCCTGCCCCATCCCGGGCTGGTGCTGGAAGGCGTGCACGTGGGCCAGGGGGAGGGGATTGCCATCGGCAGCGTGCGTTTCCTGCCCCAATTGGGACATTGGCGGACCCTGAAGCAGGTGGAGGTGCGTGGCGTGAGCCTGCCTCTGCCGGTCCTCGCCAGCGTCTCTGAATGGGTCCAGGGGGCGCGGGCGGCGGCGGTGGTTTTCCCCGCCATCGAACTGGGGGAGATCACGCTCCAGTTGGGCGGCCAGTCCCTTGGTCCCCTCGCTGGTACCCTGGTGCCGGAAGGGGCTGCCATGCCCCTGCGCCTGTCCTTGCATGACGAGGCCCGCACCTTGTCCCTGGACCTGACCCAGGCCCCGGGGGGCATGCAGTTGAGCCTGGAAGGACTGGGCTGGGAGCCGGTGAAGGACAGTCATCTCCGTTTTGATTCCCTCAATGCCCAGGGGCTTCTGACCCGGGACGGGCTGCGCCTGTCCAGTATCGATAGCCGAACCCTGGAGGGGCAGGTGAGCGGCTCCCTTTCCCTCAACTGGAACGGCGGAGTGCGCCTGGAAACGGATCTGGTGCTCAAGCATCTTTCCCTGGCCCGGCTTAATCAACTGCTGCTGGGAGGGGCGAAGGGCGAGGGGCAGGTCGATGCCTCCCTGCGCCTGAGCGGCCGGGCGGCCGACTGGTCGCGTCCCCTGAGCCTGGCCCAGGGAGAGGGCAGTTTTGTGGTGAACCGGGGGCTGCTGCCGGTGGATCTGGCAGAGGCCGTGCGGCGGGCATCGAGCGAGCCGCTGCGCGGCGGTGAGACCCGCTTTGAACAACTGGGCGGCAAGGTCCGGGTGGACCTGCAGGGCAAGCGCTTCTACGACCTGCAGCTGACTGCCGGCCTGCTGCGTGCTTCCGGTGTCGCTGCGGTGAATGTCGATGGCAGCCTGGGAGGCAGCCTGGATGTCCAGGTGGGTGGCAAGGGTAACGTGCTGCGCATGCCCCTGACCCTGGGCGGTACCCTGGAGGCTCCGGTGTTGCGCGGCGGGCGCCGCTGAATCGAGAGATAGGGCGAAAAAAAGGGCGAGGTGGAAACCTCGCCCTTTTTCATGCAGTTGCAGTTGCAGCCGGCTGTCAGGCCTTCAGCACGGCGGCAATGGCATCGACCACGGCGTCGATGTTCTTGCTGTTGAGGGCGGCCAGACAGATGCGGCCGGTACCCACGGCGTAGATGCCGAACTCGTTGCGCAGCACATCCACCTGGGCGGAGGTGAGGCCGGTGTAGGAGAACATGCCGCGCTGCTTCACCACGAAGGAGAAGTCCTGGGCCACGCCCTTGGCCTTCAGCTTGTCCACCAGGGCCACGCGCATGGCGCGGATACGGTCGCGCATGCCGGCCAGTTCGTCTTCCCACATCTGGCGCAGTTCGGGAGTGGACAGCACCGCGGCCACCACGGCACCGCCATGGGTGGGCGGGTTGGAGTAGTTGGTGCGGATGACGCGCTTCACCTGGGACAGGACGCGGGCGGACTCTTCCTTGCTGGCGGTGACGACGGACAGGGCGCCGACGCGCTCGCCATAGAGGGAGAAGCTCTTGGAGAAGGAGCTGGAAACGAAGAACTGCAGGCCGGAGGCGGAGAAGGCGCGCACGGCCACGGCATCGGCGTCGATGCCGTCGGCGAAGCCCTGGTAGGCCATGTCCAGGAAGGGCACCAGACCCTTGGCCTTGCACACGTCCACCACTTCCTGCCACTGGGCGTCGGAGAGGTCGGCACCGGTGGGGTTGTGGCAACAGGCGTGCAGGATGATGATGGAACCGGCAGCCAGGCCTTCCAGGAAGGACTTCATGCCGGCGAAGTTCACACCGCGGGTGGCGGCGTCGTAGTAGGGATAGTTTTCCACCACGAAACCGGCGGACTCGAACAGGGCCCGGTGGTTTTCCCAGGAGGGATCGCTGATGTAAACCTTGGCGTTGGGGGAGATGCGCTTGAGGAAATCGGCGCCGATCTTCAGCGCGCCGGTGCCACCCAGGGCTTCGGCGGTGATGACGCGGCCGGCGGCCAGCAGCTCGGAACCGGCACCGAAGAGCAGGTTCTGCACGGCCTGGTTGTAGGCGTTGAGGCCCTCGATGGGCTGGTAGCCGCGGGGCGGCATGGTTTCCAGGCGGGCCTTCTCGGCGGCCTTGACGGCAGCGAGGAGGGGAATCTTGCCGTTGTCGTCGTAATAGACGCCAACGCCCAGGTTAACCTTGGTAGCGCGGGTGTCGGCGTTGAACGCCTCGGTCAGACCAAGAATCGGGTCCCGCGGAGCCATCTCCACGGAAGCAAAGATCGACGAACTCATGCGTTGCTCCTGTTGTGCCAGTCATGCGGCGCTGCGCCATGCGCCATGCCGCGAGTTGGTGAATAATGTGCGCTTACAAGTTGTTCTGCCGATGATTCACTGCAGCGAAAGCAGAAGCAACAGGCGCAACGGATAATTCTAACATGAGCACATCCCCCAGCAGCCCGCAAACCGCGGAAGTCGTCACCTTTCCCGGCAGTCCCTATCGCCTGCACCAGCCGTTCCCTCCCGCGGGGGATCAGCCGGAGGCCATCCGCCTGCTGGTGGAGGGCCTGGAAGACGGTCTGTCCTATCAGACCCTGCTCGGCGTGACCGGCTCCGGCAAGACTTACACCATGGCCAACGTCATTGCCCGCACCGGCCGGCCGGCCCTCATCCTGGCGCCCAACAAGACCCTGGCGGCCCAGCTCTACGCCGAGTTCCGGGAATTCCTGCCGGAGAACGCGGTGGAGTATTTCGTCTCCTACTACGATTACTACCAGCCCGAGGCCTACGTGCCCTCCCGGGACCTGTTCATCGAGAAGGATTCGTCCATCAACGACCACATCGAGCAGATGCGGCTGTCAGCCACCAAAAGCCTGCTGGAGCGGCGTGATGTGGTGATCGTGGCCACCGTCTCCTGCATCTACGGTATCGGCGACAAGGACGACTATCACAACATGATCCTGCACCTGCGCCAGGGCGACAAAGCCGGCCAGCGGGACATCATCAAGCGCCTCTCGGAAATGCAGTACGAGCGCAACGAGGTGGATTTCCAGCGCGGCACCTTCCGTGTCCGCGGCGACGTCATCGACATCTTCCCCGCGGAGCACGCGGAACACGCCATCCGGGTCTGCCTTTTCGACGACGAGATCGAGACCCTGCAACTGTTCGATCCCCTGACCGGCCACCTGCTGCACAAGCTGCCCCGTTTCACCATCTATCCCTCCAGTCATTACGTCACACCCCGGGCCACGGTGCTGCGGGCCGTGGAGGGCATCAAGGAGGAGTTGCGCAAGCGGCTGGAGTTCTTCCACAAGGAACAGCGGCTGGTGGAAGCCCAGCGCATTGAGCAGCGCACCCGCTTCGATCTGGAGATGCTCAACGAACTGGGCTTTTGCAAAGGCATCGAAAACTACTCGCGCCACCTGTCCGGACGCAAGCCAGGCGAAGCACCGCCAACCCTGCTGGATTACCTGCCGCCCGACGCCCTGATGTTCATCGACGAATCCCACGTGGCCATCGGCCAGGTGGGCGCCATGTACAAGGGTGACCGTTCGCGTAAGGAAAACCTGGTGGATTACGGTTTCCGCCTTCCGTCGGCCCTGGACAACCGCCCCCTCAAGTTCGAGGAATTCGAGCGCCTGATGCGCCAGACCATCTTCGTTTCGGCCACGCCTTCTGATTATGAAAAGCAGCACCAGGGCCAGGTGGTGGAGCAGGTGGTGCGCCCCACTGGCCTGATCGACCCGGTGGTGCTGGTGCGTCCGGCCATGACCCAGGTGGACGACCTGCTCTCCGAAATCCGCAAGCGCATCGCCGTTTCCGAGCGGGTGCTGGTAACCACCCTGACCAAACGCATGGCCGAGGACCTGACCGATTACTTAAGGGAAAACGGCATCAAGGTGCGCTATGTGCACTCGGATATCGACACCGTGGAGCGGGTGGAGATCATCCGCGACCTGCGCCTGGGGGAATTCGACGTGCTGGTGGGCATCAACCTGCTGCGGGAAGGTTTGGACATCCCCGAGGTATCCCTGGTGGCCATTCTCGATGCGGACAAGGAGGGCTTCCTGCGTTCGGAGCGTTCCCTGATCCAGACCATCGGCCGGGCCGCCCGTCACCTCAACGGGACAGCCATTCTCTATGCCGACCGGGTGACGGACTCCATGCGGCGTGCCATGGACGAGACCGAGCGGCGCCGGGCCAAGCAGATGGCCCATAACGAGGCCCACGGCATCACGCCCAAGGGGGTCTCCAAGCGCATCAAGGACATCATCGACGGCGTCTACGACCCCGACGCGGCGCAGAAGGAACTGAAGGCTGCCCAGCAACAGGCGGTTTATGAAACAATGTCCGAAAAGAATCTGGCCAAGGAAATCAAGCGGCTGGAAAAACAGATGCTCGAGTCAGCCAAGAACCTGGAGTTCGAAAAGGCAGCGGCGGCCCGGGATGAATTGTTCCGCCTCAAGCAGCAGGCCTTCGGGGCGGCAGTGCATGACAGGGATGAGACATGATCAAGGTTCTTTTCGTCTGCATGGGCAATATCTGCCGCTCCCCCACGGCAGAAGGCGTTTTCCGCAAGCACCTGCAGCTGCACAATCTGGAGTCCCGGGTCCAGGTGGATTCGGCCGGCACCCACGGCTACCACGTCGGCGAATCGCCGGATCCCCGTACCCAGCGGGCAGCTGCCGAGCGGGGGTACGACCTGTCCGAACTGCGGGCGCGCAAAGTGGCGCCCGACGACATGGAATATTTCGACCTGATCCTGGCCATGGACCGGCGCAATCTGGAAGGCCTGCGGGCTATCTGCCCGCCGGAGCGTCAGCACCGTCTCAAGCTGTTCATGCACTACGCCCGCAATTTCGACGAGGACGAGGTGCCGGATCCCTACTATGGACTCGGCTACGGTTTCGATGTGGTGCTGGACATGGTGGAGGATGCCTCCCTCGGCCTCATCGAATCCCTCAAGCGCGAACTGGGCTGCGAAGAACCGCTTGGCACCGGCAGGGGCGGTATGCGGAGCGTTGAGCGGGCCTGACTTCCCCTGGGATCGTGCCTGCCCGAATTCAGGGCGAAAAAAAGCCAGCTCCACGGAGCTGGCTTTTTCCTGGCGCTGACGCCTTACCTTACTTGTTGCGGGTTTCCACCAGCACCAGAGGCTCGTCGCTGATCACCACCGGTGCCGGCCGGGTACGCCGGGGGCGGGGAACTTCGTTCTCCACCACTGCAGCCTGGACCTGACGGGCCTTATCCGCGCTGGTTTCCACCATCACCAGGCCGCTGGCTTCCAGGGCCTGGTCGATGTTGGCGACCACGGGCTTGATTTCGGCCGGAGGCACGGCAATGGGTTCGACGGCGCGGGGCGGGGTCGGAATAACCTGCTCCTCCACCGGTGCAACGACCTCTTCGACGGCCACGACCGGGGCGGCTTCGGGGATTGCTGCTTCAACTGCAGCTGCCGGGGCTTCCTCTACTGCCGGCGCGACTTCCGCTGCAGACTCAACCACGGCAACGGTCGGCGCCACAGCTTCCACCGCGGCGACTGCCACGGGCTCGACCGGGTTTGCCACTTCCACAACGGCGGCGGCGATGACCGGCGCCTGTTCTTGGCTTACCTCGGTGACAGCATTTTGCTGCACTTCGCCTTCAGCGCCATTTTCCTGGCGGCGCTCGCCCCGGTCACGACGGTTGTTGCGACGACCGCGACGACCGCGACCACCCTCTTCATCACCCTGGGGCGCAGCTTGCTCTGGAGCAGTGCCGGCAGCCTGGGTGTTGAGTGCATCGGCCTGGGCGGCTACTGCCTGCTGGGCCTTGTCCTCGCTGTTGCGTTCGCGGCGGGGCTGGCGTTCGCGCCGTTCCTTGCGCTGCTCGTTCTGCTGTTCGCCGCGCTCGTTGTCGGCCTGGACGGCATTGTTGCGCTCGCCGTTGCGGTCACCCCGGTCGCCCCGTTGGCGACGGCCTTCGCGAGGCTGCTGCTCGCGGGCATTGTCGCCCTGGGTTTCGCCGCGGGTGGGGCGTTCGCCCCGCTCGCCGCCGTTGCGGCCTTCGGCGCCTTCACCGCGGCCACGGCCACGCTGTTCGCCACGACCACGGCCGCGCTGCTCGCCGCGGCCCTGGCCTTCACTGCGCTGGCCACGGCCCTTGCGCGGGGTGGCTGCCGGTTCGGGAGTGGGCTCGACGGTCTTGTTGCCGCGGAACCAGGAGAAAATCTTGCCGATGATGCCTTCACTCTTGGCGACAGGGGCGGCAGCCGGCTTCTCGGCCACCACGGGAGCGGGCTGCTCCGGTGTGATGTGCTTGATGGCGGCTTCCTGGCGCGGCTGGCGGGCTTCGCTCTGGGCATTGGCCAGTTGCTTCACTTCTTCCGCCGGCATTTCCATCATGCGGTAGGACGGCTGTTGTACGTCCTCGTTGTTGAGGTCGTCGTGGCGCAGGCGCTGAATGGTGTGGGCCGGAGTTTCCAGGTGCACATTGGGGATCAGCAGGATGGTGACCTTGTGGCGCAACTCGATGGCCTGGATGTCGGGGCGCTTCTCGTTGAGCAGGAAGGTGGCCACGTCCACCGGCACCTGGGTATGCACGGCGGCGGTGTTGTCCTTCATCGCTTCCTCTTCGAGAATACGCAGGATGTGCAGGGCGGCCGATTCGGTGGAGCGGATGTGGCCGGTGCCGGTACAGCGGGGGCAGGGGATGTAGCTGGTCTCGGCCAGGGCGGGACGCAGGCGCTGGCGGGACAGTTCCATCAGGCCGAAGCGGCTGATCTTGCCCATCTGCACCCGGGCCCGGTCATGGCGGAGGGCGTCGCGCAGGCGGTTTTCCACCTCGCGCTGGTTTTTCTGGCTCTCCATGTCGATGAAGTCGATGACAATGAGGCCGCCCAGGTCGCGCAGGCGCAGTTGGCGGGCGATTTCGTCGGCCGCTTCCTGGTTGGTCTTGAGCGCGGTTTCCTCAATGTCCTGGCCGCGGGTGGAGCGGCCGGAGTTCACGTCCACTGACACCAGGGCTTCGGTGTGGTCGATGACGATGGCGCCGCCGGACGGCAGGTTCACCTGACGGGAGTAGGCCGATTCGATCTGGTGTTCGATCTGGAAGCGGGAGAAGAGGGGGACGTCGTCCCGGTACAGCTTGACCCGGTTCTCGTTGGCCGGCATGACCGTGCCCATGAAGGAACGGGCCTGCTCGAAAATCTCGTCCGTATCGATGAGGATTTCACCGATGTCGGGCTGGAAATAGTCGCGGATGGCGCGGATGACCAGGCTGCCTTCCAGGTAGATCAGGAAGGGGCCGGACTGGCTGGTGGCGGCGCCTTCGATGGCTTCCCACAGCTTCAGCAGGTAGTTGAGGTCCCACTGCAGTTCTTCGGCGTTGCGGCCGATGGCGGCGGTACGGGCGATGAGGCTCATGCCGCCGGGGACCTGCAACTGGTCCATAACGTCGCGCAGTTCGGCCCGTTCGTCACCTTCGACACGGCGGGAGACGCCGCCGCCGCGGGGATTGTTGGGCATCAGGACCAGGTAGCGGCCGGCCAGGGATACGAAGGTGGTAAGGGCGGCGCCCTTGTTGCCGCGCTCGTCCTTCTCGACCTGGACGATGACTTCCTGGCCTTCCTTGAGGGCTTCCTTGATGCTGGCGCGATTGTCTACGCCGGGCTGGAAATAGGAGCGGGAAACTTCCTTGAACGGGAGAAAGCCGTGACGCTCTTCGCCGTAATTGACGAAACAGGCCTCGAGGCTGGGTTCGATGCGGGTGATGACACCCTTGTAGATGTTGCTCTTGCGTTGTTCCTTGGCGGCTGACTCAATGTCGAGGTCAATCAGTTTCTGGCCATCGACAATGGCGACACGGAGTTCTTCAGCCTGTGTCGCATTGAAAAGCATGCGTTTCATTTATTGGGCTCCCGCACTTTTCGCACGAACGGAGTCCCGGCGCAGGCAGCGACACGATTAGTTGGGTTGTACTTTTTGAGTCCGCATTGTGGGCGTGCAACTAATGGTGAAAGGAAAATGTGTTCCTGAATTCGCTGAAAAATCTTTCGGCGGGCCCGGAAATAACCGGGGCCGGGAAATCTGCTCGGGGGTACCGATGCGTGCTTAGGGCGCGCAAATCAAGTAGTATCGCTACTTTTGGTGAGCGAACTTAACCAGTTCCGATTTGCGTTGGCTTGATCCCATACAGGTTGGTACGGGTTGAGGCCGCTTAAGGCCTGCCGGATTTCATGGTTTCCCATTTTGCATGCCGCGCAATCATGTTGCGGCTGGGAAAAACCTTCTGGTCTCACGGCGCAGCGCCTCTTTCAGGCCGAGACGAAAATCCGTTTCAGTATATTCAAAATGCCCGACGTTAGCAAAAATTCCGTAACACGGGCCACCATCGGCGAAGACGAGCAGGGCCAGCGCCTGGACAACTACCTCCTGCGGGTGTGCAAGGGGGTTCCCAAGAGCCACATCTACCGCATTCTCCGCAGTGGCGAGGTCCGCGTTAACAGCAAGCGTGCCGATGCGGCCTATCGCATCCAGGCTGGCGACATCCTGCGCATTCCGCCGATCCGGGTTGCTGCCCGGCCGGATGAGGTGGCGGCCGCCGAAGTGGCCGGCCAGGCGGTGAAGGCCGATTTGCCCCTTTTGTATGAGGATGATGCCCTGTTGGCTGTAAACAAGCCGGCCGGCATCGCGGTCCATGGGGGGAGCGGTGTGTCCTTCGGCGTCATCGAGGCCCTGCGCCATCAGCGGCCCCAGGCCAAGTTGCTGGAGCTGGCCCACCGTCTCGACCGGGAAACCTCCGGGATACTCCTGGTGGCGAAGAAGCGCTCGGCCCTGACGGCCCTGCACGACATGTTCCGTGAAGGCGGGGCAGGGCGGGGCGCCGACAAGCGCTATCTGGTGGCGGTGCAGGGGCGCTGGATGGACCCGCTGCGCCATTGCCGGCAGGCGCTTCACAAATATCTGTTGGACAACGGCGAGCGCCGGGTGCGGGTCGATCCGGAGGGCAAGCCGTCCCATACGGTTTTTCGCCTGGTGGCCCGATGGCAGCGTTTCAGTCTGCTCGAAGCGGAACTGAAGAGCGGTCGCACCCATCAGATACGGGTGCATCTGGCGCACCTGGGATATCCCATCCTGGGTGATGACAAATATGGGGATTTCGCCCTGAACCGGGAATTGCAGCGGGAAGGGTTGAAACGCATGTTCCTTCACGCCTGGAGAATGCGCTTTCCCCATCCCCTGACCAAGGAAGCCATGAGCCTGGAGGCGCCCTTGCCGCCGGCCCTGGCCAGTTTCCTGCATCATCTGTCCGAAAGTGAAGTTCAGGATTATGGCGAAGCGTTTTGATCTAGTTGTCTTCGACTGGGATGGCACCCTGCTCGACTCCGCCGCAGCCATCGTCAGCGCCGTCCAGGCGGCCTGTGTCGATCTGGGGCTGCCGGTGCCCAGCGATGCCCAGGCGCGCCATGTGATCGGCCTGGGCCTGTCGGACGCCTTGCGCAGCGCCGTGCCGGACCTGGAACCGGCCCAGTATCCGCTGATGGTGGAGCGCTACCGCCATCATTATCTGTCCCGGGACCACGAACTGGCCCTGTTTGCCGGTGCCGTGGAACTGGTGCGGGAACTGGAGGCGGCCGGGCATCTGCTGGCCGTGGCAACCGGCAAGAGCCGGCTGGGGCTGGATCGTGCCCTCAAGGTCAGTGGCCTGGGCCCCCATTTCCACTCCAGCCGCTGTGCCGACGAGTGCTTCTCCAAGCCCCATCCCCAGATGCTGGAAGAATTGATGGCGGAACTGGCCGTCGCCCCGGAGCGCACGGTCATGATCGGCGACACCACCCATGACTTGCAGATGGCGCGCAATGCGGGAGTGGATGCCCTGGCGGTCAGCTATGGTGCCCATGAGCCCGAGGTGCTGCTGGCCCATGGCCCCCTGGAAACCTTCTCCCGGCTGGAAGACCTGGCGGCATGGCTACGTCACCACGCCTGATTTGCGCCTCCGGCGATCTGCTCGAAGGTGGCGCCGGCGTGCGTTTCAGCGTGCCGCGCGCGGGCGGTGATGTTCCTGCATTTGCGGTGCGCTTTGACGGTGTGGTGCGGGCCTATCTCAACCGCTGCGCCCATGTGCCCATCGAGCTGGATTGGCAGCCGGGCGAATTTTTCGATCACTCGAAGCTATACTTGGTTTGCGCCACCCATGGCGCTCTTTACGCGCCGGAATCCGGCGCCTGCCTTGGCGGCCGTTGCAATGGCCGGGGGCTGACGCCGGTGGCCGTGACTGAGCAGGATGGCCTTGTTTATTTTCTTGAATCGGATTGACCCAACGTGGATACCCCGACCTTGCCCCCTCCCGATTTTGGCCCCAAGCACGGCAATGATGCAGCCTGGGAGCGGAAGACCCTGGAAAAGCTGGCGTTTGCCTCCCTGGCCGAGCAGAAGACCCGGCGTCGCTGGGGCATCTTCTTCAAGCTGCTGGGTTTCGCTTATCTGACGGTAGTCCTGGCGCTGGCGTTTGACTGGGGTGATACGGAAAAACTGGCTGATGGCCGCCATACCGCTCTGGTGCAACTGAAGGGGGTCATTGATTCCAGTGGCGAGGCCAGCGCGGACAAGATCAATTCCGCCTTGCGCTCTGCTTTCGAGGACAAGGGTACGGCCGGCGTCATCCTGCGCATCAACAGCCCCGGCGGTAGTCCGGTCCAGTCCGGCATCATCAACGATGAAATCCGCCGCCTGCGCGGCAAGTACCCGGATATTCCCCTGTACGTCGTGGTTGAGGATGTTTGTGCTTCCGGCGGCTATTACGTGGCTGCCGCGGCCGACAAGATTTTCGTGGACAAGGCCAGTCTGGTGGGTTCCATCGGCGTGTTGATGGACGGTTTCGGTTTTACCGGGACCATGGACAAGCTTGGCGTGGAGCGGCGCCTGCTGACTGCCGGCGAAAACAAGGGCTTCCTCGATCCCTTCTCGCCCCAGGACCCGAAGCAGAAGCTGATGGCCCAGACCATGCTCGGCGAAATCCACAAGCAGTTCATCGATGTGGTCAAGAAGGGGCGTGGCCAGCGTCTCAAGGAAACCCCGGACATGTTCTCCGGCCTGGTGTGGACCGGTGCCCGCAGCATCGAGCTGGGTCTGGCTGACGACTTTGGCACGGTGAGCAGTGTGGCCAGGGATGTAATCAAGGCCGAAAAGGTGATGGACTACACCCAGAAGGAAAACATCGCCGAGCGCTTTGCCAAACGTTTTGGTGCCGACATGGTGCAAGGGGCGGTCAAGGCCCTGGGGCAGGCCAGCCAGCCCCAGGCCCGTTAAGTACCGATCCTAGACGGAAAGGAAGAGGAAAACCGTCGGCTCCTTGGCGACGGGATCTTCTTCCTTGCGCCACTGGGCCACGCTCAGGGTGCGTAGGCGCTGTTGGGGCAGGGTCAGGCTGCTGGCCAGGCAGAGCAGGGTGGAGGGCGCCAGGTGTTGCAGCAGGCTGTTGAGCATCTGGGTGTTGCGATAGGGCGTCTCGATGAACATCTGGGTCTGGTTCTGGCGCCGGGATTCCTGCTCCAGCGCCTTGAGGCGCTTGCTGCGCTCATCTTCCTTGGCCGGCAGGTAGCCGTGAAAGGCGAAGCGCTGGCCGCACAGGCCGGACCCCATCAGGGCCAACAGCAGGGAAGAGGGGCCGATCAGCGGCACGACGGTGATGCCTTCCTGCTGGGCCAGGCGAATCAGGTCGGCGCCCGGGTCGGCAACGCCCGGGCACCCCGCTTCCGATACCAGGCCCACGTCAAATCCCTGGCGTAATGGTTGCAGCAGCCCTTCCAGGGCATTGGCCCGGGTGTGCTCGTTCAATTCCTGAATCTGGATTTCCTGCAGGGGGACCGAAATCTCCAGGCTTTTGAGAAATGCCCGGGCACTTTTGGCGTTCTCGGCAATGAAGTGCCGCAACTGCCTGGCCTGTTCGCAGACGGGGGTGGGCAGAACCGCAGCGGGAGGGGTGGGACCCAGAGGTACCGGAATTAGGAAGAGGGTGCCGCGAGGGAGGGGCTGGGGGGCGCTCATGGCGATGCGTCCTTAAAGAATAGGGAAGGCTTCGGCTCTCAGCATGTCGCAGAGGGCGATCAGGGGCAGTCCGATGAGGGCGTTGGGATCGTCCCCCTCCATTTTGGCGATGAGGCTGATGCCCAGCCCTTCGGCCTTGGCGCTGCCGGCGCAGTTGTAGGGAGTCTCGGCGCGCAGGTAGCGCTCGATCTCGCCGTCGCTCAGCTGGCGGAAGGTGACCAGGGTCGGGATGCCCCGGATCTGGGTGCGACCGGTGCTGCTGTTGTAGAGGCACAGGCCGGTATAGAAATTAACCGTGCGTCCCCGCATCTGCTGCAGTTGTGCCACGGCACGCTCATGGTTGCCCGGTTTTCCGAAAACCTGCCCATCCAGGCAGGCCACCTGGTCGCTGCCGATGATCAGTGCATCGGGGTGTTGGGCAGCCACGGCCCTGGCCTTGGCTTCGGAAAGGCGCAGTGCGGTCTGCTCCGGGCTCTCGCCTGCGAGCGGGGTTTCGTCTACTGCTGGGTTTTCCGTGGCAAAGGGCAGGCGCAGGCGGGCCAGGAGTTCCCGGCGAAAAGGGGAGGTGGAAGCCAGAATCAGGGCGGGCTGGGGCAGAGTGGGCATTAGAAATGGAGAGGTGAATTCGGGCAGAAGAGCGCTGCCCATGAGGGGGAATGAGGCGGTGCGGTAGAAAACGCGGATAAGTCTTTGCCTTTGTTGTTGAAACCCTAATTTCGGCCCGCGTTTTTCTTTGACATGCAAAGCCGAAAATAATATCATCCGCGCCTTATGTCGCAACAGGTTGTGATCGATAGTCTGGCTTTTGCGCGTGACGCCCGTCGTTTGGAAGGTGATCTCGCCATGGCCGACATGCCCCGGGTGCATGATCTGCTGACGGAAGTCAGCGGTAGTGTGCACTACCGGCTTACCGGCCGGATCGGCGCGCTGGGCAAGTCCCAGTTGCTGCTGCAGTTGGATGGCTTCGTGCCGCTGCGTTGTCAGCGCTGCATGGAGCGCCTGGATTTTCCGCTTCACGTCGAGTCCGTACTCGAGTTGGTGGAAAGTGAGGCCGATCTGACCCAGGAGGATCTGGAAGATGATTCCAGGGACTTTCTCCCGGCGGAAAAGAAACTCGATGTACTGGCGCTGATCGAGGACGAGGTCATTCTCGCCCTGCCGGTGGTGCCGCGTCACGATAGTTGCAGCCTCCCCGGAGGCGGCGAGAAATCGGTGAAGGAATCTCCCTTCGCCGTGCTTGCCGGCCTCAAGGGTAAGGCTTAATGATTTTTTAGGAGCTAGTTATGGCCGTTCAACAGAACAAAAAGTCCCCGTCCAAGCGTGGCATGCATCGTTCCCACGACTTCCTGACCACCCCCGCTACCGCCGTTGAACCCACCACCGGCGAAGTGCACCTGCGTCACCACATCAGCCCCAACGGTTTCTACCGCGGCAAGAAGGTCACCAAGGCTAAGGGCGAGTAATCCCCTTAGACGAGGCAGGCAGTTCCCCGCGAGGGGAGGACTGCCTGCCTTTTCTTTTACCCAATTCGAGTCCTCGGATGGGAATCACCATTGCTATCGATTGCATGGGCGGGGACCACGGTCCCAACGTCACCGTGCCGGCTGCGCTCGACTTCTTGAGCCGCAACGCGGACGCCCGTGTCATTTTGGTCGGCCTGGAGGAAAAACTCCGGGCGATCCTGCCTGCTCCCGTGCCGGAACGGGTCGCCATCCGCCACGCATCCGAAGTGGTGGCCATGGACGAGCCGCCGGCCCTGGCCCTGCGCAACAAAAAAGACTCTTCCATGCGGGTTGCCATCAACCTGGTCAAGGAGGGGGAGGCGGACGCCTGTATTTCCGCCGGCAATACGGGGGCCCTGATGGCCATTTCCCGTTTCGTCCTGAAAATGTTGCCCGGTATCGACCGGCCGGCCATCTGCGCCGTGCTGCCCACGGTCAAGGGCCATGTCCATGTGTTGGACATGGGGGCCAACGTGGACTGCTCGCCGGAGCACCTGCTGCAGTTCGGCATCATGGGGGCCATGCTGGTGGCCGCCGTGGATCACCGCGAGCAGCCGACGGTGGGCATTCTCAACATCGGCGAAGAAGACATCAAGGGCAATGAGGTGGTCAAGCAGGCCGCCGAGTTGCTGCGCAATTCGGGTCTCAACTTCATCGGTAACGTCGAAGGTGATGGCGTGTACAAGGGCGAGGCCGAAGTCGTGGTTTGTGACGGCTTTGTCGGTAACGTGGCCCTCAAGACGTCCGAAGGTCTGGCCCAGATGTTGTCCACCTTCCTGCGTCAGGAGTTTGGGCGCAACCTCTTTACCAAGCTGGTTGCCCTTCTGGCGCTACCGGTGCTCAAGGGCTTCAAGCGCCGCGTCGATCATCGTCGCTACAACGGCGCCAGCCTGCTCGGGCTCAAGGGCATCGTCGTCAAGAGCCATGGCTCGGCCGATGCCTACGGTTTCCGCCACGCCATCGAACGGGCTGCCGAGGAAGCAAGGGGGCAGGTGTTGAGCCGCATTGCCGACCAGGTTGCCCGTCACGTTTCCAGTTCCTCTCAAGCGGCTGCCGTAGCGGCCCAGGAGTCTGCCTAATATGTATGCCAAGATTACCGGGGTCGGCAGCTATCTGCCGGCCCAGGCCGTGAGCAACGACGATCTGGTGGCCCGCGGGGTCGATACCAGCGACGAATGGATTGCCACCCGTACCGGTATTCGTAATCGGCACCTGGCGGAACCCGGCCAGACCTCCAGCGATCTCGGCTTCGAAGCGGCTCGCCGGGCCCTGGAGATGGCCGGCGTGGATGCCGCCGAGTTGGACCTGATCATCGTCGCCACCTCCACTCCCGATTTCATCTTCCCCAGCACCGCCTGTCTGCTGCAGAGCAAACTGGGCAACAAGGGGGCAACCTGCTTCGACGTGCAGGCCGTCTGCGCCGGCTTTGTCTATGCACTGAGCATTGCGGAAAAGTTCGTCCGTTCGGGCTCCCACAAGAAGGCACTGGTGGTTGGCGCCGAAGTTTTCTCCCGCATCCTGGACTGGAACGACCGGGGTACCTGCGTGCTCTTCGGCGACGGCGCCGGTGCCGTGGTGCTGGAAGCCTCCGATGCACCCGGCATCCTTGCCACCGCCCTGCATGCGGACGGCAGCCACCATGGCATTCTTTCGGTGCCCGGCAATGTGGCCGGCGGTGCGGTGATCGGCGATCCCTTCCTGCGCATGGATGGCCAGGCCGTGTTCAAGTTCGCCGTGCGCGTCCTTGCCGACGTGGCGGCCGAGACCTGCGCGGCCGCCGGGGTGGCGACTTCCGATGTGGATTGGCTGGTGCCGCACCAGGCCAATCTGCGCATCATCGATTCCACCGGCAAGAAGCTGGGCATCCCCAGCGACAAGGTGGTGGTGACCGTGGACCGCCACGGCAATACTTCCGCTGCATCCGTACCCCTGGCGCTGGATACGGCAGTGCGCGACGGACGCATCCAGCGCGGACAGAAGGTGCTGCTGGAAGGCGTCGGCGGCGGCTTCACCTGGGGCGCCGTGCTGTTCCAGTTCTAACTGCATTCAAGCTCTCAGAGGTTAATTCCCATGGCTTTTGCGTTCGTATTTCCCGGTCAAGGTTCCCAGGCAGTCGGCATGATGGCGGCCTACGGCGACTCCGCCGTGGTCCGTGCCACGTTCGATGAAGCATCCGCCGCCTTGGGCGAAGACCTGTGGCAGATGGTGGCCGAAGGTCCGGCCGAAGTGCTGTCCCAGACGGTGAATACCCAGCCTGTCATGCTGACCGCCGGCATCGCTGCCTGGCGCCTGTGGCTGGACAAGGGTGGCAAGATGCCGGCCGTTGTCGCCGGCCACAGTCTGGGTGAGTATTCCGCCCTGGTGGCTGCCGGCGTCCTGCAGTTCAAGGACGCCGTGCCCCTGGTGCGGCTGCGGGCTGCTGCCATGCAGGAGGCCGTGCCTCTTGGCACCGGCGCCATGGCCGCCATTCTCGGCCTGGACGACGACGGCATCCGCGCCGCCTGTGCCGAAGCGGCCCAGGGCGAGGTGGTGGAGCCGGTGAATTTCAACGCTGCCGGCCAGACCGTCATCGCCGGCCACAAGGCCGCCGTGGAACGGGCCATGGAAGTGTGCAAGACCAAGGGCGCCAAGCGCGCCGTGGCCCTGCCGGTGTCCGCCCCGTTCCATTCCTCCCTGATCCGCCCGGCGGCTGACAAGCTGGCCCTGCGTCTGGCTGAACTGGAATTGCAGGCGCCCCGTATTCCCGTGGTCAATAACGTGGATGTGGCCGTGGAAAGCGATCCGGCCCGTATTCGCGATGCCCTGGTGCGTCAGGCCTATAATCCGGTGCGCTGGGTCGAGACGATCCAGAAAATGGCTGCCATGGGCGTCACCGTGGTGGCAGAATGCGGTCCCGGCAAGGTGCTGGCCGGCCTGACCAAGCGCTGTGCCGATGGCGTCAATGGTGTGGCCCTGGCCGACCTGGCTGCCATCGAAGCCAATATCAACCTGGAGTAAAACCATGCTGCAAGGACAAATTGCCCTCGTTACCGGCGCTTCCCGGGGTATCGGCAAGGCAGTGGCTCTGGAACTGGCCCGCCTGGGCGCCACCGTGGTTGGCACCGCCACCAGCGACGACGGTGCTGGCAAGATTTCCGCCTACCTTGCCGAGGCCGGCGCCAAGGGGCGCGGTGCGCTCCTCGAAGTGCGTGACCAAGCCCAGGTGGACGCCCTGATCGCCGCTCTGGAAAAGGAGTTCGGCGCAGTCTCCATTCTCGTCAACAATGCCGGCATCACCCGGGACAACCTGGCCATGCGCATGAAGGACGACGAGTGGGATGCGGTCATCGACACCAACCTGAAGGCCGTCTTCCGCCTTTCCAAGGCCGTCATGCGCGGCATGATGAAGGCCCGCGCCGGCCGCATCATCAATATCACTTCCGTGGTCGGCCATGCCGGCAATCCGGGGCAGGCCAATTACTGCGCGGCCAAGGCCGGCGTTTCCGGCATGACCCGTTCCCTGGCCCGGGAGCTGGGCAGCCGCAACATCACGGTCAACTGCGTCGCGCCTGGCTTCATCGATACCGACATGACCAAGGCTCTGGACGACAAGCAGAAAGAAGGTTTGCTGGGTAACATTCCCCTGGGCCGCCTCGGCAGCCCGGAGGACATCGCCGCCGCCGTAGCCTTCCTGGCCTCCCCGGCCGCAGGCTACGTGACCGGCAGCACCATCCATGTCAACGGCGGTATGTATATGGATTAATGGCGGTTTTCCGCCTGAGGATCCCGCGTTTTGTAAGCGCGGGGCGTTTTGGTAAAATAAGCAAGTTTGTCTGATACCCGATAACAGGGAAGGAGTCCTGAATGGAAAACCTGGAACAGCGCGTTAAGAAGATCGTTGCCGAGCAACTGGGCGTCAACGAAGCCGACATCAAGACCGAGTCCTCCTTTGTGGATGACCTGGGTGCCGACTCTCTGGATACCGTCGAGCTGGTGATGGCCCTCGAAGAAGAATTCGAGACCGAGATCCCCGACGAAGACGCCGAGAAGATCACCACCGTGCAACAAGCCATCGATTACGTTCTGTCCCACAAGAAGTAATCACCCGGGTACGGGACTTCCCTGCCAACCGGCGCCTTCGTGGCGCCGGTCCAGCATTGATGCAGGGAGCCCGCCCTTCTGCAGTATTCTGTATCACCTCTCCCCTCATTCTTTCCGGAGCTAAAGTTGGCACGTCGTCGCGTCGTCATCACCGGGCTGGGGCTTGTTTCCCCGGTCGGTAACAGCGTTGAAGAAGCTTGGCAAAACCTCCTGGCCGGTCGCTCCGGTATTACTGCCATCACCAAGTTCGATGCATCCACTTTCCCCACCCGCATTGCCGGGGAAGTGAAGAACTTCGATATCGGCACCTACATTTCCGCCAAGGACGCCCGCCGCATGGATACCTTCATCCATTACGGCATGGCGGCCGGCATCCAGGCCATCAAGGATGCCGGGCTTGAAGCCAATCCGGTCGATGCGGAGCGCATCGGCGTGGCGATCGGTTCCGGCATCGGTGGCCTGCCCCTGATCGAGAACACCAAGGACGATTACATCGCCGGCGGTGTGCGCAAGATTTCCCCCTTCTTCGTTCCCGGTTCGATCATCAACATGATCTCCGGCAACCTGTCCATCCTGTATGGCTACAAGGGTCCCAATATCGCCGTGGTGACCGCCTGCACCACCGGCACCCACAACATCGGCGAAGCTGCCCGCCTCATCGAGTACGGCGATGCCGACGTGATGATTGCCGGCGGTGCCGAGTCCACCGTGACCCCCCTGGGCATGGGTGGCTTCTGCGCTGCCCGGGCCCTGTCCACCCGCAATGACGATCCCACCACCGCCAGCCGGCCCTGGGACAAGGATCGTGACGGCTTCGTGCTGGGCGAGGGTGGCGGCGCCATGGTGCTGGAAGAGTATGAGCACGCCAAGGCCCGGGGCGCCCGCATTTATGCGGAGCTGGCAGGCTACGGCATGAGCGGCGATGCTTACCACATGACCGCTCCCAGCACTGATGGTCCGAAGCGTTCCATGCTCAATGCCCTGCGCAATGCCGGCGTGAACCCTGACCAGGTGCAGTACCTGAATGCCCATGGTACTTCCACGCCCCTGGGCGACAAGAACGAAACCGATGCCATCAAGCTGGCCTTCGGCGATGCCGCCAAGGGCCTGGTGGTGAATTCCACCAAGTCCATGACCGGCCACCTGCTGGGCGGCGCCGGCGGCATCGAGTCCATCTTCAGCGTCCTGGCGGTCCATCACCAGGTTTCCCCGCCCACCATCAACATTTTCGAGCAGGATCCGGAATGTGATCTGGACTACTGTGCCAACACGGCTCGGGAAATGAAGATCGACGTGGCCCTGAAGAACAACTTCGGCTTCGGCGGCACCAACGGTTCCCTGGTGTTCAAGCGCATCTGAGCGAGACCAACGGGATGAGGTTGCCGCTGCTTCTGCAACTACAACCCTCCCGCCGCCTGGCAATGCTGCTCGTTGCCTTGCACGCCGCCGCTTCTGGCGGCGTTTTCATTTTGGGCTGGAATATATGGGCGACGCTTGGCCTGCTGGCCTTGCTGCTCGTTTCCCTGGCCTTCGCCCTGCGGCGCCACTATGGGCGGCATCCGGCCTGGGTACGCCTGGGGCAGAAGGGGGAGCTGGCCTGGGGTCAGGGGGAAAAGGAAAGTCCCCGGCTGCGGTTGCTGCCGGGGACTTGCTGGCGTCATCTGGTAGTGCTGCGCTATCGCCTGGAGCAGGAGGACGGGACCTGGTCCCGTCCCCATGCCGTGTGCCTGCTGGCGGACAGCCTGGCCGACGAGGCGTCGTTCCGCCAGTTGCGGGTGTGGCTGGGCTGGCGGGCCAAAATCAGGGACGACGGGATTTTCTGAGGATGGTGTTGCGCGGCTTGGGCAGCAGTCCGGGGTAGTCGCGGCTGAAGTGCAGGCCGCGGCTTTCCTTACGTTTGAGGGCGCAGCGGACGATCAGGTCGGCCGTCACCACCAGATTGCGCAGTTCAATGAGGTCGTGGCTGACCCGGAAGTGGGTGTAGAACTCGTTGATTTCCCGCATCAGCAGGCGGATGCGGTGCTGGGCCCGCTGCAGGCGCTTGGTGGTGCGCACGATGCCGACGTAGTCCCACATGAAGCGGCGCAGTTCATCCCAGTTGTGGGAAATGACGATTTCCTCATCCGGGTCGGAAACCCGGCTTTCATCCCACTGGGGCAGGGCAGGGATGGCGACCTTGGGCTGGGCCTTGATGTCGGCCACGGCCGCTTCGGAGAAGACCACGCATTCCAGCAGGGAGTTGGAGGCGAGACGGTTTGCGCCGTGCAGGCCGGAGCAGGAGGCTTCGCCGGCGGCGTAGAGGCCGGCGATGTCGGTGCGGGCCTTGAGGTCGGTGATGATGCCGCCGCAGGTGTAGTGGGCGGCCGGCACCACCGGGATCGGGTCCTTGCTGATGTCGATGCCCAGTTCCAGGCAACGGGCGTGGATGTTGGGGAAGTGCTCCAGCAGGAATTCCTTGGGCTTGTGGGAAATGTCCAGGAAAACGCAATCCAGGCCCCGCTTTTTCATCTCGAAGTCGATGGCCCGGGCCACCACGTCCCGCGGCGCCAGTTCCGCCCGCGGGTCATGGTCGGGCATGAAGCGGGTGCCGTCCGGCAGGCGCAGAATGCCGCCTTCGCCCCGTACCGCCTCGGAAATGAGGAAGGATTTGGCCTGGGGGTGGTAAAGGCAGGTGGGATGGAACTGGATGAATTCCATGTTGGCCACCCGGCATCCGGCCCGCCAGGCCATGGCAATGCCGTCACCGGTGGAGGTATCCGGATTGGTGGTGTAGAGATAGACCTTGCCGGCACCGCCGGTGGCAATCATGGTGGCCTGGGCGCCGATGGTGCTGACTTCGCCGCTGCGGGTGTCCAGGGCATAGGCGCCGTAGCAGCGCTGCTCAGGCAGGCCCAGCTTGGCGCCGGTGATGAGGTCGATGGCGATGTGCTGTTCCAGCACAGTGATGTTGGGATGCTGGCGCACCTTGCGCGTCAGGGTGTCCTGTACCGCCAGGCCGGTGGCATCGGCCACGTGGATGACCCGGCGGGTGCTGTGGCCGCCTTCCCGGGTCAGGTGGTAGCCCTTGTCGTCCTTGGTGAAGGGGACGCCCTGCTCGATCAGCCAGTCGATGGCCCGCCGCCCGTTTTCGACGACGTAACGGGTGGCCTTGGCGCCGTTGAGGTGGCCGCCGGCTTCGAAGGTGTCGCGGATGTGGGCTTCGATGGAATCCTGGCTGTCCAGCACGGCGGCAATGCCGCCCTGGGCCCAGGCGCTGGCACTGTCTTCCAGGCTGCGCTTGCTGATGAGGCCGACCTTGTGGGTGTCCGCCAGGCGAAGGGCGGCGGACTGTCCTGCCAGACCGCTGCCGATGATGAGTACGTCAAAATGCTGGACCACGATGCGCTTTCTTGGTGTGCGGCTTGCATCCGCGACCGAACTGGACCGCGGGGACCGTAGGGCTGACAACTATAGCACGAGAGGGGCGCCGGGGCTTGTAGGCCGGCCGTTGCCGCATCCGGGCTAGTGGCTCGCGGCGGCTTGCGGGATTTCCCCACGGGGCGGGTGGGTCGTGGCCCGGCGTGGCTTGCGTTATACTTCGGCTGCCTGTGGTGTGCGATGGAGCGCGATGAGGCGCTTTTCCGCCATTACCCCTAATCCTTACAAAGGTATTCATACAGCATGAGCGAACGCGAGATTGACCAAAAGCTGGTCGAGCGGGCGCAATCCGGCGACAAAAAGGCCTTCGAGCTGCTGGTGGCCAAGTACCAGCGCAAGCTGGGCCGCCTCCTGTCCCGATTCATCCGTGACCCGGCCGAGGTGGAAGACGTGGCCCAGGAAGCCTTCATCAAGGCTTACCGGGCCTTGCCTTCCTTCCGCGGCGACAGCGCGTTCTACACCTGGCTGTACCGTATCGGCATCAATACGGCCAAGAACTATCTGGTGGCCCAGGGCCGCCGGGCGCCCACTTCCACCGAGTTCGACTCCGAAGAGGCGGAAACCTTCGATGACGGCGAGCAGCTGCGGGACATCAACACGCCGGAGAACCTGCTGCTCTCCAAGCAGATCGGCGAGACGGTGAATGCGGCCATGGATGCCCTGCCGGAAGAATTGCGTACCGCCATCATGCTGCGGGAGCTTGAAGGCCTGAGCTACGAAGAAATCGCCAAGATCATGGATTGTCCCATCGGCACCATCCGTTCCCGCATCTTCCGGGCCCGGGAGGCGGTGGCGACCAAGCTGCGTCCCCTGCTCGACACCACTCCCGACCGGCGCTGGTAGGCTGTAGCGCTTTCGCCGCCGGATTCCTTCTCCGGTCCGGGGCTCCGTCAGCTGTGATGGCCTGGTGCAAAGGCGGGCAAAATTCCTTTTCCCACATGTTTGAGCTTTCCCCATGATTGAAACCCAAGCAACCGTGACTGCGCTGGAAGGCGACTATGCCCTGGTGGAGGCCGGTCAGGGCGGTTGCGGGCGCTGCCATGAGCAGGGCGGTTGCGGCGGCAACAATGCCTCCCAGCTTTTCTGTCACGGGCCGCGCCACTTTCGCGTACTTAATCCGCTGGGCGTGAAGGTGGGCGAGAAGGTGGTGGTGGGGGTGCCGGACGGTGCCGTCTCCCACAGCGTCCTGGTGCTCTACCTGCTGCCCCTGGCGTTGCTGGTGCTCGGCGCCGTGGCCGGCGCCGCGCTCATGCCCGGGGCCCGGGACGCGGCTGCTGCCGCAGGCGCCCTGTTCGGAGGGCTCCTGGCCTGGTTCCTGGCGCGTCGCCTGCAGGCCAGGGATGTCCAGTCCCCTCGCTTTCAGCCCGTCATCCGCCAACGTCTCTGAGGTATCCCAATGTCCAGGAGTCGCTCTGCCATGAAACGTCTTGTCGTCCTCCTGTATCTCTGCTGCCTTGCAGCAGTCGCCCAGGCCGCCGATAGCCGGGGTCTGCCCGACTTTGCCGACCTGGTGGAAAAATACGGCAATACGGTGGTCAACATCAGCACCACCCAGGTGGTACGGCAGAAGCGGGGAGTCATGCCATTCCCCTTCGACGAGGACGACCCCCTGTTCGATTTCTTCCGCCGCTTCGGGCCTTCCGGCCCCTTCGGCCAGGGGCAGCCCGGCGGCGCCGTGCCCCGGGAGTTCGAGAGCAAGTCCCTGGGGTCCGGCTTCATCATTAGCAGTGACGGCTACGTGCTGACCAACGCCCACGTGGTGGACCAGGCCGACGAAATCACCGTGCGCTTGACCGACAAGCGGGAATTCCGGGCCAAGGTGATCGGCGCCGACAAGCGCACCGATGTGGCCCTGATCAAGATCGAGGCCAGCAACCTGCCCGCGGTCCGCTTCGGTGATCCGGCCGGGCTGAGGGTAGGGGAGTGGGTGGTGGCCATCGGTTCCCCTTTCGGCTTTGACAATTCGGTGACGGCCGGCATCGTCAGCGCCAAGGGGCGCTCCCTGCCCCAGGAGAACTACGTTCCCTTCATCCAGACCGACGTGGCCATCAATCCCGGCAATTCGGGCGGCCCCCTTTTCAACATGAAGGGCGAGGTGGTGGGCATCAATTCCCAGATCTACAGCCGCTCCGGCGGTTACCAGGGAATCGCCTTCGCCATTCCCATCGATGTGGCCATGGACATCCAGGGTCAGCTGCGGGCTTCGGGCAAGGTCAGCCGGGGGCGTATCGGTGTGGTGATCCAGGAAGTGACCAAGGAACTGGCCGATTCCTTCGGCCTGGCCAAGCCCGCCGGCGCCATCGTCAATGCGGTGGAACCGGGTGGTCCGGCGGAAAAGGCCGGGGTCGAGGCGGGCGATGTGATCCTCCGTTTCGACGGCAAGGCTGTGGGCGCTTCCAGTGACCTGCCGCGATTGGTGGGTGCCACCCGACCCGGTTCCCGGGTGTCCCTGCAGGTCTGGCGCAAGGGCGCAGCCCGGGACCTGACCCTGACCGTGGCCGAAATGCCGGCGGACGACAAGGCCGATGGCAAGGCGGCCAAGAAAGGCAAGGCTGTCGAGCCCCAGGTGAATCGCCTGGGCCTGGTGGTGTCGGAGTTGTCGGCCGAGCAGCGGCGCGAGCTGAAGGTGGCCGGCGGCCTGCTGGTCGAGGACGTGCGGGGTGCTGCGGCCCGCTCCGAACTGCGGCCCGGGGACATCATCCTGGCCCTCATCAGCAAGGGCGTTACCAGCGAACTGCGTTCGACGGAGCAGTTCAGCCGGCTGTTGGCCCAGTTCGACAAGGGGGCCAACGTGACCTTGCTCATCCGCCGGGGCGACATGCAGACCTTCGTCACGGTCAAGGGGCTCAATGGTGGCAACTGAGCCGATGCTGCAGACCAGGCCTGTCCTGCAGCTCCTGGGGCGGGTCTATTGCCATCTGTGCCATGACATGGAGGCGGCCCTGGCGCCGATTGCCGACGAATATGGCGCCGCCGTCGAGGTGATCGATGTGGACGAGGACGAGTCCCTGGAGCAGCGCTGGGGCGAACTGGTGCCCGTGTTGCTGCATGGCGGCGAAGAGATTTGCCACTACTTCCTGGACGAGGCAGCAGTCCGTGAAGTTTTGGCCAAAATCCGCTAGAATCCGCGCTTTCCGGCCAAATTCAAAAGGGTGCTGCACAGCACCCTTTTTACCATATGCAACACATCCGCAATTTTTCCATCATCGCCCACATCGACCACGGCAAATCCACCCTGGCCGACCGCATCATCCACCTCTGTGGCGGCCTTTCCGACCGGGAAATGGAAGCCCAGGTGCTCGACTCCATGGACTTGGAGCGGGAGCGCGGCATCACCATCAAGGCCCAGACGGCCGCCCTCAGTTACAAGGCGCGGGACGGCCAGGTCTATAACCTGAACCTGATCGACACCCCGGGGCACGTGGACTTCTCCTATGAAGTCTCCCGCTCCCTCTCCGCCTGCGAAGGCGCCCTGCTGGTGGTGGATGCCTCCCAGGGCGTGGAAGCCCAGACCGTGGCCAACTGCTATACGGCCCTGGACCTGGGGGTGGAGGTGGTGCCGGTGCTGAACAAGATCGACCTGCCGTCGGCCAACCCGGATGGTGCCCGCCAGGAAATCGAGGACGTCATCGGCATCGACGCCACGGACGCCGTCCTGGCTTCGGCCAAGACCGGCCTGGGGGTGGAGGACATCCTGGAAGCGGTGATCGCCAAGATCCCGCCTCCCGTCGGCGACCCCGAGGCGCCGCTGAAGGCCCTGCTGATCGACTCCTGGTTCGACAACTACGTCGGCGTGGTGATGCTGGTCCGTGTCGTGGACGGGGTGCTCAAGCCCAAGGACAAGATTCGCCTGATGTCTACCGGCGCCGTGCATCTGTGCGAACAGGTCGGCGTGTTCACCCCCAAGTCCCTGGCGCGCAACGAACTGCGGGCCGGGCAGGTGGGTTTCATCATTTCCGGCATCAAGGAACTGCATGCCGCCAAGGTGGGCGACACGGTCACCCTGGTGGAGCGTCCCGCCGCCGAGGCGCTGCCCGGCTTCAAGGAAATCAAGCCCCAGGTGTTTGCCGGCCTCTACCCGGTGGAATCCAACCAGTACGACCAGTTGCGCGACTCCCTGGAGAAGCTGCGCCTCAACGATGCTTCCCTGCAGTTCGAGCCGGAAGTTTCCCAGGCCCTGGGCTTCGGCTTCCGCTGCGGCTTCCTCGGCCTGCTGCACATGGAAATCGTGCAGGAGCGCCTGGAGCGGGAATTCGACCAGGACCTGATCACCACCGCGCCCACCGTGGTTTATGAAGTGGTGATGCGGGACGGTTCCGTGGTCCAGGTGGAGAACCCCTCCAAGCTGCCGGAAGTGGGCAAGTTCGATGAAATCCGCGAACCCATCATCACGGCTACCATTTTTGTGCCCCAGGATTATCTGGGCAGCGTCATCACCCTGTGCAACGCCAAGCGCGGCAACCAGGTGGACATGCACTACCACGGCCGCCAGGTGAAGCTGGTCTATGAAATGCCCATGGCCGAAGTGGTGATGGATTTCTTCGACAAGCTGAAGTCCGTCTCCCGGGGTTATGCCTCCCTGGACTACGAGTTCAAGGAATACCGGGCGGCCGACGTGGTCAAGGTGGACATCCTCATCAACAGCGAAAAGGTGGATGCCCTGTCCATCATCGTGCACCGGGCCAACGCCCCCTACCGGGGCCGGGAACTGGCGGCCAAGATGCGCGAGCTGATTCCGCGCCAGATGTACGAAGTGGCCATCCAGGCCGCCATCGGCTCCAACATCATCGCCCGGGAAAACGTCAAGGCCATGCGCAAGGATGTGCTGGCCAAGTGTTACGGCGGCGACATCACCCGGAAGAAGAAGCTGCTGGAGAAGCAGAAGGCCGGCAAGAAGCGCATGAAGCAGGTGGGCAGCGTGGAGATTCCCCAGGAAGCCTTCCTCGCCGTGCTGCGCGTCGATAGCAAGTAAAGGACATCGTCTTGAATTTCGCTCTGATCCTCTTCCTGCTGCTGCTGGCCAGCGGCGCCATCTGGGCCGTGGATTCCCTGTGGCTGGCCAAGCGGCGCCCGGCCGGAGCCAAGGACCCCTGGTGGGTGGAATACGGTGCCGGCTTTTTCCCGGTGATCCTGGTGGTGTTCGGCCTGCGCTCCTTCGTGGTCGAGCCCTTCAAGATTCCCTCGGGCTCCATGATTCCGACCCTGCTGGTGGGCGATTTCATCCTGGTGAACAAATACACCTACGGCATCCGCCTGCCGGTGATCAACAAGAAGATCATCGAGGTGAGCCAGCCCCAGCGCGGCGAAGTCATGGTGTTCCGTTTCCCTGAGGATCCGTCCCTGGATTACATCAAGCGGGTGGTCGGGGTGCCGGGCGACAAGGTGGCTTATCAGAACAAGCGCCTGTCCATCAACGGCAAGCCCCTGGACATCCAGCCCCAGGACGATTTCCTGCATTCGGAGCGGCTGTACTACTCCAAGCAGTACAGCGAAGTCCTGGGGGCGGTGGACCACCGCTTCCTCAACGACGACGATGCGCCGGCCTTCATCCGCGACGCCTCCCAGTTTCCGGGCCGGGAGAATTGTATTTACAATAACGCGGGCGTCATCTGTACGGTGCCGCCGGGACACTACTTCGTCATGGGCGACAACCGGGACAACAGCCGGGATAGCCGGGCCTGGGGTTTCGTCCCCGACGAAAACATCGTCGGCAAGGCTTTTTTCATCTGGTTCAATTTCAACGACCTGAGCCGCATCGGCCGTTTCAACTGAGTTACGGGAGAGCGCAATGCTGAGTAAGCATCAACGGGGGGTGAGTCTTTCCGGGTTGCTGATGTGGAGTGTGATCATCGTTCTCGTCCTGATCACCGGCATGAAGGTGGTGCCGCCGGTGATCGAGTATGTGTCGATCGTCAAGAACATCAAGGCGATGACCGCCGACAGCCAGCTGGCCGGAGCCACGGTGAGCGATATCCGCAAGGCTTTCGACAAGCGGGCCGAGGTCGGCTACATCGACGTCATCAAAGGATCCGATCTCGACATCAGCAAGGACGGCAGCGATCTCGTCATTTCCTTCGCCTATGCCAAAAAAATCCCCCTGGCAGGTCCGGTGAGCTTGTATATCGATTTTCAGGGCAGCAGCAAGGGCAAGGGTGGCTGAAAAAATCCGTTTGACGGCTCCCCAGGCCGCGTTTTCCCGTCGCCTGGGCCATGAATTTGCCGATCCCTCCCTGCTGCGCACGGCGCTGACCCACCGCAGCCACAGTTCGCCCCATAACGAGCGCCTGGAATTTCTCGGCGACAGCATCCTCAACTGCGTCGTCGCCCACCTCCTGTTCGAGCGTTTCCCCCAGCTGCCCGAGGGCGACCTGTCCCGGCTGCGGGCCAATCTGGTGAAGAAGGATACCCTCCACGAACTGGCCCTGGGGCTGGATCTGGGGGAACAGTTGCGGCTCGGAGAAGGGGAGTTGAAGAGCGGCGGCCATACCCGCCCTTCGATCCTGGCCGATGCCCTGGAAGCCCTGTTTGGCGCCGTTTACCTGGATGCGGGCTTCGACCGTGCCAAGGTCGTGGTGGGCAACCTGTTTACGGCCAAGCTGGACGCCATCGCTCCCGATCAGCCGATCAAGGACCCCAAGACCCGTCTGCAGGAATACCTGCAGGCGCGGCGCCAGCCCTTGCCGGTCTATACCCTGGCGGCCACCGACGGCCAGGCCCACCTGCAGCAGTTCAGGGTGCTGTGCGAGGTTGCCTCTGCCGCCCTGCAAACCGAAGGTCAGGGCAGCAGTCGCCGCGCTGCCGAACAGGAGGCCGCCTCGCGGGCTCTGGAGAAACTCAAAGCATGAATACCGAAAAGCAAATCCGTTCCGGCTACGTGGCCATTGTCGGCCGTCCCAACGTGGGCAAGTCCACCCTGCTCAACCGCCTGGTGGGGGAGAAGATTTCCATCGTCTCCCGCAAGGCCCAGACCACCCGCCACCGCATCACCGGCATCCTCACCAACGACGATGCCCAGTTCGTCTTCGTCGACACCCCGGGCTTCCAGACCGAACACACCAACGCCCTCAACCGGGCCATGAACCGGGGCGTGACCCAGACCCTGGCGGATGTGGACGTGGTGCTGTTCGTGGTCGAGGCCGGCCGTTTCGACGCCAAGGACAAGGCCGTGCTCAAGCTGCTGCCGGAAGACCGGCCGGTGATCCTGGTGGTGAACAAGGTGGACAAGATCGCCGAGAAGGAAAAGCTGCTGCCTTTCCTGGCCGCAGTCACCGCCGAGCGCAGTTTCACCGCCGTGGTGCCGGTTTCCGCCACCAAGGGCAAGCAGCTGGAGCAATTGCTGGCCGAAGCCCGCCAGTATCTGCCCCATGAAGAACTGCTGTTTGCCGAGGACGAACTGACCGACCGCAGCGAGCGGTTCCTGGCTTCCGAATACATCCGGGAAAAGCTGTTCCGCCTGCTGGGCGACGAACTGCCGTATTCCACCACGGTGGAAATCGAGAAGTTCGAGGTGGAGGGCAACCTGCGCCGCATCTACGCCGCCATCGTGGTGGACCGGGACGGCCACAAGGCCATCGTCATCGGCAAAGGCGGCGAGACCATCAAGCGCATCGCCACCGAGGCCCGCCAGGACATGGAAAAGCTGTTCGACGGCAAGGTCTACCTGGAAGTGTGGGTCAAGGTGAAGTCCGGCTGGAACGACGACGAGCGCCTGCTGCGCAGCCTGGGCTACGAGTAAGCGTCTTTTCCTCCCCTTCGGGCTTTCGCCATGCAACGGCAAAAGGTAGACGGCCAGCCCGCCTACGTTCTCCACACCTATCCCTTTCGGGAAACCAGTCTCATCGTCGAGGCCTTCACCCGGGATTTCGGCCGGGTGGCCCTGCTGGCCCGGGGCGCCCGACGGCCTCGTTCCGCCATCCGCGGCCTGCTGCTGGGTTTCCAGCCCCTGGAGGTCTCCTGGGCAGGCAAGGGCGAAGTGCTGACCCTGATGAAGGCCGAATGGCAGGGCGGCCAGCCGCTGCTGGCCCGCCACGCCCTTTTTTGCGGCTATTATCTGAACGAGCTGCTGCTGCACCTGCTGCCCCGGGAAGACGCCCACGAAGCCCTCTACGCCGCCTATGCCGAAACCCTGCGCTGCTTTGCCGACGGCGTGCAGGAGGCGGACCTGCGCCGCTTCGAAAAATCCCTGTTGCAGGAACTGGGCTATGGCCTGACCCTGGCCACGGATGCGGAGGGCCGGGCGGTGGAAAGCGCCGGCCACTATGCCTACCAGATCGAGCGGGGGCCGGTACGCTTGTCCCGGCCCGGCGATTCGGCCCTCTCGGTATCGGGCAAGACCCTGCTCGACCTGGCCCACGAGGATTTTTCCGATACCCGTTCCCTGGCCGAGGCCAAGCAGCTGATGCGGGCTTTGATGGCCCATTACCTGGACGGCAAGCAGTTGGAGACCCGGAAGATTTTCCGGGAGTTGCAGGAACTCTGAGGCAGACGCTTCTCGGCGGCTACCCTGAAGTCGACACTTTGCAGCAGGAATATTGAGGTTTAACACCATGAGCATCGAACTCGGCGTCAATATCGACCACGTGGCCACCATCCGCCAGGCCCGCCGCACCTACGAACCGGACCCGGTGTGGGCCGCCGTGGAAGCCCAGCTGGGCGGGGCCGACGGCATCACCGTGCACCTGCGGGAAGACCGCCGCCACATCTGCGACCAGGACGTGGAGCGCCTCAAGCTCACCACCCAGATCAAGCTCAACCTGGAAATGGCGGCCACCGACGAAATGGTGGGCATCGCCTGCCGCCTCAAGCCCGAAATGGCCATGCTGGTGCCCGAAGGCCGCCACGAGGTGACCACCGAAGGCGGTCTCGATGTGGCCGGTCAGGAAGCCCGTCTGAAGGACGTGGTGGCCCGCCTGGCCGATGCCGGCATCGTCACCAGCGTCTTCATCGACGCCGAACTGCCCCAGGTGGAAGCGGCCGCCCGTATCGGCGCCAAGATCTGCGAAATCCACACCGGCCCCTACGCCCATGCCTTCTATAACCAGGGGCGGGATGAGGAAAGCCCGGCCGTGCTGGCCGAGCTGGCCAAGGTGCGGGCGGCCGGCGAGGCCATCCGGGGCCTTAACATGCGCTTCAACGCCGGCCACGCCCTCAACTACTACAACGTCCAGCCCATCGCCGCCCTGGCGGGCATCAAGGAGCTGCACATCGGCCACGCCATCGTCAGCCGCGCCGTCTTCGTCGGCCTGCGGGAAGCGGTACGGGAGATGAAGCAGCTGCTGCTCGGTGCGGCGGGGCGGTAAAGGCGAAGCCACAGAGGGCACAGAGAACACAGAGGGTGAACCGTCTCCGGCGCAAACTCGGTGGGACGACTCATCGCTCAGGTCTCAGCATTCAGGTCAATAAACTATGTGCTTTCGTTTTTCTCGGTGATCTCTGTGTCCTCTGTGGCTAAAAATGGACTCCTCAGTGGCTAAGAAAACATGATCCACGGCATCGGCACCGACATCGTCGCCGTCTCCCGTCTCGGCGAGTTCTATGCCCGCCACGGGGAGCGCAGCCTGGACAAACTGCTGACTCCGGCGGAGCGGGAGGAATTCGCCCGTCTGCCCGAGGCCGGCCAGACCCGTTTCCTGGCCAAGCGCTTCGCCGCCAAGGAAGCCTTCGGCAAGGCCCTGGGTACCGGCATCCGGGCCCCGGTGCTGCTGCCGGCCATCGGCGTCGGCCACGATGCCCTGGGCAAGCCGGTCCTGGAACTGGCTCCGGCCGTTGCCGCCCTGCTGGCCGAGCGCCGGCTGGTGGCCCATCTTTCCCTCAGCGACGAGCAGGATTACGCCGTCGCCTTCGTCATTCTGGAACAAACCCAGCCATGAACGCTCCCCGACAACTGCCCCCGGGCCCGGTGATGATCGACATCCAGGGCCTGGTCCTGACCGATCTGGACCGGGAACGCCTGACCCACCCCCTGGTGGGCGGCCTCATCCTGTTCAGCCGCAATTACGAAAGCCCGGAGCAGCTCAGTGCCCTCTGCGCCGAGGTCAAGGCCCTGCGCAGTCCCCAGTTGCTGATTGCCATCGACCACGAAGGCGGCCGGGTGCAGCGCTGTCGGCCAGGATTCACGGCCATTCCCGCCATGGGCAAGCTGGGCGCCTTGTGGGATGCGGCGCCTGGCGAGGCCATCGCTGCGGCCCAGGACCTGGGCTATGTGCTGGCCGCCGAGCTGCGGGCCCGGGGCGTGGATTTCTCCTTCACCCCGGTGCTGGACCTGGACTACGGCCGCAGCACGGTGATCGGCAGCCGTTCCTTCCACCGCCAGCCGGAAGCCGTGGTGCAACTGGCCGGCGCCCTGATCCAGGGCCTCAGGCAGGCCGGCATGGGCTGCTGCGGCAAGCACTTCCCCGGCCACGGCTGGGTCCAGGCCGACTCCCACGTGGCCATTCCGGTGGATGAGCGGGACTGGGACAAGCTCCTGGCCGACATGGAACCCTTCCGTCGCCTGGCCCTGGATGCGGTCATGCCGGCCCACGTGATTTACCCGGTAGTTGATGAAAAATCTGCCGGATTTTCAAATTACTGGATTAATTATCTGAGAAATAAGTTGAAGTTTGACGGCGTCGTTTTCAGCGACGACCTGTCCATGGAAGGGGCCTCCGTCGCCGGTGATGTGGTGGCCCGGGCCCAGGCCGCCTGGAGCGCCGGCTGCGACATGCTGCTGGTGTGCAATGCGCCGGAAGCGGTGGGCCAGTTGCTGGAGCGCTGGCAGCCGGCCCTGGAGCCGGTCCGGGCCGCCCGGGTGCAGCGCCTGCTGCCCCATAAGCCTGCTCCGGATTGGGCCGGTCTCCAGGCCGATCCGGTCTACCAGCGCGGCGTAGCCGCCGCCGGGCGCCTCGCCTGAAACCCGGCAGCCAGGCGGGAGCATTCACCATGATCCGCCGCCTGCTGCTGCTCCTGCTTCTCTCCCTTGGCTGGAGCCCGCTGTGGGCCCAGTCCCCCACCGTTCCGCCGCCGCCCCTGCTCCTGGCCGAAACCTACACTGGCCAGGAGGACGTGGCCGCCTACTGGGTTAGTGAAAAGCTGGACGGGGTAAGGGCGGTCTGGGATGGCCAGGTGCTGCGCTTTCGCAGCGGCCGCCCGGTGGCGGCGCCGGCCTGGTTTGTCGCGGCACTGCCGGCCACGCCCCTGGATGGGGAATTGTGGGCCGGGCGCGGCCATTTCGAGCGGCTCTCGGCCACGGTGCGGCGGGAGTTGCCGGACGACGCCGAATGGCGGCAGGTGCGCTACATGGTGTTCGAACTGCCGGGCGGGGAGGGCGCTTTCAGCGAGCGGCTGCAGCGCCTGCAAGCGCTGGTGGCCGGCGCCCGGGTGCCCTGGCTGCAGACGGTGGAGCAGTTCCGCCTGGCGAACAGGGCCCAGTTGCTGGCTCGGCTGGAGGAAGTGCGGCGGGGCGGCGGCGAAGGCCTGATGCTGCATCGGGCCGATGCGCCCTATGTCACCGGCCGCAGCGAGGTGCTGCTCAAGGTGAAACCCTGGCTCGATGCGGAGGCCCGGGTGGTGGCCCATCTGCCGGGCAAGGGCCGCTACGCCGGCATGCTGGGGGCGCTGCGGGTGGAGATGCCCGATGGCCGCCGGTTCAGCCTGGGCACCGGCTTTTCCGCCGCAGAGCGGCGTCAGCCGCCGCCCGTGGGGGCCCTGGTCACCTACCGCTACCGGGAGCTGACGGCCACCGGCCTGCCCCGTTTTGCCAGCTACTGGCGCCTGCGGCAGGACTTCTGAAGGCCGGGGGGCTGACAGGCAGGTGGGGCGGGGGCTGCGGCGATGCCATGCCGGAGAATGGCTTGGAATAAGCGCCCCAGGCCTGCATCAGGAAATGGCCGCAACCAGAGGGCAAAGAAAAAGGGCTGCCGCGGCAGCCCTTTTTGCTGGAACCCGGGGAAGGATTACTTCACGCGGTTCTTGTACTCGTCGGTGCGGGTGTCGATTTCGATCTTGTCGCCGATTTCCACAAAGGCGGGAACCATCAGCTCGAAGCCGGTGCCGATCTTGGCGGGCTTCAGCACCTTGCCGGAGGTGTCGCCCTTGACGGCGGGTTCGGTGTAGGTCACTTCGCGCACCACGGAGTTGGGCAGTTCGACGGAGATGGCCTTCTCGTTGTAGAACACCACTTCACAGGCCAGGCCGTCTTCCAGGTACTTCAGGGCGTCGGTCATGTTGTCGGCTTCGATGTCGAACTGGTTGTAGTCGGCATCCATAAAGACGTACATGGGATCGGCGAAGTAGGAGTAGGTCACTTCCTTGCGATCCAGTTGGACCACTTCGAACTTTTCGTCGGCCTTGTACACTGCTTCGCTGGCGGCGCCGGTCAGCAGGTTCTTCATCTTCATCTTGACCACGGCAGCGTTGCGGCCGGACTTGTTGTATTCGGTCTTCTGGATCACCAGGGCTTCGGGGCCCACCATGATCACGTTGCCGGAGCGGAGTTCTTGGGCGGTCTTCATCGTCAATCCTGCGGAAAATAATTTGAGGGTCTGGCCAAGGAAGCGAGGGGGCGCAATAAGTTAAAACGCGACCCGAAAGCCCAAGCCAAAAATAAAGCGCGTGATTATAGCTTGTTTCGGCAAAAACGCGCCAAGGATTCCGCCAGGTCCGGGCGATTTTCCTGCAAATCGCTCCATTGGCGGCTGTGGGCCAGCAAGGCCGGCAGCTGCCGCTCGAATGCGGGCCAGCAGGCCCCGGGGCGGACCGGGTCGAGGCCGTTCCAGGCCCGCCAGAAGGTGCGCAGGGCCTGGGCCGAGGCCGTCTCCAGGCCCTCGCTGTAGGCTTCGAGGAAGGCCTCCAGCTTGGGCTCGTGGGCGTTTTCCTCCTGGGGATAGATCTGCCATACCAGGGGCCGGGCGGCCCATTGGGCGCGGACGAAGGAATCCTCGCCGCGGACGAAGTTGAGGTCGCAGGCCCACAGCAGCCGGTCGTAGTCGGCCTGGGGCAGGAAGTCCATCAGCACCAGGCGCAGGGAGCCCACCTGCAGCCGGTCTCCGGCCCGGGTCAGCCGACCGCCGCTCCAGGCGGTCACTTCCGGCAGGGCCGGCCCCAGGGGCATGAAGCACAGGGTCGGGGAGGGGGCCTGGGCCCAGGCGTCCAGCAGGCTTGCCACGGGGAGGTGGCCGTAGCAGAAGAGGGACACCACCCGTTCGGCCGCCGTGGGGGTGGCGCCGAGGCGCTGCCAGAGCGCCTTTCGGGCCAGGGGATCGGCCTGGAAGTCCTGCCGCTGGCCGATCAGCGCCCGTTCCCGCAGCAGGCCGCCGGTACGGGCGTCGAAACCGGGGAAGAAGAAGTACTTGAGCAGGGGCAGGCGCGGGTGGGGCGAGGCCAGGCCGTGGCAGTGGCTGGCCCAGTCCTCCGCCGTCAGGTATTCCAGGTTGATCCACACCGGTGGCCGGGGCGCCCGGGCCATGGCGGCCAGGTAGTTTTCCGGCAGTTCGCAGGCGAAGGCTTCCACCACCACCTGGGCTGCCTCCACCTGGGCGAAATCGCCGGCCCAGCGCTGCACGGTGACGCCGGCCAGCGTCTGGCAATCCCGTTCCACCTGCAACTCGGGGCAGAGGCGGGCGAAACTGGCCAGGTCGTCCACCCACAGGCGCACCGCAAAGCCGTGCTCCGCCGCCAGTTGCCGGGCCAGGCGCCAGCAGACGCCGATGTCGCCGTAGTTGTCCACGACGGTGCAGAAAATATCCCAGGACAGGCTGGGGCGGGCGGGCGCCAGGGGCGCCGGGGCGGGGGCTTCCATGGGGGCGCATGGTACCATTTCAGCCTTCCCGCCTCGTTGTCACGGACCCTTTTCCCCATGCTTGCCCCGACCCAGACCTTTTCCACCGACTGTACCGATTGTCCCCGCCTGGCCGCCCATCTGGCCGCCATCCGCCAGCGGGACCCGGACTGGCATGCCCGCCCGGTGCCGTCCTTCGGCAGCCTGGAATCCCGCCTGCTGGTGGTGGGCCTGGGCCCTGGGGAGCGGGGTGCCAACCGCACCGGCCGGCCGTTTACCGGCGACATCGCCGGGGAGCTGCTCTATCCCTCCCTGCACAAGTTCGGCTTCGCCACCGAGGCCTGGCCCCTCAATGCGGAAGGCTGGGCCAATGCGGGCCTGGAGCTGAAGGACTGCCGCATCACCAACGCGGTGCGCTGCCTGCCGCCCCAGAACAAGCCCCTGCCGGTGGAAATCCGCCAGTGCAACGACTACCTGGGCCAGGAAATCGCCAGCATGCCCAACCTGCGGGCCATCCTCATCCTCGGCGCCGTGGCCCACCAGGCGGTGCTGCGCACCTTCGGCCTGAAGGTGAAGGACTACCCCTTCGGCCATGCCGTGCGCCATGTGCTGCCCGGCGGCATCGAGACGTTCACCAGCTATCACTGCAGCGGCTACAACACCCGCACCGGGCGCCTCACCACCGAGGGCTTCGAGGCCGTGGTGGGCGCCATCCGCGACAAGCTGGACCGGCTCGGCTGAGGACGCCATGAGCGAGTCTCCGGAAGCAACGGCCCCGGCGGCCGGGCCGGCAACGCCGGCCTTCGACGCCAAGACCTTCCTGGCGACCCTGACGGACCTGCCGGGGGTCTATCGCATGCTCGACGCCGAGGGCAAGGTGCTCTATGTCGGCAAGGCGAAGAACCTGAAGAAGCGCGTTTCGTCCTATTTCCAGCGCACCGTTTCCAGCCCCCGCATCGCCCTCATGGTGAGCCGCATCTGCGGCATCGACACCACCGTGACCCGCTCCGAGGCCGAGGCCCTGCTGCTGGAAAACAACCTCATCAAGAGCCTGGACCCGCCCTTCAACATCCTCTTCCGGGACGACAAGTCCTACCCCTATGTGCAGCTGACCCGGGATCAATTCCCTCGCCTGGCCTTCTTCCGCGGCGCTCCGGACCGCAAGGCCGACTACTACGGCCCCTTCCCGGCGGCCTCGGTGGTACGGGACTCCATCCACCTGCTGCAGAAGACCTTCCACCTGCGCACCTGCGAGGATTCGGTCTTCGCCAACCGCTCCCGGCCCTGTCTGCTGTACCAGATCCACCGCTGCAGCGGTCCCTGTGTCGGCCTTATCTCCGCCGAGGAGTACGCCAAGGACGTGCAGCTGGCCGCCATGTTCCTCAAGGGCAAGCAGCACGAGGTGATCCAGCGCCTGACCGAAGCCATGGAACAGGCCTCCATGGCCCTGGCCTTCGAACAGGCCGCCGTGCTGCGGGACCGCATCCAGGGCCTGCGCCGCATCCAGGAAAAACAGTACGTGGACAGCGGCCGCGACGAGGATGCGGACGTTGTGGTGGCGGTGCAGGAGTCGGGCATGCTCTGCCTCAACCTGGCCATGATCCGCGGCGGCCAGCACCTGGGCGACAAGCCCCTGTTTCCCAAGAATGCGGCGGATTGTGAGCCGGCCGAGGCCATCGCCGCCTTCCTCGACCAGCATTACCGGGAGCATCCCATTCCCGCCCGCATCCTGGTCAATGTGCCGCCGGCGGACGAAGAGGCGGCCGAGAGCCTGGCGGCCCTGGCCGAGCGGCCGGTGCCGATCCAGGAACCGCGCCAGACGGCCCACCGCATGTGGGTGGAAATGGCGGTGCAGAACGCCCGCATCGCCATCGCCTCGCGCCGGGCCACCCTGTCCATGCAGGGGCAGCGCCTGGAAGCCCTGCAGGAAGCCCTGGGCCTGGCGGAGCTGCCGCAGCGCATCGAGTGCTTCGACATCAGCCACACCCAGGGCGAAGCCACCGTGGCCTCCTGCGTGGTGTACCAGGGCAACGGCATGCGCAAGTCCGAATACCGGCGCTACAACATCCGCGACATCCAGAAGGGCGACGACTACGCCGCCATGCGCCAGGCCGTCTCCCGGCGCTACGACAAGGTGGCGGTGGGGGAGGGCGTCTGCCCGGACCTGATCCTCATCGACGGCGGCAAGGGCCAGGTCGGCGTCGCCTACAGCGCCCTGGAGGAACTGGGGCTGGCCCATGTGCCCATGATCGGCGTCGCCAAAGGCGTGGAGCGCAAGGTCGGGCTGGAACAACTGATCTTTCCCGACGGGCGAAAGCCGTTACAATTGCCCTCAACACACCCGGCCTTGCACCTGATCCAGGAAATCCGCGACGAGTCCCACCGTTTCGCCGTTTCCGGACACCGCGCCCAGCGCGGCAAGGCCCGCAGGACTTCGACCCTGGAGGAAATCCCCGGGGTCGGCCCGACCCGGCGCAAGGCCCTGATCGCCCATTTCGGCGGACTCCAGGGCATCGCCGGCGCAAGCGTGGACCGGCTGGCCGAAGTGCCTGGCATCAGTCGGGATCTGGCGGAACGAATCTATTCGGCGTTGCACTGAATGCCCTTCAACATACCTATCCTTCTCACCTGGCTGCGCATCGTCCTGATCCCCCTGCTGATCGGCATCTACTACGTGCCCGAATCCTGGGCCAGCCTGCAGGAGCGCAACCTGATCGCCACCCTGGTCTTCGTCGTGGCCGGCCTCACCGACTGGTTCGACGGCTACCTGGCCCGGGCCCTCAACCAGACTTCGGCCTTCGGCGCCTTCCTCGATCCGGTGGCGGACAAGCTGATGGTGGCCACGGCCCTCATCATGCTGGTGCAGTTGGATCGCACCAACGCGGTCATCGCCGCCGTCATCATCGGCCGGGAAATCACCATTTCCGCCCTGCGCGAGTGGATGGCCCAGATCGGCGCCTCGAAAAGCGTGGCCGTGTCCATGATCGGCAAGATCAAGACCACCGCCCAGATGGCCGCCATTCCCCTGCTGTTGCTGCAGGAGCCGGTGGCCGGCATCGACGTCATGGCTGCCGGTACGTGGTTGATTTATATCGCCGCCGTGCTGACCCTGTGGTCCATGGGCTACTACATGCGCATGGCCTGGCCGCAAATCGTCCAGCACGCGGAAAAATAATTGCCGTCGCAGAACTGTTGACAGGCCCGCGAAAGGCCTTATAATGCGGACCTCGTTGATTGCAGCACTGATCAACACGACGCGGGAATAGCTCAGTTGGTAGAGCGCAACCTTGCCAAGGTTGAGGTCGAGAGTTCGAGACTCTTTTCCCGCTCCAGAATTCAAGGAGAGAGCTGACCGCTTTCTTCAGCAGCAGTAAGAATGTTTCTGGCGCGATAGCAAAGCGGTTATGCACCGGATTGCAAATCCGTGTAGGTCGGTTCGACTCCGGCTCGCGCCTCCAGGTTGAAAAGTAATACGCGGGAGTAGCTCAGTTGGTAGAGCGCAACCTTGCCAAGGTTGAGGTCGAGAGTTCGAGACTCTTCTCCCGCTCCAGTTTCACCAAGGCCGGATCGATGTCCGGCCGGCAGTAAAAAGCTTCATGCGGGAATAGCTCAGTTGGTAGAGCGCAACCTTGCCAAGGTTGAGGTCGAGAGTTCGAGACTCTTTTCCCGCTCCAAATTGAAAAGGGCAGTGCGCAAGCACTGCCCTTTTTGCATTCAGGCTTCCGCCGCAGCTTCTCCCCGGGCCGATTCTCTTCCCGCACTTTCCCGTTGCATCATCTACAGTTAGGTAGACGCGTCGGCGGGAGTCTCCCATGGGCATCAAACCGATCAGCAACGGCAATATGTTCGCCATCGTGGCGCGCACCAATCTGGCCGCCAGATTGGGATTGCAGTCCCAGCCCGCAGCACCGGTCGCCGGCGACAAGGGCGGCAGTCAGAACCCGGCCCAGGCGCCGTCCCCCGTCGTCAACGGGCAAGGGCAGGTGACCGGCAGGATCATCGATACCCAGGCCTGAAAGCCTCGCCGTTTGGCGTTCTGGCTGCCCCGCCCGGCGGGAAGCCGCTATAATCCTGCCTTTCGCATCCGCCCGGGTGGTGAAATTGGTATACACAGCGGACTTAAAATCCGCCGCCGCAAGGCTTACGGGTTCAAGTCCCGTCCCGGGCACCACGACGCCTGGCACCCAATTGATCATCTTTGAACTCTCCTGCGAGCAGGAGCACCGCTTTGAAGGCTGGTTCCGATCCGCCGAGGACTATCAGTCCCAGCAGGAACGGGGCCTGGTCACCTGTCCCCACTGCAATTCCCACCAGATCCGCAAGATCCCGGCCGGCATCCACCTGGCCCAGGGCGGTGAAGGGGCGGCGCCGGCGGCTGAGGCTCCGCCTGCGACCGTGGAGACCTCCCTGTCGCCTCTGACTGCCTATCGCCAGGTGGTGGATTTCCTCATGAGCGTCAGCGACGATGTGGGCTCGGCCTTTGCCGAGGAGGCCCGCAAGATGCACAACGAGGAAGTGCCCCGGCGCTCCATCCGGGGCCAGGCTTCGGACGAGGAATTCGCCGAACTGGAGGAGGAGGGGATCGGCGTCTTCCGCCTGCCCCTGCCGAAAAAGGAAGACCTCAATTGATCGTCACCAATCAGGCCCTGACCATGGCCGTGGTGATTCGCCACGACGGCCAGCAGGTGACCCTGGTGCCCATGCGCAGCGGCAAGCTGACGGCCCAGCGGCTCCTGGCCAGCCAGTTCAACCATGACTGGCAGACTTCCGATTACCCCCTGGAAAAGGCGGTGCAGAGCTTTCTCGCCCACGCCCGGGACCATGGCGCCTCGAAGGAAGTCCTGAACGGCCTGGAGCGCCTGGCCAAGCGGGACCAGGACGTGGTGGCAAGCCTGTTCTAGGGAGCCTCAGCTCTTGCCGCGCAGGATGCGCGGTTTCGGGTCCTGCAGGATCAGGGTGGGGTGGGAGAAGGGCGCCAGTCTTTCCAGGAAGTCCAGCATCTCCAGCACCGGCGAATTGCGGAAGAAGCGGGCCGCCGGCGTGTCCATCCAGATACGGTCGGCGTAGGCGTAAATCTCGTGGGGGGTGTCGCCCCAGCCGTCGCCGTTGCGGTCGAAACCCTGATAGTCGTCCCAGTAGTTGCCCAGCCAGAAGTCGTTCTGCTGGTCCCCCGCATTGCTGGCCATGACCTGCCACAGATTGTTCTCGAAGCGGTTGGCGATGGCGATGTGGCCGCCCCGTTCGCCGTAGAAATTGACCCCGGTGACGTTGTGGGCCAGGCGGTTGCGGTGCAGGACGATGCGGTTGAGGGGATGGGAAGGGGAGTCGGCCATGATGCCGACGGCGCAATGGATGATGTCGTTGTCTTCCACCAGGATGGCCGCCGTCTCCTTCAGGGCGATGCCGGCGCCGGAGGCGTCCATGGCGTGCAGGACCCGGTTGCGGCGCAGGATGGCGCCTTCCGAATTCATGATGACGATGCCGGTGGAGTTGCGCTCCAGCACGTTGTCCTCGATGCGGCTGCGGTTGGCGAAGAGGAAGTTCATGCCGCGCCGGCTGTCCCGGATGGTGTTGCGGCGGAAGTGGTTGCGCGGGGCGTTGGTGATGGTCAGGTCCCGGGTCTGGGCAATGTCGTTATCCTCGATCAGGTTGCCGGCGCTATACCACAGGCGCAGGGCATCGCCCCGGTCGGCCGAATCCACGTTGAAGGAGCGGATGCGGTTGCGGCGCAGGATGTTGTGGTCCGACTGCTTGAGGGAAATGCCGAAGAGGCTGGCCTCGATCACGTTGCCTTCGATCAGGTTGCCGTGGCCTTCGATGCTGATGGCCGCATCCAGCTGGTCGTGGGAATCGCCGCTGCCCACCAGGCGCAGCCCCTTGAGGCTGGCACCGCTGGCCCTGAGACTGAGGATGGTGCCGTGGCCACCGTTGTCGATGGTCACCTTGCCCTTACCGTCCACATGCAGGGGCTTGTCGATGCGTACCGGCCCGGCATAGACGCCCGGTGGCGGCACCAGGACGCCACCGGCGGGAGTGGCGTCGATCCAGGGTTGCAGGGGAGGGAGCGGAGCCGCCGTCGCGGTCGTGGCGGCCAGCAGCAGCGCGGCCAGCCACAGGCAGGGGCAACGGCGGAGGAAGCTCATGCGGCGGGAGGCTCGGCCGGGGGCGGCGCCCACAGGCACTTGCCCTTGCTTTCCTTGTTGATGCCGGCCAGCACCTGCTCGTGGGCGGCCAGTTCTTCGATGCTGGCCCGCAGGACCCGGGTGGGGCGGCGCTGGCCCGTGCTCATGGCGATTTCCGCGGCGGCGGCCGGCGCCTGGCCCAGGTCGATCATCAGGCTTTCCTGACCCCGGGTCATGGCCACATACACTTCGGCCAGAATCTCCGCATCGAGCAAGGCGCCGTGCAGGGTACGGTGGGAGTTGTCCACCTCGTAGCGGTCGCACAGGGCGTTGAGGTTGTTCTTCTTGCCCGGGTGCATCTCCTTGGCCATCTTCAGGGTGTCCACCACCCCGGAGCAGACCTCGCCGACGGGCGGCAGCTTGAGGCGGGCCAGCTCGGCATTGAGGAAGCCCACGTCGAAGGCCGCGTTATGGATCACCAGTTCGGCGCCGCGGATGAAGTCGAGGAACTCGGCGGCGATGGCGGCGAACTTGGGCTTGTCCGCCAGGAATTCCAGGCTGATGCCGTGCACCGCCTGGGCGCCTTCGTCGATGGCCCGTTCCGGGTTGATGTACTTGTGGAAATGGCGGTTGGTGAGACGGCGGTTGACCATCTCCACACCGGCCACTTCGATGATGCGGTGCCCCTGCTTGTGCTCCAGGCCCGTGGTTTCCGTATCTAGAAATATCTGACGCATGACGTTTCCGATGTTAGGCAAGGGCGGCCGGTTTATCTGCCGCCTAGATCAAATCCGTTGAATATGGGGCTTCAGGCGCTCTGGCGCAGATCCTCGATGCCCCGGTTGGCCAGCTCGTCGGCCCGTTCGTTGCCCGGATTGCCGGCATGGCCCTTGACCCAGGTCCACTCCACCTGGAACTGTCTGGCCAGCACGTCCAGCTCCTGCCACAGGTCCGCGTTCTTCACCGGCTTCTTGTCGGCGGTGCGCCAGCCGTTGCGCTTCCAGTTGTGGATCCAGGCGCTGATGCCCTGCTGCACGTACTTGGAGTCGGTGTACAGTTTCACCGGCACCGGCCGCTTCAGGGCCTCCAGGGCGCGGATGACGGCAGTCAGCTCCATGCGGTTGTTGGTGGTGTCCCGTTCGCCGCCCCACAGCTCCTTCTCGTGGGCGCCGGCGCGCATGAAGACGCCCCAGCCGCCCGGCCCCGGATTGCCCTTGCAGGCGCCGTCGGCATAGATTTCCACAGTTGCCTCATTGGCCATTGTCGTTCGCTTCCTTCTGAGTGATGGGCGCCAGGGCCTTGGCCCGCGCCTTGCGTTCTTTCCAGGCGGGCAGCACCAGGCGCATGCCCGGCACCCGCTTCACCGCCCGCAGCAGGTAGGTGCCGCCAGCAAAGCCCCACCAGCGGTCGCCGGCCGGCTCCATGAAGTGGCAGCGCTGCAGCCATTTGCTTTGTTCGAAGGGCGGGGCGTAGCAGCCGAAATTGCCCCGGTCCACCTCGAAGCCCAGCAGGGCCAGCCAGTCCTTCAGGCGCAGCACCGAGAGATAGTTGCCGTTCCAGGGGAAGAGACCCTCCCGCTGGCCCGGCAGGTAGCGGCGCAGGCCCCACAGGGAAAGGGGGTTGAAACCGGCGATGACCACCTGGCCTTCGGGAATCAGCACCCGCTCCACCTCCCGCAGCATCTGGTGCGGGTCCGGCAGGAATTCCAGGACATGGGGCAAAACCACCAGATCGAGGGAGGCACTGGCGAAGGGCAGCTGGCGCAGGTCGCAGCGCACATCCACCAGGCCGGACTCGCCGGCCTTCAGGCGCAGGGGAATGCGGTTGTCCCGCAGGTAGTCCACCTGGGGCAGGCCCAGCTGCAGGGCGTGGAAGCCGAAGATGTCCGCCACCAGGGCATCGATCTTGGCCTGCTCCCATTCGAGTACGTAGCTCCCCTGGGGGGATTGCAGCCAGGCATCGAGTCCGGGAATTGACATGGGAACGCGGTCCGCCAATAGTGCGTGTATGGAAACTAGTCTACCTGCTTGCGCGCCCCTGCGGGGCATCTCGGCCATTCCGGCCTTCAAGGACAACTACATCTGGCTGCTGCAGTGCGGCGACCGGGCCCTGGTGGTGGACCCGGGCGATGCCGCACCGGTGCAGGCAATCCTGGCCCGGGAAGGACTCCGGCTGGAGGCCATCCTGCTCACCCACCACCATGCCGACCACAGCGGTGGCGTTGCCGCCCTGGCAGGCGACGGGGTGCGGGTCCTGGGACCGGCGGCGGAGTCTATCACAGGCGTTGGCGAGCCGCTGCGGGGTGGGGAGCGCCTGGAGTTCGCCGACCTGGGTCTGCAGTTGCAGGTGCTCGCCGTGCCGGGTCATACCCGGGGTCACCTGGCCTATTACGGCCAGTGGGAAGGGGCGCCAGTACTCTTTTGTGGCGACACCCTCTTCGGCGCCGGCTGTGGGCGGCTGTTCGAGGGCACCCCGGCCCAGATGGCCCATTCACTGGGCCTCCTGGCGGCGCTGCCGCCCCAGACCGCGGTTTTCTGCGCCCACGAATACACGGCGGCCAACCTGGACTTCGCCCTGGCGGTGGAACCGGGCAACCGGGCCCTGGCCGAGCGGGTGCGGAAGGTGGCCGCCATGCGCCGGGCTGGGCAGGCCACCGTGCCTCTCTGTCTGGCGGAGGAGCTGGCGACCAATCCTTTCCTGCGCTGCGGCGAGGCGGAAGTGCGGGCCAGTGCCGAAAGGCAGGCGGGCCACGCGCTGGCGGATGAAGTGGCGGTGTTTGCCGCCCTGCGGGAGTGGAAGAACCACTTCTGACCCGGCGCCGGGCGGCGGCAGGTCGGGGGAGGTCAGGCCCGGCTGAGGGCCTCGAGCACCTTGGCGGCGTTGAAGGGCTTGACCACGAAGCCGTTGGCGCCCAGTTCCAGGGCTTCCTGGACGTTTTCCTTGCTGGCGTTGCCGGTGATCATGATCACCGACACCTGGGGGAAGTCCCGCTTGATTGTTTTCAGGGTTTCCAGGCCATTCATTTCCGGCATGATGACGTCGAGGCAGACCACGTCGGGCGTCATGCGCTCCACCATTTCCCGGGCCTGGATGCCGTTGCGGGCCTCGCCCACCACCTGGTAGTCCTCGTTGCGCAGGATGCCGCGCAGCAGGGCGCGCATGACATCGTTGTCATCAACGATGAGAATTTTCGGGTGACGCTGACTCATGGAGCTGGGCAGGGAGCAGGGGCGGTGGACATGCGGCAGACCTGGTTGCGGCCGGCCTGCTTGGCTTGGTAGAGGGCCTGGTCGGCAGCCAGGAGCAGGGCTTCCGGGCTGGTTTCGGGGCTGGCGACGAAGGCCGAGACACCGCAGCTGATGGTCACCTGGCCGTGATGAGAACCGGCATGGGGCATCTTCAGCTGGGCCACGCTGTGGCGCATGCGCTCGGCGACGAAGGCGGCGCCGCCCAGCTTGGTGTCCGGCAGGATGATGGAAAACTCCTCGCCGCCGTAGCGGGCCAGGAGGTCGCCGCCCCGCTCCATGGCCTTGGCCATGGCCGAAGCCACCTTCTTCAGGCATTCGTCACCGGCCTGGTGGCCGTAGGTGTCGTTGAATTTCTTGAAGAAATCCACGTCGCACATGACGATGGCCAGCTCCGTGCCCTGGCGCATGGAGCGGCGCCATTCCCGTTCCAGGGCCTCGTCGAACATGCGGCGGTTGGCCACACCGGTGAGGCCGTCCACGGCGGAGAGGCGCTTCAGCTCCTGGTTGGCCGCATCCAGCTTGCGCGTCAGCACCAGCAGGGAGTGGCGCATCTGCACGATACGCTGCATGGCGCGGATCTTGGCCCGCAGCACCACGTCGCTGACCGGCTTCTGCAGGTAGTCGTCACCGCCGGCGGCGATGCCCTTTTCCAGGTCGGCGTCGCCGCTCATGGCGGTGAGGAAGATGATGGGGGTCCATTCGCCCGGCTTTTCCAGGTCCCGGATGCGCCGGGCCACGGTGTAGCCGTCCATGTCCGGCAGCACCACGTCGAGCAGCACCAGGTCGGGGCGCTCGGACTGGAACAGTTCGATGGCCTGGGCGCCGCAGGACGCCGGAACCGGAATGTTGCCGAGTCTTTCCAGATGGTGGCAAACCACAGCCAGTGAGGTTTTGGCGTCCTCGACGACAAGGGTTTTCATATTGTTTTTGTACGGCCCGGGCGGGTGAGTGGAATCAGTGGTGCATTTTATCCCTTTGGCCTGCTTCCGGGGGGCGCATTCCGTCACGTTCGTCCCGAACCAGGTCCCGGGCCGAGTAAAATGGCGATTCCCGCCTGTCTGCATTTTTTCGGAACCTTCATGACCGACACCCTGTTGCTGATTCTTACCGTCCTCGCCCTGCTGATTCTCGGCGGTCTGGTGCTTCTTCTCCTGCGCAGCCGCGAGCGGCAGGATGCCGCCCTGGCCCTGGTGCCCCAGTTCGCCGCCGTGGACGGCGCCCTGGCCCGGCAGGAGCGGGCCCTGCGCGAGGAACTGGCGGCCATCCGCCAGGAATCTGCCCTGGAAGCCCGGCGCGGCCGGGAGGAACAGAGCGAGGCCCTGGTGCGCCTGACCCAGGCCCTGGGCAGCCAGGTCGGCCAGCTGGGCCAGTTGCAGGCCCAGCAGCTGGAAGTGTTCGCCCAGCAGCTGGCCCGCAGCCGCCAGGAGACCGCCGCCGAATCCCACCAGGGGCGGGAGGCCCAGGCCCAGGGCCTGGCCCGCCTGGCCGAATCCCTCAACGCCCAGGTGGGCCAGTTCGGCCAGACCCAGGGCCAGCACCTGGAAGCCTTCGCCCAGCAGTTGGCCCAGGTTTCCCAGGCCCTGGACCAGCGCTTCGAGCAGCTGCGCCAGGTGGTGGAAGCGCGGCTGGTGGCCCTACAGGCGGATAACGCCGGCAAGCTGGAGGAGATGCGCAAGACCGTGGACGAAAAGCTCCACGCCACCCTGGAGCAGCGCCTGGGCGAATCCTTCAAGCTGGTTTCGGACCGGCTAGAGCAGGTGCATCGGGGCCTGGGGGAAATGCAGACCCTGGCCGCCGGCGTCGGCGACCTGAAAAAGGTGCTGACCAACGTCAAGACCCGGGGCTCCTGGGGCGAAGTGCAGCTGTCCAATCTGCTGGAGCAGATCCTGACGCCGGAGCAGTACGCCACCAACGTCATCACCCGGCCCCGCAGCAACGACCGGGTGGAGTTCGCCATCCGCCTGCCGGGCAAGGGCGACGGTCTGGCCGATGCGCCGGTGTGGCTGCCCATCGACGCCAAGTTCCCCATCGAGGATTACCAGAAGCTGCAGGACGCCCAGGAGCGGGCCGACGCAGCCGGGGTGGAGGAGGCCGCCAAGGCCCTGGAAAACCGCCTCAAGCTGGAAGCCAAGAGCATCCGCGAGAAATACGTGGAGCCGCCCCACACCACGGATTTCGCTCTGCTCTACCTGCCCATCGAAGGCCTCTACGCCGAGGCCCTGCGCCGGCCGGGCCTGGCGGAGATGCTGCAGCGGGAATACCGGGTTTCCCTCTCCGGCCCCACCACCCTGACGGCCATGCTTAACAGCCTGCAGATGGGCTTCCGCACCCTGGCCATCGAAAAGCGCTCCTCCGAGGTGTGGTCGGTGCTGGGGGCGGTGAAGACCGAGTTCGGCAAGTTCGGCGAGGCCCTGGCGGCCACCAAGAAGAAGCTGGAGCAGGCCACCAACAGCATCGGCGCCGCCGAAGTGCGTACCCGCCAGATCGAGCGCAAATTGAAGAGCGTGGAGGCCCTGCCTTCGGGAGAGGCGTCCGGCCTGCTTTCCGGACTGGAGAGCCTGGAAGTGCCCGAGGATAGCCAGGAGTAGGGTAGGCATGGCCGAAAGCCCCGTCCCTGCTGCCTTGCAGGCCGCCTATCGGGCCACCACCTACCGGGTTTGGCTGCCCGAGGGGGCCGTCGATCTGCGGGTGGGCGAGGCGTGCCCCGCCCTGGCGGCCTACGTGGCGGCCAGGGGCGGACGGGCCTGGATGGTGGTGACTGCCAGCAATCCGGCCTCCGAGCCCCTCGGCGAGGCTGCCAATCTGGCCCGGCAGCGGGCCCTGGCCGGGCTGCTGCACAGCCTGGGCCTGCCGGCCCTGGCGGCGGAAAACCTGGCCGACGATGGCCAATGGCCGGCGGAAGCCGGCTTTTTCGTCACGGCGCCGGTCTTGGACCGGGAACTGGCCCTGGCCCTGGGGCGCCACATGGGCCAGAACGCTGTCCTGTTCGGCGTTGCCCAAGGCGATGCCGGCACCCCGGACACCACCCCGGAACTGCTGTGGTGCCGGGAGGTGGCCCCGCCCGGAGCGGCGGGCTAGGCTGGCTCAGCCCTGGTGGCGGCGGATGAAGTCGCGCACCTGGGGATAGATCACTTCGCGCCAGCGGCGGCCGCTGAAAATGCCGTAGTGGCCGACGCCGGGGCAGAGGAAATGGGCCCGCTGGGGCGCCTCCAGGGAAGCGCACAGGTCGTGGGCGGCATGGGTCTGGCCGGGGGCGGAAATGTCGTCCAGTTCCCCCTCCACGGTCATCAGGGCGGTACGGCGGATGGCCGCCGGGTCCACCGTCCGGCCGTGCACCACCAGGCGGCCTTCCGGCAGGTAGTGGTTGAGGAAGACCCGTTCCAGGGTTTCCAGGTAGTACTCGGCCGGCAGGTCCATCACCGCGTTGTATTCGTCGTAGAACTTGCGGTGGGCCTCGGCCGAATCGCCGTCGCCCTCGATCAGGTGGTTGTAGAAGTCCAGGTGGGCGTCCACGTGCCGGTCCTGGTTCATGGAAACGAAGCCGGCGTGCTGCAGGAAGCCCGGATAGACCCGGCGCAGGGCGCCCGGGTACTTGGTCGGCACCCGGGTGATGACCTTGGTCTCGAACCACAGCCGGGTGTGCTTCTTGGCGTAGTCGTTCACCGCCGTGGGATTGATGCTGGTGTCGATGGGGCCGCCCATCATGGTCATGGAGCGGGGCTGGCAGGGATCGTCGTCGGCCGCCAGCAGGGAAATGGCCGCCAGCACCGGCACGGTGGGCTGGCAGACGGAGATGACATGGACCTCCGGCCCCAGGTGGCGGATGAAGTCCTGGATATAGCTGACGTAGTCGTCGAAGCGGAAGGGGCCGTGGGCCAGGGAGACCTGGCGGGCGTCGATCCAGTCGGTGACATAGACGTCGTGGTCCGGCAGCAGGGCCCGCACCGTGTCCCGCAGCAGGGTGGCGTAATGGCCGGAAAGGGGCGCGCAGAGCAGCACCCTGGGCGCCGCCTGGCCGCTCTGGCGGACGAAATGGAGCAGATTGCAGAAGGGCTTGTGCACGGCCACCGCTTCGCTGACGGCCGCCTCCCGGCCCTCCACCGTGGTGCGGTCGAGGCCGAAGGCGGGCTTGTCGTAGCGGCGGATGAGGCGCGCCATCAGCTCGGAACCGGCGGCGATGCGGGCGCTTTCCGGCAGATAGGAGAGGGCGGAGAAGGGGTTGGCGAAGAGCTGCTGGGTGGTTTCGGCCCACAGGCGCAGGGGGGTCAGCAGGGAGTGCTGGAATTCGTGCAGGTCGTAGAGCATGGGGGGCGTAACCTATGATTATTGTCGTACCGGGAATTCCCGGACATGGCCGGATTCTAATGAAAAATCCGTCAGTTGGATGACCGGGCTGGGCGCCGCAGTGAATTAGTCCATGTCCGGGAGGCAACGGAGCGGCTAGAATGGCCGACAAATATCAAGGGGGCCGACATGGCACTGCAAAAGATCGGACGTTTCGAAATCCGGCGCGAACTGGGTAGGGGAGCCCAAAGTGTGGTTTACCTGGCGTATGACCCGCAGCTGGAGCGCGAGATCGCCATCAAAACCTTGCACTTTTCCCGCCCCGACGCGGCCCAGAATGCCGCCCTGCTGGCGGAGGCGCGTACCGTCAGCCAGCTGCGACATGCCAATATCGTACCGATCTTCGAGGCGGGCGAAGAAGACGGCGATCTTTACCTGGTTTTCCAGTATGTACCCGGCAAGAACCTGGCCCAGTACCTGAAGGATGCGGGGGCCCTCTCTCCGGTCAAGGCCGTCACCCTGATGCGCTCCATCCTGGAGGCGGTGGCCTGTGCCCACGAACAGGGCATCATCCACCGGGACCTGAAGCCTTCCAACATCCTCCTGGACGAGGACGGCATTCCCCAGGTCATGGACTTCGGCATTGCCGCCCGCATCGAGGACCTGGACAGCAAGCAGGGCGACTTCACCGGCACCCCGGCCTACATGGCGCCCGAGTACATCGAATCGCGTACGGTGGGAGTGCGGGGCGACATCTTCGCCGCCGGCCTGGTGCTCTACGAGCTGCTGACCGGCCGCCGCGCCATCCAGGGCAGCGATCCCTTCCAGGTGATGCGGCGCATCACCCAGGAGGATCTGCGCCTGCCAAGCGAGGTCAGCCTGGATGAGCGCATCGTGGACGTGCTGTACAAGGCCACGGCGCGCAATCCCCTCAACCGCTACGAATCCGTCGCCCAGTTCCTGCAGGCCCTGGATAGCTACCTGGACCCGGTGGAGGAGGAGGGCGCCGCCACTGGCGGCAAGCAGAGCACCCTGGATTTCCTGCTGCGGCGCATGCGGCACAAGAGCGATTTCCCCGCCCTCTCCGAATCGGTCAGCGCCATCAACAAGATCGCCACTTCCGAGACGGAGAGCATCGCCCGGCTGTCCATGACCATCCTCAAGGACTTCGCCCTCACCAACAAGATCCTGCGCCTGGTCAATTCGGCCTATTACCGGCAGGCCGGCGGCGGCAACATTAGCACCGTGTCCCGGGCGGTGATCGTGCTCGGCTTCGATGCGGTGCGCAATATTGCCATCACCGTGCTCCTCTTCGAGCACCTGCAGAACAAGTCCAATGCGGCCCAGCTCAAGGACGAGTTCCTGCGGGCCAATCTGGCCGGCATCCTGGCCAAGGACATCGGCACCCTGACCAGCACCCGGGATGTGGAGCAGGCCTTCATCTGCGCCATGTTCCACAACCTGGGCCGCCTGCTGTGCCAGTACTACTTCCCCGAGGAAAGCGAGGAAGTGAAGAAGCTCATGGGGCAGAAGGAGATCGGCGAGGAGGCCGCCTCCCTGCAGGTGCTGGGCATGTCCTACGAGGAACTGGGCATCGGCGTCGCCCGTACCTGGGGCTTCCCGCCCCTGATCGTCAACAGCATGCGCAAGCTGCCTGGCGGCAATGTGCGCCTGCCCAGCACCCCGGAGGACAAGCTGCGGGTGCTGGCGGCCTATGCCAACGAGCTGTGCCTGATCATCGCCCAGGCCGGCCCCGATGAGCGGGCCCGGGAACTGAAGAAGCTGGCGGCCCGCTTCGGCGACAGCGTCAAGGTGGAAGAGCGGGACCTGCGCAGCACCATCGAGAAGTCCATCGAACAGGTCAAGGAATTCGCCAGCATCATCCGCCTCAACCTGCAGCAGACCGCCTTCGGCCGGCAACTGCGGGAATGGATGGGGGAGAAGCCGGCCGCCTCGGCCGCCGGCGAGGACGATTCCAGCATGGCCGGCACCATCCTCAGCGAACAGCTGGGCGGCGAGCTGCTGCCCGCCGCGGTGGTGGGCGAGGGGCAGGCGCCGGATTCGGCGACGGCCCAGGCCATCCTCACCGCCGGCATTCAGGACATTTCCAACACCCTGGTGGAGGAATACAAGCTGAACGACATCCTGCGCATCATCCTGGAAACCATGTACCGGGCCATGGGCTTCAAGCGGGTCATCCTGTGCATCAAGGATGCCCGCCACAACACCATGCAGGGCCGTTTCGGCTTCGGTCCGGACGCCACGGAGATCGCCCGGCAGTTCCGCTTTCCCCTGAGCTTTTCGCCGGACATCTTCCACGCCGCCATTTCCAAGGGTGTGGACATCCTCATCAGCGACACCAACGACCCCAAGATCAAGCCCCGCATCCCGGACTGGTTCCGCAAGGTGCTGACCTCGGAAACCTTCGTCCTCTTCCCCCTGACCATCAAGGGCAATCCGGTGGCCATGATCTATGCCGACAAGGACGGTGCCGGAGACATCGTCATCCCGGAAAAGGAGCTGTCCCTGCTGCGCACCCTGCGCAACCAGGCCCTGCTGGCGATCAAGCAGTCCATTTAAGGGGGCGCCCCCCGGATGGCAATAAAAAAGGCCGGGAATTCCCGGCCTTTTCGTTTTCAGCCATGGCTTACCAGAGCTTCCACCAGGGTTCGACCCGGTTCAGGCCCCGGGTGTAATAGACGCTGTTGGGGTAGTTCTTGCGCATCACCCGCTCCGCATCGTCGCGCAGGTCGATCATGCCCATTTCGTCGTAGGCCTTGACCATGATGAAGAGGGCCTCCTCGATGGCCGGGGCGTCCGGGTAGTTCTTGATGGCGCTCTGGGCCCGGTTGGCAGCGGCCACATAGGCCTTGCGCTTCATGTAGTAGCGGGCCACATGCACCTCGTTGGCGGCCATGGCGCTGACCAGGTACTTCATGCGCTGCACCGCATCGGGGGTGTATTTGCTGTCGGGGAAGCGGCTGGAGAGGGTCTTGAAGGCGTCGAAGGACTCGCGCATGCCCTTGGGGTCGCGCTCCGTCTGGTCCTGCATGCTGACGTGGCCCATCATGCCCAGGTCCTCGTTGAAGGTGACCAGGCCTTTCAGGTAGTAGATGTAATCCACATTGGGGTGGTCCGGATGCAGCTTGACGAAGCGGTCGCAGGCGGCGATGGCGGAGGCCGTTTCGCCGGACTTGAAGTAGGCGTAGGCCACTTCGATCTGGGCCTGCTGGGCGTAGCGGCCGTAGGGATAGCGGGATTCCAGCTTCTCGAAATACTTCACGGCCTTGTCCCACGACCCCTCGCTCATGGCCTCCTTGGCCTGGGTGTAGAGCTTGTTGGCGGACCAGCCGGCGGTCTCGTCCTTTTGTTCCGGCAGCAGGCCGCAACCGGAAAGGGAGAGCAAAGCGGCGAAAATCAGAGCTAAAGCCGGTAAACTACGCATGATGAACAGTCCAAAAACGAAAGCCAAGGCGCGCCGAAGTGAGGCGCCCGCCGAAATGAGTGCGGCCGATTATAGCGCAAAGCCCATGTCATCTCCGTCTCCATCCCCCGCTTGCGGCGCCGGGTCGCCCATATTCGTGCCCCTCGATGCCGGCGGCCGCCGCCTGGACCAGGTGCTGGCCGAACTGCTGCCCCAGTATTCGCGCAATCGCCTGCAAACCTGGATCCGGGAAGGCCGGGTCTCCCTCAACGGGCAGCCGGTGCAGGAGCCCAAGCACAAGCTGCTGGGCGGCGAGTTCCTCAACCTGGAGGAAGTCCAGGACGAGAAGCTGGCGGCCGAGACGCCGGAAGACATTCCTTTTCCTGTGGTGTACGAGGATGAAGCCATCCTCATCATCAACAAGCCGGCCGGCCTGGTGGTGCATCCGGGCAGCGGCAACTGGAGCGGCACCCTGCTCAACGCCTTGCTGCACCACACGCCCCAGCTGGCCCAGGTGCCCCGGGCCGGCATCGTGCACCGCCTGGACAAGGACACCTCCGGCCTCATGGTGGTGGCCAAGACCCTGGAGGCCCAGACCGACCTGGTGCGCCAGCTCCAGGCCCGCACCGTGAAGCGGGAATACCGGGCCCTGCTGGTCGGCTATCTCAACCGCAACGGCACGGTGGATGCGCCCATCGGCCGCCATCCCACCCAGCGCACCAAGATGGCCGTGGTCCAGCACAATGGCCGGGAGGCCCGCACCCATTACACGGTGCTGGAGCATTTCGAGCGTTGCACCCTGGTGCAGTGCCGCCTGGAGACGGGCCGCACCCACCAGATCCGGGTGCACATGGCGGCCCTGGGTTTCCCCCTGGTGGGCGATGCGGTTTACAACAAGGGCAAGACCGCCGGGGTCCGTTTCCCCCGCCAGGCGCTCCATGCCTACCGCCTCGGCCTGATCCACCCCCTGACCCGGGAACCCATGCAGTGGGACGCCCCGGTGCCCGACGACATGGCAGCCCTGCTCAAGACGCTGCGCAGCGAATGGGACGAGATCAAGACCCTGCGCCGCCAGCGCCAGGAAGAAGCCTGGGCGGAGGAGTGGGGCGACGACTGGGAGGACGAGGAGGAGGTCGAGGTGCTGGAAGCAGAGGGCGCCGAACTCCTGGAAGACGAAGACTTCGATGACGAAGCCGACGAATAGCCTGCCCGGCTTCGCTCCCGACTGGCCAGCCCCGCCCCGGGTGCGCAGCCTGCAGACCACCCGCAGCGGCGGCGTCAGTCCGGCTCCCTATGCCAGCCTCAATCTGGGGGATCACGTGGGCGATGCGCCGGCCCATGTGGCGGCCAACCGGGCCCTGCTGCGGGCCGGCCTGCCGGGCGAGCCCCTGTGGCTGCAGCAGGTGCACGGCAACCGGGTGGCCGACGCCGATAGCGCCACCACCGGGCGGGAGGCCGACGGGGTGGTGGCCCGGCGCCCCGGCAGCGTCTGCGCCATCATGACTGCCGACTGCCTGCCGGTATTGCTCTGCGACCGGGACGGTACCGTGGTGGGCGCTGCCCATGCCGGCTGGCGCGGCCTGGCGGCCGGTGTCCTGGAAAACACGGTGGCTGCCATGGGGGTGGCCCCGGAGCGGCTCCTGGCCTGGCTCGGGCCGGCCATCGGCCCCCAAGCCTTTGAAGTCGGGCCTGAGGTGAGGGATGCCTTCGAGAAGGCCGATCCACGGGCGTCCCAGGCCTTCGTCCCCGGCGCCTCCACCGGCAAGTATCTGGCCGACATCTACGCTCTGGCCCGCCTGCGCCTGCAGGCAGCCGGCGTCCGTGAGATCCACGGCGGCGGCCTGTGCACGGTCGGCGACGCCGCCAGCTACTTTTCCTACCGTCGCGACCGGGTCTGCGGCCGCATGGCCTCCCTCATCTGGCTGGAGCCCTGAGCCGGGGGCCTTGGTGCGTTGCACCTTGACCGTGGCGAACAACGCTCCCTACACTGCCTCCGCTGCATCATCATAAAAACTACCGGAGGAACAATGAAAAAACTCGTCGCCGCCGCATCCCTGGCCCTGGCCCTGCTGCCCCTGGGGCACAGCGTCGCCCACGCCGCCGATTACAAGTCCGAATACCGCCTGTCCACCGTCCTCGGTCCCGCCTTTCCCTGGGGCAAGGCCGGCGAACGCTGGGCCGAACTGGTCAAGCAGAAGACCGAAGGCCGCATCAACATCAAGCTCTACCCGGGCACCAGCCTGGTGGGCGGCGACCAGACCCGGGAGTTTTCCGCCATCCGCCAGGGGGTCATCGACCTGGCCATCGGCTCCTCCATCAACTGGTCGCCCCAGGTGAAGCAGCTCAACCTGTTCTCCCTGCCGTTCCTCACGCCCGATGAAAAGAGCCTGGATGCCCTGATCAAGGGGCCGGTGGGCAAGGACCTCTTCGCCGTGCTGGAAAAGCAGGGCGTGGTGCCCCTGGCCTACGGCGAGAATGGCTTCCGCGAGCTTTCCAATTCCCGGCACCCCATCCGTACCCCGGCGGACCTGAAGGGCATGAAGATCCGCGTCGTCGGTTCCCCCATTTTCATCGATGCCTTCTCCGCCCTCGGCGCCAATCCCACCCAGATGAGCTGGGCCGATGCCCAGCCGGCCCTGGCCACCAAGGCCGTGGACGGCCAGGAAAATCCCCTCTCCGTGTTCAATGCGGCCAAGCTGCACACCCTGGGCCAGCAACACCTGACCCTGTGGGGCTACATGACGGATCCCCTGATTTTCGTGGTGAACCGCAACGTCTGGAACAACTGGAGCGAAGCGGACCGCAAGGCGGTGCGCGAGGCGGCGGAACAGGCGGCGGCGGAGAACCTGGTGGCGGCGCGCAAGGGCGTCAGCCCCGGCGACGATGCCCTGCTCAAGGACATCGAGAAGAACGGCGTCACCATCACCCGGCTGACGGCCGAGCAGCGCAAGGCCTTCAAGGACCTGACCCGTCCGGTGTACGACAAGTGGGCCGAAACCGTGGGCAAGGATCTGGTGAAAAAGGCCGAGGCCGCCATCGCTGCCGGCAAGTAGGTCCTTTTCCCCTGTGCCTGCAAGATCGCCGGCCCGGGCCGGCGATCTTGTTTTTGACGAGAACAACAAGATGGATGACCAACAGAATCCCCCCTCCCGCCCCACTGCCCGCATCGAACGGGCCCTGGCGGCGGGCTGCATGGCCCTGCTGTGCCTGATCACCTTCGCCAATGTGCTGGTGCGCTACCTGACCAACGCCTCCTTCGCCTTCACCGAGGAGTTTTCCGTTTTCCTGCTGCTGGTTCTGACCCTGCTCGGTTCGGCCGGCGCCTTCGCCGACGGCCGCCACATCCGCATCACCCTGCTGGTGGACAGACTTTCCGCCAACGGACGCCGGCTTTGTTCGGCCCTGGAGTGGCTGGCCAATGTGGCCATGTTCGGCCTCCTGGCCTGGCTGGGTTACGGCATGGCCTACGACGATTTCGAATTCGAGGTCACCTCTCCCGGCCTGGGCCTGCCCCAGTGGTGGTACAGCGCCTGGCTGCCCCTGCTGTCGGCCCTGATCGTGCTGCGCCTGTTCCTATTGCTGTGGCGCCGGCGGGGAGGGCGGGCATGAGCTGGCTGCTCTTTCTTTCCTTCTTCGCCCTGATGCTCCTGGGCGTGCCCCTGGGCACGGCCATGGGCCTGGCGGGCCTGGCGGTGGTGTTCTTCGGCGACCTGGGCCTGATGTCCCTGCCCACCAGCGTCTATACCGGCATCGCCAAATATCCGCTGCTGGCCATTCCGGTCTTCGTGCTGGCCGGGATGATTTTCGAGCGCTCCGGCGTGGCCCTGCGCCTGGTGCGTTTTGCCGTGGCCCTGGTGGGCCAGCGGCGCGGCGGCCTGGCCCTGGCCGCCATTCTGGTGTGCATGGTGCTGGGCGGCATTTCCGGCTCCGGCCCGGCGGATGCGGCGGCGGTGGCCACGGTGATGATTCCCAGCATGGCCCGGGCCGGCTACCCGGCCGCCTTTTCCGCCAGCGTCATTGCTGCGGCCGGCTCCACGGCCATTCTCATCCCGCCTTCCATCGTCTTCATCCTCTACAGCGTCCTGGTGCCCCAGGCCTCGGTGCCGGCCCTCTTCGCCGCCGGCCTGATCCCGGGCCTCCTGGCCGGCCTGGCCCTGATGCTGCCGGCCTGGTGGCTGTCGGTGCGCCACGGCTTCGGCGTCGCCGGCCTGCAGGACGGAGAGGCGCGCCAGTCCTTCTGGTCGGCCCTGAAGGAGGCCAGCTGGGGCCTGCTGGCCCCGGTGATCATTCTCGGCGGCATGCGTTCCGGCGCCTTCACGCCGACGGAAGCGGCGGTGGTGGCGGTGTTCTACGGCCTGTTCGTCGGCCTGGTGATCTACCGCACCCTCAACTGGAAGAACATCTACGAAGTGCTGGTGGAGTCGGCGGAGGTTTCCGCCGTGGTCATGCTCATCATCGCCCTGGCCAGCGTCTTCGCCTGGGCCGGCAGCACCCTGGGCACCTTCGAGGCCCTGGGCGGCTGGCTGGTGGGGCTTTCCGGCAACGAGACGGCCATCCTGCTGGCGGTGACCCTGTTGTTGCTGATCGCCGGCATGTTCCTCGACGCCGTTTCCATCCTCTTCATTTTCATGCCCTTCCTGCTGCCGGTGATCCTGCACTTTGGCTGGGACCCGGTGTGGTTCGGCGTCATCCTCACCATGAACGTGGCCATCGGCCAGTTCACGCCGCCCATGGCCATCAACCTGATGGTCACCAGCCGCATTGCCGGCATCCGCATCGAGGATACGGTGCCCTGGGTGCTGTGGATGGTGGGCGCCATGCTCTCGGCCCTGCTGCTGGTGACCTTTGTTCCCGAACTGGCCACCGGCATTCCCCGATATCTGGGGTATCAATAAGATTCGGCGGAGGGGAGGGCGTATAATCCGCCCCTCCCCGAATTTTCCCCACCTTCTTCCCTTGCCTGGAAAACCATGAGTACCCTTGGCTGGATCATCACCGCCAGCTTCCTCGGCGGCGCCCTCAGCGTCATTGCCGCCGGTCTGGTGACCTTCACCCTGGGGGCAGGCAGCGTCTCCCACCTGATTTCCTACGCCATCGGCGCCCTGCTGGGGGCGGTGTTCCTGGAAATCCTGCCCCATGCCCTGGAACATGGCGATCCCCACACCATGGCGGCCACCATCCTGGGCGGCATCCTGATTTTCTTCGTCCTGGAAAAACTGGTGCTGTGGCGCCACTGCCACGACCATCACTGCGAAGCCCACGACGCCCATCCGCCGGCCCACGACCACGGCCGTTCCGGCCTGCTGATCCTGATCGGCGACACCTTCCACAATTTCGTGGACGGCATCCTCATCGCCGCCGCCTTCCTGGAAGACACCCAGCTGGGCATCGTCACCGCCCTGGCCATCATCGCCCACGAAATTCCCCAGGAGCTGGGTGATTTCCTGGTGCTGCTGCATTCCGGCTATTCCCGGGCCAAGGCCCTGGCCTTCAACCTGCTGTCCAGCCTGGCCACCCTGGTGGGGGCCCTGCTGGCCTACTTCGCCCTGTCGTCCCTGCAGGAGTGGGTGCCGTCCCTGCTCGGCCTGGCTGCTGCCAGCATGCTCTATGTGGCCGTGGCCGACCTCATTCCCGGCCTGCACAAGCGGCCCGAACTCAAGGCCACCCTGCAGCAGGTGTCACTGATCGGCCTGGGCATCCTTTCCATCTGGCTGGCCCGGGAGCTGATCGCCGGCCACGCCTGAGGCGGACGGCTGCCCGGCCAGGGCCTCCTGGCGCTTTGCCTCCTGCAACTCCTGCCAGGCCCGGCGCTGCCGCCTGACCTTGGAGCCGCCCAGATAGAGGATGAGGGCGGTGGGCAGCAGCCCGTAGAAAAAGAAGGTTGCGACTCCCGCCACGATGCTGGCCTCGGTGAGGGCCATCATGAAAATGACGTAGAGCCAGCCAATGGCGATGATGTACATGGGCGCCATTATAGCGGGCCCGGCCATCGCTTCCCGGCCCGCTGCAACCAATCCTTCATCTGTCTGTAAGTCGCCTGTCAGCGCGGGGGCTTAACTTCTCCCGGAAGCCCTCCCGCGATCCTCGCTATCCCCTGGTCATTGACAGGGATCAGGCAGCCAAGCAGAATCAAACGCTCCTTCCCCGTCCTCCGCGCGCCGAGCCATTCCGCGCCCCTCAGGAGTTTCATACAAGATGGTCAGCCAGCCGGAAAACCTCCTTCCTGCGATGCAAAATTTCGTTTCTGCCGGACAGACCCTGGCCCAGAATTTCTTCGCCTTCCTGGCGAAACAACCCGGCATGACGCCGCCGCCCGCCGGCACCCTGCCGCCCCTCAAGCTGCCCAGCCCCGAGGAAATGCAGGCCCTGCACCAGGAATACCTGAAGCAGCATGCCGCCCTGTGGGCCGCCATGCTGGCCAAACGCCAGGGCCAGGAACCCGGCTTCGCCGTCCAGCCGGAGCCGGGCGACCGCCGCTTCAATGCCCCCGAGTGGTCGGAAACGCCGATGTTCGATTACATCCGCCAGGCCTACCTGCTCAATTCCAGCTTCCTGCGCCAGGTGGTCGAAGCGGTGCCGGAGGAGGACGACAAGGCCAAGAACCGCCTGCGCTTCATGGCCCGCCAGTACATCGACGCCCTCTCTCCCGCCAATTTCGCCGCCACCAATCCGGAATTCATCAAGCAGGCCGTGGAAAGCAAGGGCCAGAGCATCACCGCCGGCATCCAGAACCTGATCGCCGACATGGAGAAGGGCCGTATCTCCATGACCGACGAAAGCGTCTTCGAAGTCGGCAAGAACATTGCCACCAGCGCCGGCCAGGTGATCTTTGAAAACGAGCTGATGCAGCTGATCCAGTACGAGCCCCTGACGCCCAAGGTGGCCAAGCGGCCCCTGCTGATCGTGCCGCCCTGCATCAACAAGTTCTACATCCTCGACCTGCAGCCGGAGAATTCCCTGGTCCGCTATGCGGTGGAGCAGGGCAACACGGTGTTCCTCGTTTCCTGGCGCAACCCCAAGGCCGACCTGGAGAAATACACCTGGGAGGACTACCTGGAGAAGGCTGCCATCACCGCCATCGAGGTCGTGCGCAGCGTCTGCAAGGTGGACCAGATCAACGCCCTGGGCTTCTGCGTCGGCGGCACCATCCTCTCCAGCGCCCTGGCGGTGCTGGCCGCCCGCGGCGAGGACCCGGTGGCCAGCCTGACCCTGCTCACCACCCTGCTGGATTTTTCCGACACGGGCGAGATCGGCCTGCTCATCGACGACAACTTCCTCGCCCTGAAGGAAAGCCAGATCGGCCAGGGCGGCCTGCTGTCGGCCAAGGAGCTGTCCTCCACCTTCTCCGCCCTGCGCGCCAACGACCTGGTGTGGAACTACGTCGCCAACAACTACCTGAAGGGCAAGAAGCCGGACGCCTTCGACCTGCTGTATTGGAACTGCGATAGCACCAATCTGCCGGGTCCCTTCGCCTGCTGGTACATGCGCAACCTGTACCAGAACAACAGCCTGCGCATCCCGGGCAAGCTGGAAATGTGCGGCGTGCGCGTGGATCTGGGCCGGGTGGCCATGCCCAGCTACATCCTGGCAGCCCGGGAAGACCACATCGTGCCCTGGCAGACCGCCTACCAATCCACCCGCCTGCTGGGCGGCCCGTCCCGCTTCGTTCTCGGCGCCTCCGGCCATATCGCCGGCGTCGTCAATCCGGCCGCCAAGAACAAGCGCAGTTTCTGGAGCGGCAGCGACCAGAAGCTGGATGCGGATTCCTGGCTGGCCGCCGCCACCGAACACAAGGGCAGCTGGTGGTCCGACTGGAGCGCCTGGCTGCAGCAGTTCGCCGGCGGCGAGGTGGCGGCCCGCAGCAAGCTGGGCAATGCCCGCTACAAGCCGCTGGAACCGGCCCCCGGCCGTTACGTCAAGGAAAAGGCCGTCTGAGGCGGCCTGACACCTACATCTGATACAACCGCAGGAAATGCAGCGGGGCGGGGGAGGGGGCTCCCGTCCTGACAACTTTTACCCCATGACTACAAGGAAGGATGAGCTATGAGCAAAGTTGCACTCGTCACCGGCGCCCTGGGCGGCCTGGGTACCGCCATCAGCCAGGCCCTGGCCAAGGAAGGCTACAAGGTCGTTGCCGCCTACCACCCCGAATTCGACAAAAAGGAAGAGTGGCTGGCCGAGCAGGAAGCAGCCGGTTTCAAGGACTTCGTCCTGGTGCCGGGCGACGTTTCCGATTATGAGTCCGCCAAGGCCATGATCGCCGAAGCCGAAGCCAAGGTCGGCCCCATCGACATCCTGGTGAACAACGCCGGCATCACCCGCGACAAGTTCTTCGTCAAGATGGACAAGGGGCAGTGGGATGCGGTCATCAACACCAACCTGAACAGCCTGTTCAACGTCACCCACCACGTCGCCGCCAAGATGGGCGAGCGGGGCTGGGGCCGCATCGTGAACATTTCCTCCGTGAACGGCGTCAAGGGTCAGGCTGGCCAGACCAACTATTCCGCCGCCAAGGCCGGCGTCATCGGCTTCACCAAGGCCCTGGCCCAGGAATTCGCCGCCAAGGGCGTCACCGTGAACGCCATCGCCCCGGGCTACGTGGCCACCAAGATGGTGACCGCCATCCGCGAGGACATCCTCAAGGGCATCATCGACTCCGTGCCCATGAAGCGCCTGGCCAAGCCCGAGGAAATCGGCGCCGCCGTGGTGTACCTGACCTCCGAACTGGCCGGCTTCGTCACCGGTGCCACCCTCAACATCAACGGCGGCCTGTACTACCAGTAATCGTCTGGCCGCAAGGCTGCACCTGGAGCCCCGCCCCGGCGGGGCTTGTTTTTTCTGTATAATCCGCCAGATAGCCGATCCGGGCCGCCCGGGTTGAATATAAAAATATCGGCCAGACCTCTTTTTGGCACTCAACGCACCGGAGCCCGCCCCATGACGGAACCAGCCCGCCTCATCAAGAAGTATCCCAACCGCCGACTCTACGACACCAAAACCAGTGCCTACATCACCCTGGCGGATGTGAAGGAACTGGTGCTGCGCTTCGAAGACTTCAAGGTGGTGGATGCCAAGAGCGGCGAGGACCTGACCCGCAGCATCCTGCTGCAGATCATCCTGGAAGAGGAATCCGGCGGCATGCCCCTGTTCTCCTCCGAACTGCTGGCCCAGATCATCCGTTACTACGGCAATGCCATGCAGGGCATGCTGGGCAAGTACCTGGAAACCAACATCAAGGCCTTCGCCGACGTGCAGGCCAAGCTGCAGGAGCAGTCCCGCTCCCTCTACGGCGAAGCCAACCAGGTTCAGGCCCAGACGGACCTGTGGGCCCAGTTCCTGAATTTCCAGGGGCCGGCCATGCAAAGCATGATGTCCGCCTATGTGGACCAGAGCAAGAAGATGTTCCAGCAGATGCAGGACCAACTGCAGAGCCAGACCCGCAACATGTTCACCGGCTTCCAGTTCCCCGGCGCCCAGCCGGACGACCGGAAGGGCGAGTGAATCGATCAAGGAAAGCAAGCTTAAGTGTCATCCGGCAATACTCCCACCCGTAGCCCCCTGCAAACCCCGACTGTCGGCTTCGTCAGTCTGGGTTGCCCCAAAGCCTCTTCCGATGCGGAGCGCATCCTGACCCAGCTGCGGGCAGAAGGCTATGAAATCTCCTCCTCCTACGACGGCGCCGACCTGGTCATCGTCAATACCTGCGGCTTCATCGACGCCGCGGTGGAGGAATCCCTGGACGCCATCGGCGAGGCCCTCACCGAAAACGGCAAGGTCATCGTCACCGGCTGTCTGGGCGCCAAGGGCGACATCGTCCAGAGCACCCACCCGTCCGTGCTGGCCGTCACCGGCCCCCACGCGGCGGAGGAGGTGATGGGCCATGTGCACAGCCACCTGCCCAAGCCCCACGACCCCTTCATGGACCTGGTGCCGGAGGCCGGCATCCGCCTGACGCCCCAGCATTTCGCCTACCTGAAGATTTCCGAAGGCTGCAACCACAGTTGCACCTTCTGCATCATTCCCAGCCTGCGCGGCCCCCTGGTGTCCCGCCCCATCGGCGACGTGCTGCAGGAAGCCAAGGCCCTGGCCGAGGCCGGCGTCAAGGAACTGCTGGTCATTTCCCAGGACACCAGCGCCTACGGCGTGGATCTGAAATACCGCACCGGCTTCGTCGGCGGCCGCCCGGTCAAGACCCGACTCAAGGAACTGTGCGAGGCCCTGGCCGAGTTCGGCATCTGGGTGCGCCTGCACTACGTCTATCCCTATCCCAGCGTGGATGACCTGATCCCCCTGATGGCCGAGGGCAAGATCCTGCCCTACCTGGATGTACCTTTCCAGCACGCCAGCCCGCGCATCCTCAAGGCCATGAAGCGCCCGGCCAGCGCCGAGAACAACCTGGAGCGGATCCGTGCCTGGCGCGCCATCTGCCCGGACATCACCATCCGTTCCACCTTCATCGCCGGCTTCCCCGGCGAGACCGAGGCCGAATTCGAGGAGCTGCTGCAGTTCCTGGAAGAGGCCCGTCTGGACCGGGTCGGCTGCTTCGCCTATTCCCCGGTGGACGGTGCCACTGCCAACGACCTGCCCGGCGCCCTGCCGGACGAGGTGCGGGAGGAACGTCGCCGCTACGTCATGGAGCTGCAGGAAGACATTTCCGCCGATCTCCTGGCCGCCAAGATCGACAAGGAAATCACGGTCCTGGTGGACGCAGTGGACGAAGAGGGCGCCATCGCCCGCTCCAGCGCCGATGCGCCGGAAATCGACGGCGTCGTCTATCTGGACGGCGTCTTCGACGTGGAGCCGGGCGACTTCGTCAAGGTCCGGGTGGTGGACAGCGACGCCCACGACCTTTACGCCGAGCGGGTGTGAAACCTAGGATCGGGCTCGCCCTCGGCAGCGGCTCCGCCCGGGGCTGGGCCCACATCGGCGTCATCCGCGCCCTGCGGGATGCCGGCATCGAGCCCGACATCATCTGCGGTTCCTCCATCGGCGCCTTCGTCGGTGCCGCCACCGCCTGCGGCGACCTGGACAAGCTGGAGCACTGGGTGCGCAGCCTGTCCTGGAAGGAAGTCCTGGGCTTCTTCGACGTGGGCCTCAACGGCGGCCTGATCAAGGGCGAAAAGCTCCTCGATTTCTTCACCCGGCACTTCACCGACCGGGATTTCCACGATCTGCCCCTGCCTTTCGCCTGCGTCGCCACCGACCTGGGCAGCGGCCGGGAAATCTGGCTCAAGGAAGGCAGCGTGGCCCATGCGGTGCGGGCCTCCATCGCGCTGCCTGGCCTGTTCGCCCCGATACCCCGGGATGGCGGCTTTCTGGTGGATGGGGGACTGGTCAATCCGGTGCCGGTGTCCCTGTGCCGGGCCATGGGAGCCGATATCGTCATCGCCGTGGACCTGGGCTCCGACATGCTGGGCCGGCGCCTGCGCAACCGGGGCGAGACGCCGCCTTCCGTGGACGGCTGGCGCGGCACCCTGAAGCGCTGGCTGGGGGTGGAGGAGGGCGGCAACAGCCCGTCCATGCTCGACGTCATGGCCAGCAGCATCAACATCATGCAGGTGCGTATCGCCCGCAGCCGGCTTGCCGGCGAACCCGCCGACACCCTGATTTCCCCCCGGGTGGCCGATCTGGGCCTGCTGGATTTTCACCGCGCCGACGAGGCCATCGCCGAAGGCCGGGTGGCCACCGAACTGATGCTGCCCATGTTGCGCAGCGTCCTGGAAATGCCGGCATGAACGACCTGCAGCAGCAACTGGCCGCCATCGTCGGCCCGGCCCACGTGCTGACCGGAGAGGCCGAGTTGGCGCCCTATCTGACCGACTGGCGCGGCCGCTACCGGGGCCGTGCCCTGGCCCTGGTCAGGCCCGGTTCGACGGACGAGGTTACCACCGTGGTGCGGGCCTGCGCCGCCGCCGGCGTGCCCATGGTGCCCCAGGGCGGCAATACCAGCCTGTGCGGGGCCGCCACGCCGGACCAGGGCGGGCGCTCGGTGCTGGTCAATCTCTCCCGCCTCAACCGCATCCGCCAGATCGATGCCGCCAACAATGCCATCACGGTGGAAGCCGGCTGCCTCCTGGCCCAGGTGCAGGAAGCGGCCGCCGCGGCAGGGCGCCTCTTTCCCCTGGCCCTGGCCTCGGAAGGCTCGTGCCAGATCGGCGGCAATCTCTCCACCAATGCGGGCGGGGTCCAGGTGCTGCGCTACGGCAACACCCGGGAACTGACCCTGGGGCTGGAAGTGGTGCTGCCCGACGGGCGCCTGTGGAACGGTCTCACCGCCCTGCGCAAGGACAACACGGGTTACGACCTGAAGGACCTATTCATCGGCGCCGAAGGCACCCTGGGCATCATCACCGCCGCCGTGCTCAAGCTTTTTCCCCGTCCCCGGGCGGTGGTCACGGCCTGGCTGGCGGTGGCCGACGGGGCCGCCGCCATTGCCCTGCTGGGGCGGGCCCAGGCCCGCTTCGATGCCCGTTTGACGGCCTTCGAGCTGATTTCACGGCAGTCCCTCGATCTGGTGCTGCAGCATATTCCCGGCAGTCGCCAGCCCCTGGCGGCTCCGGCCCCCTGGCAGGTCTTGCTGGAGCTTGCCGACGGCGGCGCATGGGCGGACCTGCAGGCCGACCTGGAAGATTTCATCGGCGGGGAAATGGCGGATGGACGGGTCCAGGACGGAGTGCTGGCCCAGAGCGAAACCCAGGCGCGGCAGTTGTGGGCCCTGCGGGAAAATATCTCCGAGGCCCAGAAAATCGAGGGCCTCAGCATCAAGCACGACATCTCGGTACCCGTCTCCCGCATCCCGGAATTTCTCGACCTGGCCGGAACGGCGCTGGCCGCCGCCTTTCCCGGCGTGCGGGTGGTGGCCTTCGGCCATGCCGGGGACGGCAACCTGCATTACAACCTGTCCAAGGCGCAACGCCAGGACAACGACGCCTTCATCGCCGCCACGCCCCAGGCCAACCGCATCGTGCACGACCTGGTGGCCCGCCTGGGCGGTTCCATCTCGGCGGAGCACGGCATCGGCCAGTTGAAGCGGGAGGAGTTGGTGCGTTACAAGGACCCGGTGGGGCTGGATTTGATGCGCTGCATCAAGTCCAGTCTGGATCCCCGGGGCCTGATGAATCCGGGAAAAATACTCTGATTCAGCTACGGTAACCGGCCGCTGGCCGCACCCGCTGCATTTCCACGATAAGCAACCGCACCCTGCTGCGGATGCGCTCCAGGCAAAGGCTTATTTCCCGTTGGTCGTGCTGCACCCGGGCAATCTTGTGCCGCAGGTGATGGATGTTGGCCAGGTATTGACGGTCGATGTTGCCGACAACGGCAGAGAGGGGATGGGGTTGCATGGGAGTCCTCCCGGGCTTGGGTGAATCCCATTATGCTGCACCGCACCAGCCACTGGAATCGGCCAAAGGTGCTAAATCCGCCCGGCCTATGCCCAAGATCATATGACTGGGGCACGGGGCAAGACGGGGGACATTGCGTCCCCCACCAAAGACTCAGTGCAGCGTCGGCGGATTGGCGGAGAACAACTCGGCCACGGCGGCTGCATCGAAGCGGTATTCCCGGTTGCAGATGTCGTCCCGGATGAGGATTTCGCCGTGCTCCTGCAGGATGGATTCGGCCTCTTCCCGTCCGACGGCCCGCAGCATGCTGCGCACCTTTTCCCAGTCCTCGGGGCAGGAGTAGGTCACGCTCCGGGGCGGATAGAGGCGCAGGGTTTCCTCGGCAAAGACCCGGGACAGCAGCACTTCCGTTTCCAGGCCCAGCAGTTCTTCCGGGCGCAGGGTGGCGGCCAGCTGCTGCAGGCGGTTCCAGCCGTCTGCGTCCTTGTCGTGGGCGCCCGGCAGGGTTTGCAGGAAGAGGCCGGTGACGCCCTGCTCGGAAGCCGCCAGATAGAGGCGGGAGGGCTGCTGTTCGGACTGCTGCAGGTAATGCTCGAAGACCTCGGCGATGGTATTGCCTTCCAGGGGCACGAAGCTCTGGTACGGGTCCTTGGCCTGGGGCAGGTCCAGGGTCAGCATCAGCTGGCCATGGCCCCACAGGCGCTCCAGGGGCAGGTCGCCGGCTGCCAGGCCGTCGGCCCGGGCCATGCCACGGAATTCCAGGTTTTCGTTGCAGTCGATCACCAGCAGAGAAAGGGGGCCGTCGCCCCGCAGCTGGAAGGTCAGCCGGCCCGGCTGCTTCAGCTGGGCCGCAATGATGGTGGTGACGGCGGTCATCTCGCCCAGCAGGCGGGCCACCGCCTCCGGATAGCCGCGGCTGGCCTGCATGGCCTGCCAGGAGGGACCGAGGCGGACGATGGCGCCGCGGATGTCCAGGTCTTCGAAAAGCAGGCGTTGTACGGAATCTTGCATGGGACGGGGAGGCCTTATGACTTGAAGGTTTGGGCGAAGCGTTCCGCATCGAAACCCACGCTGACCTGGTCGCCGTGTTCGATGAGGGGGCGCTTGATCAGGCTCGGATACTCACCCATGAGGGCGATGGCCTTGGTCTCATCCACGTCGGCCCGCTGCGCCTCGCTGAGTTTCTTCCACATCAGGCCCCGGGTGTTGAGCAGGACCTGCCAGCCGGCCTTGCGGCACCACTCGGGCAGCTTGCCTGCCGCCACGCCGGCCTTCTTGTAGTCGATGAATTCGTAGGCGACACCGTTGGCTTCCAGCCAGACGAAGGCCTTCTTCATGGTGTCGCAGTTCTTGATGCCGTATACCTTGAGCATGGCAACTTCCTAATTCAAAACGCCATTTTACCGCTTCAGCTTGGCGAAGGCGGCGGCCATGGCGTTCTGGCCGGCGGGCTGGGCATCTTCCCGCTGGCGGGCCTTGGCGGTCATGGGGGCGCCGGCCGGCTTGCCGCCGCCGGTGCTCTTGCCGAAGGCATCGTCCAGCCGCATGGTGAGGGCGATGCGCTTGCGGGCCATGTCCACTTCCAGCACCTTGACCTTGACGATGTCGCCGGCCTTGACCACCTCGTGGGGGTCCTTGACGAACTTGGTGGACAGGGCGGAAACGTGCACCAGGCCGTCCTGGTGCACGCCGATGTCCACGAAGGCGCCGAAGGCGGCCACGTTGGTGACCACGCCTTCCAGGATCATGCCGGGCTGCAGGTCGCGCATTTCCTCGACACCGTCCTTGAAGACGGCGGTCTTGAACTCGGGGCGGGGATCCCGGCCCGGCTTTTCCAGTTCCTTGAGGATGTCCTGCACCGTCGGCAGGCCGAACTTCTCGTCGGTGTATTTGACGGGCTGCAGGCTCTTCACCAGGCGGGCGTCGCCGATCACTTCCTTGATGCCCTTCTTGATGTCGGCCAGGATGCGCTCCACCACCGGATAGGCTTCCGGGTGCACGGCGGAGGCATCCAGGGGGTTGTCGCTGCTGGGCACCCGCAGGAAGCCGGCGGCCTGCTCGAAGGTCTTGTCGCCCAGGCGGGGCACGTTCTTCAGGGCCAGTCGGTTGGGGAAGGGGCCGTGCTGGTCCCGGTAGGCGACGATGTTGGCCGCCAGGGTCTGGTTGAGGCCGGAAATGCGGGCCAGCAGCGGAATGGAGGCGGTGTTCACATCGACGCCGACGGCGTTCACGCAGTCTTCCACCACCCCGTCCAGGGCCCGGGCCAGCTTGGTCTGGGAGACGTCATGCTGGTACTGGCCGACACCGATGGACTTGGGCTCGATTTTTACCAGTTCGGCCAGGGGGTCCTGCAGGCGGCGGGCGATGGAGACGGCGCCGCGCAGGGAAACGTCCAGTTCCGGGAATTCCCGGGCCGCGAATTCGGAGGCGGAATAGACCGAGGCGCCGGCTTCGGACACCACCACCTTGGCCAGGGCCATGTGGGGCGAGGCGATGCGGATCAGGTCGGCGGCCAGCTTGTCCGTTTCCCGGGAAGCGGTGCCGTTGCCGATGGCGATCAGGTTCACATTGTGTTTCTGGGCCAGCACGGCCAGGGTGTGCAGGGAGCCTTCCCAGTCGCGCCGGGGCTCGTGGGGATAGATGGTGGCGGTGTCCAGCAGCTTGCCGGTCTGGTCCACCACGGCCACCTTGACCCCGGTACGCAGGCCCGGATCCAGGCCCATGGTGGCTTTCTGGCCGGCCGGGGCCGCCAGCAGGAGGTCCTTCAGGTTGCGGCCGAAGACGCGGATGGCTTCTTCCTCGGCCTTTTCCCGCAACACGGTCATCAGTTCGGTTTCCAGGTGCAGGGCCATCTTCACCCGCCAGGCCCAGCGCACCGTGTCGGCCAGCCACTTGTCGGCGGGACGGCCCTGGTCCTTGATGCCGAAGCGCTTGGCGATGCGCAGTTCGCAGGGATTGGGGCCGAGGGGCTTGTTCTCCTCGTCCAGTTCGGAATCGAGCACCAGGGCCAGGGAAATGGCGCCCTCGTTGCGGCCGCGGAAGAGGGCCAGGGCCCGGTGGGAGGGAATGTCGCTGATGGCTTCCGAGTATTCGAAATAGTCGCGGAACTTGGCGCCGGCTTCTTCCTGGCCAGCGATCAGGGTGGACTTGAGGATGCCATGTTCGTCCAGGTAGGTGCGCAGGCTGCCCAGCAGCTCCGCGTCCTCGGCGAACTGCTCCATGAGGATCTGGCGGGCGCCGTCCAGCACGGCCTTGGTGTCGGCAAAACCGGCTTCGGCGTTGAAGTATTTTTCCGCCTCGCTTTCCGGCACCAGGGTCGGATCGGCCAGCAGGGCATCGGCCAGCGGCTGCAGGCCGGCTTCCCGGGCTATCTGGGCCTTGGTGCGGCGCTTCTGCTTGTAGGGCAGGTAGAGGTCTTCCAGGCGCTGCTTGGTGTCCGCCATGTCCACGGCGGCCTTCAGCTCGGGGGTCAGCTTGCCCTGTTCGTCGATGCTGGCGAGGACGGCGGCGCGGCGGTCTTCCAGTTCCCGCAGATAGGTCAGGCGCTCTTCCAGGTTGCGCAGCTGGGTGTCGTCCAGGCCGCCGGTGACTTCCTTCCGGTAGCGGGCGATGAAGGGCACGGTGGCGCCTTCGTCCAGCAGGGCCACGGCGGCCATGACCTGTTGCGGGCGGGCGCCCAGTTCCTCGGCGATGCGATGTTCGATGGGAGGCAGCATGAGACTCGGGGGAAAGGGGAAAAAGAGGGCGAACTATGCACCAAAGCCGCCGCATAAGACAAGGCAGCGGGGCCCGCTCGGGGATATGGCATATAAGTGCCGGCGCAACTGAGGTAAGATGACACCTTTCCCGTTCTGTCGGGCTGAGAATGAATGCTGGCGCGGTTTTTCAGCGACAGCCCCAATTCTTCCTTGTCTGGCGGGACTTGGCGGCTGCCATGCCCCGGAACCCAACGCCGAGACACCCTTTTTGACCAAGCAAAACGGCATTTCCTCGCGACAGTTCGTCTATGTCGTCATCGCCTTGCTGGCCTTGGCGGGCTTTTGCGCCTTGCTGGGTCTGGAACTGAACCATTCCTACGACACGGAAATGGCCTTTGCCCGGCGCAATGTGGAAAACCTAGCGGACAGCCTGGAAGGCCGCACCCGGGGCGCTGTGGAGAAGATCGACCTGGTGCTGCTGGAAGTCCAGTATTCCATGCAGCAGCGCCTGGCCAAGGGCCCCGTTTCGCCCCAGGCCGTCAATGCGGAACTGGCCCGGCTGCTCTCCCGCATTCCCGAGTCCCAGAGCCTGCGGGTGGCCGACGCCACCGGCACCTTCCGCTACGACGCCAGCGGCAAGATATCCAGCCAGAGCATCGGCGACCGGGCCTATTTCCAGCGCAACAAGAACGATCCCAAGGCGGGCCTGGTCTTTTCCGAGCCGATTTTCGCCCGCATCACCCAGAACTGGGTCATCACCCTCAGCCGCAGCCTGCGGGACAAGGACGGGCGCTTCCTCGGCCTGGTCCAGGCCGCCGTCAATGCGGACAGCCTGCAGCAGCACTTCCAGACCCTGAACGTGGGGGAGGGTGGCGTGGTGGCCCTGTACGACGCCGAACTGCGCCTCATCGCCCGCACCCCGCCCCTGCCCAACCGGCTGGGCAAGAGCATCCTCAACACGGAAATCAGCGACAACATCCGCAGCCGGGAGAAGGGGGCCTTCGAGGCCCTCTCGCATCAGGACGGCATTCGCCGCGTGTTCGGCTTTCGGCGCCTGGAAAACCTGCCCTTCGTGGTTTTCGTCGGCCTCTCCCGGGACGAGGTGCTGTCCGAGTGGTATCGCAAGCTCACCTATTACGGCGCCACTGCCGTGGTGCTGGCCCTGGCCCTGCTGGGCCTGATCCTGGTGTGGCAGCGCAGTTACGTGCGGGCGGTGTCCATGGCCCACACCATGACCAATGCCTACGACGAAAGCTCCTCCCGCATCCGGGCCCTGCTGGACAGCATTCCCGACCTGGCCTGGATCAAGGACAACGCCTTCCGCTTCCACGCCGTCAACGAGGCCTACGCCCGCATGTGCGGCAAGCCGGCTGAGGAAATCGTCGGCAAGACCGTGTTCCAGGTCTGGCCCGAAGCCCTGGCGCGGACCTTCCAGAATCACGACGAAGCCGTGCTGGCCAGCGGCAAGCCGGGCCACTTCGAAGTCCTGGTAACCAATGGGGAAGGGCAGCCGCGTACCCTGGACTACATCCGGGTGCCGGTGCACAACGAGGAGGGCGAGGTCGTCGGCATGGCCGGCATCGCCCGGGACATCACGGAGCGCAAGGAAGCCGAAGCCCGCATCCGCCATCTGGCGGAGCACGACGCCCTGACCGACCTGCCCAACCGCAGCCTGCTCAGTTCCCGCATGGCCGATGCCATCAACCGCTCGGTCGGCAGCCAGGCGCCCATGGCCCTGCTGCTCCTGGATCTGGACCATTTCAAGAACATCAACGATTCCCTCGGCCATGAGGTCGGCGACAAGCTGCTCCAACTGGCGGCGGAGCGCCTGCGCCACACCCTGGACGCGGCGGACACCCTGAGCCGTTCCGGCGGCGACGAATTCGCCATCCTCCTCACCGAATGCAGCGGCGCCCCCATGATCGGGCGCATCGCCCAGCGCCTGCTGGAAACCATGGCCCAGCCCTTCAATGTGGACGGGCACGAACTGGTGCTGTCAGCCTCCGTCGGCATCAGCATGTATCCCCACGACGGCACCGATCTCGGCGCCCTGCTGAAGAACGCCGATGCCGCCATGTATTCGGCCAAGGCTGCCGGTCGCAATACCTACCAGTTCTTCACGCCGGAAATGAACGCCCGGGTATTCGAACGCCTGTCCCTGGAAAACAGCCTGCGCAAGGCCCTGCCGCGCCAGGAACTGATGCTCTACTACCAGCCCCAATACCGGGTCGGCGGCGGCGATCCCATCGGTTTCGAGGCCCTCTTGCGCTGGCGCCATCCCGAACTGGGCCTGGTGCCGCCGGCCCGCTTCATTCCCATCGCCGAGGAAACCAACCTGATCCTGCCCATCGGCGAATGGGTCCTGGCCGAGGCCTGCCGGCAGCAGATGGCCTGGCAGAGGGCAGGGCAGCCGGCCACCACGGTGGCAGTGAATCTTTCCCCGGTGCAGTTCCGGCAGCGCAATCTGGTCTCCTTGGTGCAGCGGGTGCTGGCCGAAACGGGCCTGCCGGCCGCCCAGCTGGAGCTGGAAATCACCGAAAGCCTGCTCATGGACGACACCGAACGGGCCGTCGAGGTGCTGCACGAACTGAAGTCCCTGGGCATCCGTCTGTCCCTGGACGATTTCGGCACCGGCTATTCCAGCCTCAGCTACCTGAAGCGTTTCCCCCTGGACAAGATCAAGATCGACCAGTCCTTCGTGCGCGACATGATCAAGGATTCGGGCGACGCCGCCATCATCCAGGCCATCATCGCCATTGCCGCCAAGCTGGAACTGGGCGTCATTGCCGAAGGGGTGGAAAACCAGTCCCAGCTGGACTACCTGGCCCTGCACCAGTGCGGCGAAGTCCAGGGTTATCTGTTCAGCCCGCCGGTACCGGCCGCCGAGGTTTGCCGCTTCTTCAATTCGGCCACCCGGGCCCCGGCGCCAATGGCATAATCGGTCGGAACAACCGTCAATTCAGCCAACCAACAACGATTCCAAGAGGAGCGAGCCCATGCAAGTACAAACCCATCTGTTCGGCACCATCGAAGTGGATCCCGACACCGTCATTTCCTTCCCGGCCGGCCTGACGGGTTTCGAATCCAGCGTGCGCTACAAGCTGGTGCATGAGGCAGCAGAAGGGGAGCCGGTCAGCTTCACCCTGCAGTCGGTGGACAATCCTTCCGTGGCTTTCCAGATCATCGATCCGACCGCCATCGGTTTCCAGTACGAACTGGAACTGTCCGATGCCGAACGCGTCGCCCTCAAGGTCGATCAACCCGAAGACGTAGCCGTGATGCTGCTGCTGTTCAAACAGGAGACGGCCAAGCAACTGGGCGCCAACGTGCGCGCACCGCTGCTGATCAACGTCAAGACCCGGCTCGGTCTGCAGAAGGTGATCGGCAACTGCCGTCCCCGTATCACCGTCAGCAACCTCAGCTCCGCGGTGGGCTGATCCCGAAAGAGGCCTGCGGGCCTCTTTTCTTTCATACATATTATTTTACATAATACAAATTATGCGATTCATAGATTGACCTGGAGAGAAGGAAACCGGAGTCCGCCCCACTAATTGCTAGATGCTTTCCTAGTGAAAACAGCGAATTTCAAAATAATACTGCTCTTGGCCACCTGCACCAAAGAATTAGTGGCGGTCATTGTCTGTCTGGTCATTCGAAGCCAGCCTTTAGTGTATTCAGCGGTCCACCCTTAGACTCATTGCTAACTCTGTTGTACATATGCACTGCTGACTACTTGGGTTAATGAAACGAAGGCTTCACCTACAAGACTCAGCCACCAAGAGGTTTCCTGCTTTTTCTACGTGGTTTAGCAACTTCGCTCTCGCCTGCCGGTGTGGGGTTCAACTGCTGACGCTCCTTCTCCAGGGAACTGACTTTCTCCTGACAAGCCTTTAGGTCTCGTTCCATCAAGGTCTTCTGGACTTCGCCTTCTGCCATGGCTGCTTGCAAGGATTGCGTCTGCTCGGTCTGCCGCTGATAGATCGCCCGCATTTCCTGAAGCGTGCCTTCGGCTATTCCTGCAACTTGACGGGCTTCTGCGAGTTCCTTCTGAAGGAGTCCCGCTTCGCTCCGATGCCGTTCTGCGGCTTCCATCTGATTTTTACGGAGTTGTGCTAATTCCGTCTGGAGCTTAGCGGATGCTGTTCGTTCGCGGTCAATCTCCAGCATCGCTCGTTTCTCGCCAGCCTCGTGACGTTCTTCTGATTTTTGCAGGGCTTGGCGCAGCTTTTCTAGTTCCACCGCAAAATCTCGCCGGGATTCGGCCAGCGCAGCCTCGAGGACCATTTGTTGACGTACGGCTGCCGCCAACTGTTCCGCCAAAGATGCCTTACCAGCTTGCTCTGCTGCCAGGTCGCGTTCCAATTGCAGGGCACGCTCCGTAGCCACCTGAATCGTGTGGTGAGCCAGCCCTAATTCTGCCAGTGCTGTAGCCCGGTCGGATTCCGCCGCTGCTTTCCCATTTTGGGCTTCTAGGACCGCGGCTTGCGCTTCGTTGCGGAAACCAGCCAGTCCGTCCTGGGCAGCCGCTTGGGCCTGTGTCCACAGGCTGGCCACAAGATCGCCGGCGGCTGCTTTCACGGCCTCAGGCAGATCGGGGTGCTCAATGCGAACTCGGCTTTTCTCGCGCAAGTCCTCCCAGAAATTCGCCAGAGCTTCCGCGGGGGCTGACATGCTGCCCTTCCGGACATACTGATACAGTTTGTTGGCGGTTGGCGTGATGCCATACCGGAAGAAAAGGACAGTGCACACTTCGCGGTACAGATCCTGCGTTTCAGGCGTCCGCTCGCGGAGGGCTTCGACGTCGGCGTGGATTTGGGCTTCGGTGCTAATCTTGATGACTCCTATGACTGTCGTCAGGCAACAATACCCAGCCAATCTTTAATAATACAACGTATAACGTTGTATATATTGCACAATCGGCATTTTATTTGACATTACGACTATAATGTCGAATTATTGCGACGTGATGGCGTTGAGGAAATACTGAGACCTTAATCCACGTTTTCAGGCCGAAAATGACTGATACCGCGCTCGCGCCGATTCCTGTTGAGCAGATTCTGTTGCCAGCTGACCTCGACGGCAGCCAAGGACGTAATCGTGCCGTTGGTTGGGTCGCTCAGATTGCCGCCTCCAATGATCTGCAGGCCATTCACGCCTGGTTGGCGCGTTTCATCGAAACCAAGACGACGTTCGACAACTACCGGAAGGAAGCTGAGCGCTTATTGCTGTGGTCAACGCTCCAATTGGGCAAACCCCTCTCCTCCCTGACCCATGAGGATTTCCTGGTGTACCAGCAATTCCTCTTGGATCCCCAACCGCGTGAAAAATGGGTAGCTGGCGGTGGTCGCAAGCATCCTCGGGATGATCCTCGTTGGCGGCCGTTCTATGGGCCGCTCTCGACGGCCAGTCAACGCCAGGCCATGATCATCTTGAATGTGATGTTTTCCTGGTTGGTCGATGCTGGCTACCTGGCCGGCAATCCCTTGTCCTTATCGCGGCACCGGGCACGTCGGGCCAAACCCCGAATTACACGCTATCTCGACCCAGACCTTTGGCAGGAATTGAAAGTCTTCATTGATAGCATGCCCCGAGAAACCGATCGCCAACGGGCCCACTATTTTCGCGTACGGTGGCTATTCACCCTCCTCTATCTAGGCGGCCTTCGGATCTCGGAAGTCGCTGAAAACACCATGGGCAGTTTCTTTTGCCGGCGCGACCGCGAGGGCGATGAGCGCTGGTGGCTGGAGGTTCTGGGCAAAGGCGACAAGGAACGCTTGGTGCCGGCGACCAGTGAATTGATGGTTGAACTGGCCCGTTATCGGCGTGAGATAGGCTTGGCGCCCTTCCCTAGCCCTAATGAGGATACCCCCTTGCTGCTGCCGATTGGAAAATCGCGGGATCCATTGACCCGGGCGGCGCTGCATTCGATCGTCAAGAAGATTTTCGAGGGAGCAGCGGAGCGCTTGCGTCAGCGAGGTGATGAGTATGTCGTCCGAGCGAATTTACTTGAGCGCGCATCGGCACACTGGTTGCGTCATACTGCCGGTTCGCATATGGCTGATCAGCAGATCGACTTGCGCCTGGTCCGAGACAATCTGGGCCACGAATCGTTGAGTACGACAAGCCAATACCTTCATGTGGACGATGACCGGCGGCACAAAGAAACGGAAGAAAAGCATCGCATACGATGGTAAAGGCGATAGCTGATTTTGGGCCATCCGATGACTATCTATCGCGCCGATCCTAGATACTACTTCCGCGTCGACGCCTATAAAATTATGTGCCCCGTACCCGCTGCCCCGGATGACGCACTAGAGATTGGCAGGGCACTTTACTCGCCAAGGGCGCGCTACCGGACCGCTCGTTAGCGGTCTTTCAATATCTGCTGCATGGTTGTTCGGGGCATCAACGCATTCTCTACATCAGGGTGCCTGGGGTTCTCTATTGAGCACGCCATGTATTGACAGCAGTCGGTCGAAAAATTCTGCAACGCATTGTTGAGCGAGCGGCCCAATCTTGCGCTGCTCGAAGTCGACGTCCAAAAACTCGTGCCCGCCGAACCGGTAGACCTCATATCCCGCCAGTCGCAGCCGACGATCTTCCGCAACCATCTCGGCATAGCGCTGCGCATTTGCGATAAAACGATCCGGCATCAGGGGATCGGGTTCGGCATAGTGCTGGCGGCCATCGATCTCGATCACGATGCGCATGCCCTGCTCCAGCATCAGCAGGAAATCCATGCGCTGACGCGCTAGGAATTGCTCGTCGCCGCGCTGCCGGCGGGTGTAGAGGGTCGGCCGGGATTCATACGAAATCCTCGAAAATCGCTTTTAACCGACGGATTTGATTTAGAAATTTTTGGCGTCAACTACTTCAACTGGTGGCGCCAGCCAGGCCTGTGGCTCAACAGCGGCG
>NZ_JAOTRW010000017.1:0-1198 GCF_030247495.1 Azospira sp. | reverse complement strand
TCAGCTGAACGCCTGTATCCCCGTCTGCGCCCGGCCGAGGATCAGGGCATGGATGTCGTGCGTGCCTTCGTAGGTATTGACCACTTCCAGATTGACCACGTGGCGGATCACGCCGAATTCGTCCGAGATGCCGTTGCCGCCCAGCATGTCCCGCGCCAGGCGGGCAATCTCCAGCGACTTGCCGCAGGAGTTGCGCTTCATGATCGAGGTGATCTCGACCGCGGCGACGCCTTCGTCCTTCATCCGTCCCAGGCGCAGGCAGCCTTGCAGGGCCAGGGTGATTTCGGTCTGCATGTTGGCGAGTTTCAACTGGACCAGCTGGTTGGCGGCCAGCGGCCGGCCGAACTGCTTCCTGTCCAGGGTGTATTGGCGGGCGGCGTGCCAGCAGTATTCGGCGGCGCCCAGCGCCCCCCAGGCGATGCCGTAGCGGGCCGAGTTGAGGCAGGTGAACGGGCCCTTGAGGCCGCGCACCTCGGGGAAGGCGTTCTCTTCGGGACAGAAGACTTCGTCCATGACGATTTCGCCGGTGATCGAGGCTCTGAGTCCCATCTTGCCGTGGATGGCCGGGGCGGACAGGCCCTTCCAGCCCTTCTCCAGCACGAAGCCGCGGATCTGGCCGCCGTCGTCCTTGGCCCAGACGACGAAGACGTCGGCGATCGGGCTGTTGGTGATCCACATCTTGGAACCCGAAATGCTGTAGCCGCCGTCCACCGCGCGGGCACGGGTGACCATGCTGCCGGGGTCCGAGCCATGATTCGGTTCGGTGAGGCCGAAGCAGCCGATGAGTTCGCCGGTGGCGAGCTTGGGCAGGTACTTGCGTTTGGTGGCTTCGTTGCCGAATTCGTGGATCGGCACCATGACCAGCGAGCTTTGCACGCTCATCATGGAGCGGTAGCCGGAGTCGACGCGTTCGACTTCCCTGGCGGCCAGCCCGTAGCAGACGTAGTTCAGGCCGGCGCCGCCGTATTCTTCGGGAATGGTGGTGCCGAGCAGACCGAGTTCGCCCATTTCGCGGAAGATCGCCGGGTCGGTCTTTTCGTGGCGGAAGGCTTCCAGCACGCGCGGCGCCAGCTTGTCCTGGGCGTAGGCCGCCGCCGCGTCCCTCACCATGCGTTCGTCTTCCGTCAGTTGCCGTTCCATCAGCAACGGGTCTTCCCAATTGAATCTCGGTTGGCTGCTCATCTGGACTCCAGTATCA